>JAWOGN010000185.1:0-12625 GCA_046496815.1 Desulfatiglandaceae bacterium
AATGAAGATCAAAACCGGTGACCTGCCGGGAATTGGAAAACGCTATTCCTTTGAAACGGCGGAAGGAGAGAATGTGGTGGTTATCCTGCATCAAAGCGGACACAGGGAAATATTCCATTTTTCCGGGTCCGACGAAGATGAACCGGATTTTACGATAAAACTGAGTGATGAAGAGGCCCGCCAAATGGGAACCCTTCTTCTCGGTGTGGATTACCAGCCGGTGGCGGATGACCACGTGGAGTTTTTGTTGAAAAATTTCAGAATAGAATGGATTGAGGTCTTGCCGGACAGCGAACTGGCCAACAAGAAGATCATCGATTCCCGCATCAGGACCAAAACCGGCGCGACCATCATCGGCATTCAGCGAGGCGAAGACATGATCGGCAGTCCGGATGTGAACGAAATGATTTTGCCCGGCGACATACTTATGGCCATCGGCAACCGGGAGCAAACGAAAGACCTGGATTCGTTGTGTAAGTCCTGCATGCTGTAATCGCAGGTTCAGGGTGAAAAAGATGATTCCGATCGATAACAAAAGGTAGGCCGTGGGAAACATACCCTTCCTGCTCCTGGCAGGGCTGATGCTCTGCGCGTTTTTCGCCGTCAGCTTTGCATCCCGGAAATTCAGGCTTCCGTCGGTTCTGATCTACATCATAGTGGGCGCCGCTGCTTCCTCGTTGTTTCTTGAAAGACAATGGGTTCATGTTGCCGCCGAGATCGGGATTGTGCTCCTGTTTTTTATCCTGGGGCTTGAATTCCCTCTGGCCAGGATGATCACCATATCCAAACGGATCTGGCCGGCCGGGCTCATGGATGTGGGGGTGAATCTTGGCGGCGCGTGGGTCGTGGCCTTGCTGTTCGGCCTGAGGCCCATCTCTGCGTTCATGATCGGATCGATCGCCTATGCCACGAGTTCATCCATATCCGCCAAGATTCTGGACGAAAAAAAGCGGCTCGCCAACCCGGAGGCCGAGTTTATTCTGGCCCTGCTCATATTCGAAGACCTGGTGGCCCCTATCCTGGTCTCATTCATTGTCGGCATCCAAAGCGGCGATGAGATTTCGGCAACCTTCATGGGGGTTTTGTTTTTAAAGATCATTGCCCTTGCCGCCGGAGCTGTTCTTATGGGACATTTTGGTTTTAGGCGGCTGAACAATTTCGTCGGCAAATATATCGAAACCGATTTCATGCCCCTTCTGGCGGTGGGTCTGGCCCTGGGGTATGCCGGACTGGCGATTGCTCTGGGTCTATCCGAAATTCTGGGTGCGTTCATGGCCGGCGTCATGCTGTCTGAAACCGGAAGATCTCCCGAAATCGAACGCCTGCTTCTGCCCATCCGGGACCTTGCCCTGCCGTTTTTTTTCTTCTGGTTCGGAACGACCATCGGTTTCGGGGAAGGCCTTCCTTTTGTCGGCATGCTGATCGCGCTCGTCCTGCTGGCGGTTGCCGGCAAGCTCGTTACGGGCTATGTGGGCGGCAGGTCCTTCGGATTGAGCCCGAAGGTCTCCTGCCGGGCGGCATTTTCCATGATTCCCCGCGGTGAGTTTTCCGCCGTTATCGCCAGCCTGGCTTTACCGCAGTTGCGGATATTCAGCGGGATCTATATTTTGATCACGGCCTTTATCGGTGTGTATTTGTTCGGCCGGGCGCCGGATATCGCCAACTGGTATCACAACAAGTGGTTTCAGAAATCCGTGCCTGAGGCCCGCAAAGGGAAGCGCCGTCTTGAGGTTTAGGTGGGTTCCGCAAGCGATGAACCGTCTCATGGCATTGTTCATTGCGCCTGAGACGGCAAGCGCCTCAGAGAATCTTCTCTATCTCGGGCATCAGGTCCATGAAGTTGACCCCCATCTCCGATGCCACTGACCGCTTTACGCCTTTTGAGTAACGGGGACCAACATAGAGATTGATCTCTATCCCTCTCCGGCTGCAATATTGATCGAGCGATGATTTGGCCATACTTGCGATAAGGAAGGCGCCCGCTTGTGCTCCCCACTCAAAATGTGAGCCGTCCCCGCCGCTGTCGCCGATCACAATGGTTTTCACGGCTCCGATGTCGTATTTCGTCAGGATCTTTTGTGTATTCAGTGGCTTGTCCCGGGTTTCAAACAGGTCTTGATATCGGCAGAATGTTATTCCTTTTTCCTCAAACTTGATCATCGGGTGGGCGGATACCACCGGCACCTCCGGCAAGAGCCCTTTCTTGAAAACCCGCTGGAAGTAGCCCTGCATCCCCGTGGTGTTGATCATGAAAAGGATGTTCTTTTTGCTGCACCATTGGATTAGCTCCGTCACACCCCGGTAGGTCAGGAAGCAGTCATCCAGGTAGGCGTCCATCTGATCTTCCGTAATTGTTTGGGGTAACAAGGCGGCGACGCGTCGAATTGCCTCCGAGAGGGGGATATGGTTGCTTGTATACGCTTTGAAGATCTTTTTTATGCTCGGGTCGAGAGAAGGGTACGTGAAAGATATGAAATCAAAAGGTCCGCAAGGTGCGAGGCATTCGTTCCAGTCGGAGGAGATGAGTGCCCGGTATTTTGCAGGCGTTTTGGTCACTTTTTCTCCGTATAGGTGTTCAGAAAGCTTGAATTTCTGAGTCCTATGGCAAGCCGAGAGGCCCCGGCCTGATAGGTTGAGAATTCTCAACCAACCTATCCGAACCATACCCCGAAGCGGCTTTCACGATTTCATTTCCCTTTTGGCTTCCATGAATAGCGAGGCCCGTAATTGCACCCAGCAGGATCATTCCTCCCAGGAGTGTCATCCCGCCGGGTACCTCCCCGATGCTGAGCCAGACCCAGATCGGACCTAACACGACCTCCGTAAGCGACAGCAGTGTCAGCTCCGCGGCCGCCACATACCGCGAGCCGGCCGTGTACATTATTAAACCCAGGCCCAGAACTGCGCCGCCATAAAGCACGCAAAGCAACACATCGTGCCATGGGATCACCAGCCCGTTTTCCAGGGGTAGGGCGATTGCGCCCGCAACGAGCGCCCCGAATATGCCTGCGAGACAAATGGCGGGCAGCATCTCCACGGTTTTGCCGCGGCGAAGCGCCACCGTGAAACCGGAAAATCCAAGGGCCGCACCGAGGCCTGTTAGGTCCCCAAAGAGGTGCCCGGCGCCAAGGCTTTCCCAAACCATGAGGGCAATTCCGATGAATGCAACACTCATTATCGCCCACATGGAGGAACGTATTTGTTCACCGAGAAGGATACGGCCAAGCGCCGCCGATAGAAAGGGCGCGGAACTGAGAAGGAACAGCGTGTTTGCCACTGTGGTATGGGTTATCGAAAAAATAAAGCAGATAAAGCTTGCGGCAAGGCACATCCCTGCCACAATACCCGCGCCGCCTGCGGCTTGAAAGGTCCGCATGACGTGGCCGCGCCGCCGTGCGGCCAAGAACCCGAACAGCGTGACGGCCAGTGCGACGGATCGATAGAAGAGCAATTGCCACTGGGTCGCCACCTCGATTTCTCGGACAATGATACCGCCGAGACTCCAGAGTCCACCAGCCAGCAACACGAGACCATAGGCTCGCAAAGGAACCGAATCCGGCCTGAAATGGGTCAGGGTGTGAGTCATTCGCGAAGAAACATCAAGGCGTTTGGAGGGCAATTTCAGTCTCCTCTCCATTCAGCAACTGGGTATCATCATGGGAGTAAGGCGGTGTGCAGCAGCACAAGACCCTGAAAGCCATTTTACCGGTGTTTTCGAGTCGGTGGGGGGTTCCGGGTGGAATGCAGACCGTATCCCCCACCCAGATATGAAACCTTTCATCCCCCAGGCGCATCACGGCGCTGCCCTGGGTCACGTAATAGATCTCTTCAGATTCAAGATGCCGGTGCATGACGGTCGATGCACCGGGCGGAACAGTGGCCTCCGCCAGACTTTGCTTGGAGTTGCCATGAACCGTCGGATGCATGAGTTCTCGAATCAGCGATCCGTCCTTTGCGGGATAAGGTTGGATCTTTCGATATTCCGTCAAAATCTTCATTACTTGCCCTTGACGGTGCCGACGGCCACCAGATAGAGGAGCCGTGATTCATGATTCAGTCCCAAGGCTTCGGCCGCCTCATGATCATAAAGCGCTCCAATTCCACAGGCCCCGAGCCCCAGGGCTTCGGCGGCGAGATACACCCTTTCCCCCAATCTACCTGCACGCATCATGGCGTAACGGTAGCCTCTGGCACCCCAAGTTTGATCCAGCCTTTGGAGGTTTGCCATGAACAAAAAATGCACGCCGGCATTGGAAAGCCACATCTGATCCAGACAAATGTGCGCCATTTTTTCCACAGGGATGCCGCGGTCAATGAATCCATAAGCGGCTGAAGCCGGGTCGAGCAAATAAAAACCGGGTTCAAATCCCTCCACGCGGTTGGTGAGGAAGCCGGGACAGAGAAAGCTTTGATAACCGGCATCCGCGGAGGCACTTTTTGAATCGCCGATGCAGAGCGACTCAAGGAGCGCCTGAATACAATTTTCCGGCAATGTGTGTCCTACGAAATTGCGTCTTGATCGGCGGCGAAAGACCGTTTCATCAAAATTCTTGGCACGGGGCCAAGCGTCCGGCGGTTCGATGCGCATCCATTTCCGCGGGCTGACCCCGATTTCTTGGGTCATTTCGACCACCGGCGCTTTCGCAGAAGCTGTTTCAATCCCCGCCGAGTGTATTTCACGGATCGCCGGGTAGTCCACCTCATTTCGAGACACCCGGCCGGCGGCTTTTATGTGAGCGGGCAGCGTCGGGATGTCTTTTGGCTTTACCTCCGGTAAGGGCGAAGCCTGTCGGATTTGACCGATGGCGAGGCAGACCTCCTTCGAAGTATCCAGGCCAAGGAGGTGATTGATCTTTTCATCATCGAAGTCGTAAGAGAGATTTAGAGGAAGCCCCGAGGACTTGAGGGCCAGAAACAGGTGTTCAATCACGTGACCGGTATCAAGCAGGTGGTACCGATAAGCGCGGTCCCGATATTTCCATGCGCTTCGGAAAAAAATCGCAGAAAAAAAGAAGGTGAGCGCCGGTGTGGCTGAGCGCGGCATCTGCGTCGCATCGGACACCACGTCGGAAAAATCTCCCTTGCGTAGAAGCGCAAGACCGTGATGTGCAATCGAGAAGTGGTAAAGACCATCGGCCACGCCGTCAACCCCGCGAGACCCCAGGTAGATCTCGGTGGGGTAGAGGGCTCCTGCGGAAGCCGCACTGCGGTAATAGAAGTCTCCGCCAGGATGGCGAGCTTTTGCGGTCAGACTGTATGTCAAGAGCAGCGTGCGCGACAGGTCCGTTTTTGACAGGGTTCGGGATGTAACGGATTCAGGGTCTTCTTGGCGCAATAAGCTCGACAGTTGTATTTCAGGGAAGTGGACTTCTTTGGGAAGCTCGTTTGGCGTGATCCCGGGGTATGTCTTGAAAACCGTCGGTTGATCTTCCCAATTGAGGGAGTGTCCCGACATCTTGTAACGGTCGTAACTGGTTTTCTCGTGGTACTGGAATGCGTTGATAATCATGGCGTCCTCATTTTGTAACCGTTCACGGGTTCAAAGTTCAGGGGTTCAAGGTTCAATTCTCGTCCACGAAGTGCATTTGGGTTACGTATTTATGAGAAAAGCGTCAACTTTGTCAGGCCTGATCCAAAATTTGGAACTAAATTGGCAATTACTTGGGAAAATGAGGGTTTTTAACGACGATTTCGGGTCCTGAATCCCTTCTTTGTCCTTAACCCTGAATCCCGATTTCATCGGGAAACCCTGAACCTGTGAACGCTTACTATTGTTTTTTGATACACCACCGGCTGGATACTTGGTTTCTGATTATCAAATACATGACCGACAGTATTTATTCCTGATCAAAGAACCAGTAACCTGAGGCCCTTCTAAAAACGAAATTCGATTTCTTTGATAGCCGGTTGCTGCTTTGCCGGGAGGAGACTCTATGAAAAAGTTATTTTTTAACTTGCTTCTCGAAGGACACCGCAGCGGACCGCGATACCTTGCGCAGGATTAGACACATGCGTCGATAAAGAGAGTTGGAAACAGAGATGTCAAAAACAAGAAAAATCAGCCTGTGGACCGCCGGCGCACTCGGAACCCTTATCTTTTTGCTGGCACTCGCCATGTTTGCCTTACCCCTGCTCCTCGACCAGCAGCAGGCGAAGGAAATGATTCATAGCCGTCTTTCCCATCAGGTTGGAGGAAAAGTCGAATTCGATACTGTGAATGTCTCGTTTTTCCCACCCCGGGGAAACATATCGGGAATGCACCTCCAGCTTTCAGCTATCAACGGCAAGGCCGGAACCGTCAGTGCCGATTTGAAAATTCTGCCCCTGCTCACAGGAAAACTGAAGCTCGACGAGCTGGTCATCAAGGATTCCAAATTTACGATACCCCTTCCTCAATCAGTCAAAAGATCAGGAAAAACTGAGGGTTCAAGGAAAGTATGGGCCCCTGAACGAATGCGGGAAATGATTTCCAATTGGCTTTCTCGGTTCGCAGATATCATGCCGGATGTTTCGATTACGCTGCAAAACGCATCGTTACTGCTCACGCAGCAAGGAAAACCGGTTTACCGCTTTCAAAACCTTGATGCTGAAATCGGTTCTTCTGCGGACAAACTCCAAATCGAGCTGACTTGCAAATCCAATATTTGGAAATCGATGCGGTTCAAGGGCAAAATCAACGCTGACGGGTTGAATGCAAGCGGAAAACTCAATGTAAGTGGGTTCAAACCCGAACCGTTCGCAGGCTATTTTGCTTCAGGTAGGCTGAAAAACCTCGAATCCGCCCGGATGACGCTCAGTGTCCGTTTTGAATCGGAGAATTTTGAAAAGATTCAAGGAGATTTGAAAGGGCTCGTTATGCAAACGGAATTCTTCCCGGATGCAGTTGCCGTTGAAAAAGCCGGATTCACAATCGAGCCCAAAGCCATCACCTTGAAAGATATGCAGATAACATCACTCAAGTCATCAATGACTCTATCCGGCCTTATCAAAAACTACATGGGAAGCAAACCCTCGTTCGATCTGAAATTCAAAGGCACAGTCGGGGCAAAAACAGCCGACTGGTTAAGGGATGGAGGCTATGTCCCATCCTGGTTGAATCTCCCGACACCGGTTTCAGTATCCAACGGACGCTTGCTCTCGGGACGGCAGCAGCAGACGGCCTTGGAGGCACGTCTGACGACGGCAAATGCGGCTCAAATCGGACTGAACCTCATACAGAAACCCGATAAATGGACTATCAAGAACTTAACCGTAAGCGATTCGACATCCATGGCATCTATGTCCGTTGCCTGGAGCAATGAAATCATTGATCTTGACTTCGAGGGGAAGCTAACAAATGAGACCCTCCGAAAGCTTGTAAAAGGCGGGCGGTATCTAAGGGGCACCATTCGGGGGGATTTCAATCTGCACATTTTAACCCAACGTCCCGCGGAATCAAGGATTCAAGGAACGATTCAGGTTGCCGGCTTGAGCTACGAGAAAGGTCTGAATGCGCCTTTGAGGGCAAAGGAACTTTCTATTCAGGCGGAAGGAGAGACGATCCGGATCGTTTCGGCCCATCTGGATTGGATGGAAACCGATATCAATTTGAACGGGAATATCAGGTTTTCGAACAGTGGGATCGTGCTCGACCTTGTTGCCTCCTGCGAGGAGTTTGACTGGGAGAAGATCAAAGGGATCGTTGACAAAAAAGCGGAAAAGGAAATCTCCGGCCCGGAAAAGAATAGAGGAGAACAAGAGAATGCTTTCGGCGATATGAATCTTGAAGGAAATTTGGTGTTGAAAGCGGACTCCTTCAAATACAGTGATTTGACCTGGGAGCCCTTCCATCTCACCTTCAATCTCCAAGACAAGCGCCTGACGATCCAACTCACCCAAGGCAACCTTTGCGGCATTCGAACGGAGGGAAGCGCTCAGGTGTCACCCGAACCAATGCGGGTTCAAGCCGAAGTGGAAGCACAGGACAAGCCGCTGCGACCCGCACTTGACTGTGTGCTGGAAAGCAAGTTGATGAGCGGTGAGTTTGATCTGGCGGGGAAGGTCAGAACGCGGGGTAATCCGAAGAACTTCACGGATAATCTTCAGGGTCGGTTCAACTTCACCGCTGAAGACGGTCGCATATTCAAATTTGGGTTGCTGGCCAAAGTGCTTGCGGTTGTCAATATTACTGAAATACTTAAAGGGCGGGCACCGGATCTCAAGGGAGAAGGGTTCGGATATGATTCCGCCAAGGCGTCCGGTGAAATCAAAAATGGCGTGATCACGTTGAATGAAACCTATGTGGATGGAAAGTCGCTCGACCTGGCATTCACGGGAAGTCTGGATCTGCCTGAAGAGCAAATTGATGTGACCGCTCTCGTGACCCCCCTGAAGACCGTCGACTCCATCCTTGAAAATATTCCCATAGTCGGTGATATTCTCGGGGAAAATTTCATCGCCATTCCAGTGTCGATCAAGGGTAGCCTGTCGGATGCGGCGGTCACACCGATGCCCCCCTCCGCAGTCGGCAAGGGTCTTCTCGGGATTCTGGAAAGAACCATGAAGCTTCCTGTAAAAGTGATTCAGCCTTTCCTTCCCGAGCAGGAGAAGAAAAATGCCAAAACACCTGAGAGCAAGTAAAGGATCTTGCCGGCAGCTTCAACCCAAAGTGGAACTTTTTCGACAGGATCCACAATTGCCGGCAAGCCTCTGGACGTGCCGCATACATGGGATGAGACAACAAAATACCTGATATGCCCTATTTACCGGAAACCTCAGCTTATGCGATAAGTGCGTTAACAATAACTGCCGGCACAAATACCGCTTCATTGTATCTGCGAAATCCACGGGTCTGCGGTGAAAGAGTCAAGATTACCTTTGATTCCGGATCTCAAGACGCAGGAGAGTTTTAGAGTCCTCAAGTGTGTCATGGCCCTTGGAGATGACAATATGAGGTTTTCTCCTGGAAGGTTAAAATCGTTAAAGACGGCACGCTCCACTGAAATAGTTGATTAAATTTCTGGGGGGGAAAGTGCAAATGACTCAATTTCAAAGGGGGTGATAATTGACTTCGAAAGGTTAGTACGTTGGTTTTTCAATCAATAACATTCAAAGAGCCAATAAGGAGGTAACGTCATGAAATGTAAAGCAGGAATTATGGGAGTGATTTTAGGTTTGGTTATGTATGCTTTTATGGCAGCGCAAGCGTTTTCTGCTGAAGCGGTGGTGGAGGAGGAGAAGGTGACCCTGGAAGAGCGGTATGTGAAGACCGCGGACAACTTCATCGTCCTGTTCGACACCTCCGCCTCCATGGGGGAAACCTATAAGGACACGGGACTGAAAAAGGTCGAGGTGGCAAAAAACATTCTGAAAGAGCGGAATGAGTTGCTTCCCGAGCTGGACTGGAACGTCGGCCTGTTCACTTACACGCCGTTTAAAAGCTATCTGGACATGCAGCCCTATTTCAAGACGCAGGCCAATGCCGCCATTGACCGGCTGCCGACGGTGGAGACTGCGGAGCCCGGGACCTCGTATTCCAGGGAAATGGAGACGCAGCGACCCACTCCCCTGGGGGAAGGAATTCGGGAGCTCGACAAGATCTTGTCAAAGCTCAGCGGCCGAACCGTGGTGTTTCTCTTCTCAGACGGCACCTACACGCTTCGGAAATACTTCGAGGTAGAGCCGGTGCCGGAAGCGCAGAAGCTGGCGAGCAAATACGATGTCTGCTTCTACATCTTCAGCTCTGCCGCGACGCCGGAAGGCGAGAAGACCCTGGACGACATCGCGGCGGTGAACCAGTGCTCGCGGGTGGTTCCGTTTGATGCGGTGTACCAGCGGCCCGAGTATATTACGGATGCGCTGTATGTGGTGAAGTCCCACGAGGTGGTGACGACCGAGACGGTGATGGAGCCCGAGGTGGTCGGCCAGGTGGTGGGCTTTGAAGTGGATGACATTCTCTTTGACACGGACGAGGCGGATATCCGTAATGAATTCCGCAGTGAGTTGGATGCCGTGGGACGGTTTATGAACGACAACCCCGATACATATGCGGTGCTTTCGGGATACACGGACAGCACCTACACACGGGAATATAACCTGGAGCTGTCGCGGAAGCGGGCGGAAAGCGTTCGAGATTATCTGACGGAAAACGCGAATATTGGTGAAGATCGATTCGTGATGAATTGGTACGGCGAGGACAATCCGGTGGCGGACAATTCGACGGCGGAAGGACGCGCCAAAAACCGGCGTGTTGAGGTCGTCTTGAAGAAACCGTAGGCAGGTTCAAGAGAACTCAGAATAGTTTGAAAGGTAACCGGCGAACATTTCTTTGTAAAGACCTCTTGCAGCTCCTTGTACCCGGGGTCGTTTCCCGGATACCTTTCATCTGATTTATCCAGCGACGGCGGCCGGATCGCATGGCTTCTGCGCCATTTAAGGGCCTGTTCTTCGCCGTACTTTGAGGCCGTATCGGCTTCATTGAGTCCTTGTAGGGCCCCGTAAAGGTTAGGCGACCATCTCCCCAGGCTGCCCTGTAGAGGCCAGGACGTTGTTCCATAGTTTTCCTTTGGGGTCGATCTTTTTGCGCTTGGATGCCGCCAACGAGATGGGTACATGAGTGAACTCATCCCTCCAGAAACCGACCACCGTGTTCGTGCGTCCGGCCATACCTGCATGGACTGCGTTGTGCCCCAGGAGGAGGCAAAACACCGAATCATGGGGATTGGCGGGCATGCTGCGAATCGTATAGCCGGGATCGATATATTTCAGACTGAAGTCCATGCCGATCTCCTTGAGATACGCCCCAATTTTCGCTTTCAGAAATAGGCCGACATCCCCGAACCGGATATTGCCGGAGGCATCCTTCTCACTCGTTTTCTCCATCTGTTCCTGACCGGCGCCTTCCGCCACCACAATCACGGCATGCCTTTTTCGTTCCAACCTTTGTTTCAGAATCTTCAGAAAAAATTGCAGATCAAAGCGCACTTCGGGCACCAGGCAATAGTTGACATCACTGTTGGCCAGGGTGGCATAAGCAGCGATAAACCCCGATTCCCGTCCCATGAGCTTTACCAGACCTATGCCGTTTCTCGCTCCAAGGGCTTCCATATTGGCGGAATAAATGGCTGTTCTGGTTTCCGTCACCGCGGTTTCAAATCCAAAAGATTGCTGTACGTAGGAAATATCATTGTCAATGGTTTTGGGAATTCCGATCACCGAAATCTTCAGTTGCCTCCTCGTGACTTCTTCGGCAATGGCCTGTGCGCCCCGGAGGGTCCCATCCCCCCCGATGGCGAAAAGAATGCCGATGTTCATGCGCTCCAGGGTATCCACCATCTCGGCGACATCCTGGGGGCCTCGGGAAGAACCCAGAATCGTGCCTCCCTGCTGATGGATGTCCTTCACTCTATCAGGATTCAATTCAATGGGGACATGACCGTATTTATAGGAGAGCCCCTCATAACCGTAGGGCAAGCCAAAGACTGTGGAAACCCCGTAATGATAGAAAAGGCTCAACACAATGGCGCGGATCACGTCGTTCAAGCCCGGGCAGAGCCCCCCGCAGGTGACTATGGCGCATCGGAGTTTTGAAGGATCGAAGTAAACGGTCTTCCTGGGCCCTGCCATTTCGAATGATGGGGGGTCTTTTTCTTTGCAGAGGTAATCTTGGATCTCCTTCGGGTCTGAGTGGAAGAGCACCCTTTCGTCCTCCTTTGCAAACTCTATTCCTGACATGGGGGAGGGAACGCGGCACTCTCCCAGCCTTTGTATCCTGAGATCCGGATCGCTTTGGTCCATGCAGACGTTTTCCTTCCTTCCAGACTTCACGCACCGAGCAGCGTGGAGCCCACTCCCCTCCCAGGAATCTGCCGGCCGGGCCGCCGTTTCAGCAAGCCGCACGGAATAACCCATTTCATTATCGTGCCACGCAGCCACCGAGACCAGCGTTTCTTCCATGACCTGACCCGGGGGCAGGTCAATGATGGAGGAGTTTCTACTTGAACGTTTCGAGCATGCCTGCAAAATCAGCAGGGTCAACCTTTTGCTTTACCAAACTCATTTCCTTAATTGCCGGTTCCTGTGCGTCAAGAGTCGGCCTCTCGGTTCGAAAAAGAATGCCGATGGGGATCTTCTCACCCCATTCTTGGGCCCTTGAGAAAGCCGTCATTCTATCTGAGGGGTCGTATTTCGGGTTTTCGTTTACATTGTACACCCGGCTCTTGTACCATTGGAATGTGTTCACCTTATTGAAGGAGACGCAGTTTTGAAGGATCTCTATGAAGGCAAAGCCCTTATTCAAGATCCCTTCCTTGATGAGGGAAGTGAGATGTTCTGTCTCCCCCGAAAATCCTCTGGCTACGAAACTGCAGTTGGATGCAATGGCAATCAGTAGCGAGTTCATAGGAGGATGGGGGGAACCTTTGGGGGTAGTCCTTGAGACATATCCTTTTTCGCTGGTCGGAGAGGTCTGCCCCTTGGTGAGACCGTAGACTTGGTTATTGTGCACAAGATAGGTGAGATCTATGTTTTTCCGCATGGCATGAACGAAATGGTTGCCCCCTTCTCCGTAACCGTCCCCGTCTCCTCCTTCCGCCAGAACCGTCAGCACAGAGAAAGCGCACAAAGGCTGTCAAAACTCGGCGGCACT
>JAWOGN010000306.1:0-24403 GCA_046496815.1 Desulfatiglandaceae bacterium
TATTCCGCTGTGGATGCGGTGCAACCTCTCTGAAACCACGTCGGATAGCCGGCAATTTCATACCATTTTCCAAGATACCGATCGAGATCAACAAAATCTACGACGCTGAGTTCTGCCGGTTCGCCAAGCGTGGGAGTGCTTGCAAGGGGTACAAACACGACAGAAAGTAAAAAAACAAATCTTTTCATTTCGGATTGAACCATGAATGACTGATTTGAACTACTTTTTGCCGTGGAGAATAGGGAAAAGGAGCTTGGATGTCAAGGAAAGCGGAAAGCTGATCGCTCCATCCGGTGCTTGGCTGTGCGGATGGGCAATATCCTAATTTTCCGTAATATGGATTTCAAGGCATCTGAGGGATTTCTTGTTCGTTGGAGAGTCGATGTTTCTACTTAAAGAGAAAAAAATGGATCTTCCAGTCAAATCGTGCGATCTTAGTATGGTTTTTTAGATCGTTTTTCTGTGTGCAAGGTGCCATGATAACTCTCCGGAAAAAAATACTCGTCGGCATTGCCGCTCTGGTGGTCATGCTGATCGCCGGGAGCTACCTGTTTGTCTTTCTTTATGATTTTGATAGGTTTAAACCCACGATTGCCCGGGCGGTGTTTGAGGCCACGGCCCGCGAATTGCGCATCGAGGGGCACATGGATTCCAAACCGGCGTTGCGCCCGACGCTCACGGCAGCGGATGTCCGCTTTCAAAATGCACCCTGGGGATCCCGACTGGATCTTGCTACGGTGAAACGCATTGAAGTCCAGCTGGCACTGCTTCCGATGTTGAGCGGAGATTTCGATTTCGTCAGGGTTCGGCTCGTCGAACCGGATGTCACCTTGGAAAAAGACACCACGGGAAGCACCCATTTTGAGTTTGAAAGCGGGGGTGAAGCGAAGGCACCCGCCGGCAGTCATTAGCGATCGCTTTTAATCAGGTTTCTAAGCATTCATTCTTCAGATCGCTCAAACGCCTCGGAGTGTTTTGAAGATAGATAAGGAATCGCAAATCCCATGGAGGTATATGTAAGTGATGAAAAAGTATCTACTTTTGGGCCTTGCATTGGCTTTGCTGTCTGGGCTGGGTATGTTAACTGCATGCACCCCAATCAAAAAAGAACTCCCCCCGGGCGACCTTGAAGTCGGGTGCATTGAGGGTACGGTTTGGCACCGCACTGCAGATGCGTCAAACCCCGTTCCTTACCCGCACGCCAAAATCAGCGCCTGGCGTCATGGAACTGACAAACCGCTCGGAGAGACGAAGGCCAATGAAAAAGGCGCATACTGCATCGAGGTGCCTTTGGGAAGTTTTCAAGTGGATCTGAGGGTCTGGGGATATGCCCGATTAAAAGGAAAAGACTTCATATTCAGGGGTTCCCGTGATGGGATCGATCTCGGAACAAACGCCGATCGCTGCGGAGGAGACTGCATAAAGGTCGATATCGTGACGGACATCACCGATCAAATTCCACAGCGGCGACTTCGACGCTAATCTGGAAGTTGGAATCGCAGCGCTTGGACTTCAAAACGGTGAAGTCCAAACTTCTTATAACATATTGATGTCATTGGTTCTGTTAACTTTATTTTATTAGAATACTCACATTTGGTCACGTTATGTGTGCTGTCGGAAAGGGCTTATGGACATGAAGGTTTACGTTCGGATTCTCGCACTTTGTTCATTCTTCTTGGTGGCTTTATTGGTTCCCTGTTTTGGAGAAGACTTCACACCGTCATCATCATTTGATTTGCCATGGAACTCTCTGGGCTTAGAATTCGATCATAGGTCTCCTGCGACTGTAATATCGGGAGGGCCCTTTATGGAAAGGCCGGTTGTGGAATCCGCAGGGTCTTTGAGGCTTTCACAGGCGGAACAGTCGCCGAAGTTGGAGGAAGATTTCGAGGATTACCCGGAGGAGGCACCAGAGGGCTTTATCCCGGATCCCATAGAGCCGTTGAATCGGGTTTTTTTCCACTTTAATGACAAGCTCTATTTTTGGGTTTTTAAACCCGTGGCCACGGGCTACAAGCGGGTTGTGCCTGAACCGGCACGTCTCACTGTACGCAATTTTTTTTCCAATCTGACCATGCCGATCCGCGCGGTGAACTGTTTACTGCAAGGTAAGTTCGGAGGATTCGGAAACGAATTGCTGCGGTTTTTGGTGAATTCAACCGTTGGCTTTTTGGGGTTCCAAGACCCGGCGAAGACGGCACTGGGCATCGCCAAGCAAGACGAGGATTTTGGTCAGACGCTCGGGTTCTATGGGCTGGGACCCGGTTTTTATATCAACTGGCCGCTTATAGGCCCCTCCAGTCTTCGCAGCACATTTGGAATTGCGGGAGATATCTATCTGGATCCCATGGCCTACATCAGCTTTGATTTCACCGAATATGTTTTCATTAGAGCCGGTGATCGCGTCAATGAAACCTCCTTAGCCCTGGGGGAGTACGAGTCGCTAAAAAAAGCATCTCTCGATCCCTATGTCGCCCTTCGAGATGCTTACTATCAATATAGACAGAACAAAATTAAAGACTAAGGGATTTATTCAGCACTTCTTTCGCCCAGATCGATTCAAGCCTCGATTGAGAAGACATCGTTTCCGCCTGCTTTCTATCCAGTGTTTCCTGACGATTGATCCCCAGTCCGGCATTCTCTTCCCATTGCAAACAGCTCAAATAGGCTCAACTTTTTCTTGGTGTGACCGATAATTGATATGTGGTCTGAAGTTCTCGATAATTCAGATCTGTTGAGGTTTCTGTTTGACATCTCCCTTAAATGAGAGATCCCCGAATCAGAAACAGGAAAATGCGAACGGCTTTCCCGACCCAGGGGCTGCAAAGCAAAACGCCGCGGGTTTTCTATCAAAATTCACAATGGAAATCATAGGGTAGCCCAATGGGTATCACTCCCAAACGCGATGGCCTTGTAAAAAGCTATGTGATTCCGCACTGCGGCACCACATAGCTTTTTAGGTCGCCGTCAAAAGTGGGCAACATGGAAACCATCTAAAGAGTGTGTATTTGACTTATGAGAGCTTTTGAAAGCAAATGGGGTTATTTTCGACGGTTTAAAGTGTTTATCATCAATCGGATGGTCCCGCCTGAAATTGCGGAGAAAGACAGCCTTATATTTTGGCGGGTTCGTATCCTGTTTGCTATTCTCTGCGGGGGGTTGATGTTGTGTCTGATTGCATTGATCCCCTCCCTTGCTTTGGTGTTCAGAGAAGAACTCTGGAGCTTGGGCGTGTTTGAAATCTTGTTGTACATCATGGCTGTTACACTCCTGTTTTCGCGTCGCATTCGATATCAAATCCGGGCAGCCGCTACGCTGATCAGTGTCTACGCAATGGGACTGGCGATCATTCTTCTGGTGGGACCGGTGAGCGGTGGGCCTATATGGCTGTTCGCATTTGCAGTCCTTGTCGGGGTTCTTCTGGGATCGCGGGCGGCTGTCGCGGCAGTCGGTGTGAATGCGGTCACGCTGACAATTCTAGGATGGCTCTACAGTGCGAGCAAACTCGGTCACGCCTTCCCATTTTTCAGCACCTCTGAGCATATGGTGGCGGCAGGCGTGAATTTCATCGTGTTAAACGGAGTAGCCGCCATATCAGTTGCCACACTGGTGAAAGGTCTTGTTTCCACCAATCAGAAAGAAAGGGCTTTGACTCACAGCCTGGAGCGAGAACAAGCGCATCTGATCGAAGCGAAGATGAAACTCGAACATGAAGCCGAGGAACGCCGGCGGGAAATAGAAGAGCGCAGACACGTCGAGGCCGCGCTGCGGGAAAGTGAAGAGAGGTTTAGAAATCTGGCCAATTCTTTGCCCCAGGTTGTTTTTGAAACCGACGAAAGCGGCATGTTGAGCTTTGCAAACCAGAATGCGTTTGAGCTCTTCGGCTACAGTGAAACGGAGTTTGGCCAGGGGTTGAATGTATTTCGAATGTTGATTCCTGATGATCGGGACAGAGCCGCCGAGAACATACAGCGGATTTTGGCCGGTGAGAGGGTGGACGGAATTGAATATATCGCGACAAGGAAAGACGGCAGTACCTTTCCTATCATGGCTCATGCCAATCCAATTATCCGTAATGGTCAGCCGAAGGGCTTGAGAGGCATTATCATTGATCTCACCGAGCGGAAAAGAGCGGAGGAGGAAAGACAGAAACTTGAGGCGCAACTCCAGAGAGCCCAAAAGATGGAGGCATTGGGCACATTGGCAGGTGGCGTGGCGCATGATCTCAACAATATTCTCTCCGGTACCGTGAGCTATCCGGAGTTGTTGTTGCTGGAAATCCCGGAAGAAAGCCCCTTGAGAAAGCCGATCTTAACCATTCAAGAGTCAGGGAAAAAAGCCGCAGCGATTGTTCAGGATTTGTTGACCCTGGCAAGGAGGGGCGTCGTCAATGCGGAGGTGGTGAATCTAAACGATAGTATTTCGAAATATTTGAATAGTCCTGAACATGAAAAACTCATGTATTATCATCCCGAAGTCGAGGTAAAGACCTATCTTGAAGAAAACCTCCACAATATTTCAGGCTCTCCCGTGCATTTGACGAAAAGCATTATGAATCTCGTCTCAAATGCCGCAGAAGCCATGAAAGCCGGGGGGAGTATCCGTATATCGTCGGAAAACCGGTATCTTGATAGGCCGATAAATGGGTATAAGGATGTGGCGGAAGGCGATTATATTGCACTTACCGTTTCCGACACCGGAATCGGTATCTCTTCAGAAGACATCGGGAGAATATTTGAGCCTTTCTATACGAAAAAAAAGATGGGCAGAAGCGGGACGGGATTGGGCATGGCCGTGGTTTGGGGCACCGTGAGGGATCACAACGGATATATTGATGTTCAAAGCACTGAGGGTGAGGGCACGACATTCACCCTTTATTTTCCTGCCACGAAGAAGCAACCCAACCAAGGTGAATCCGGTGTATCCATTCAAGATTATATGGGCGAAGGAGAGTCGATTTTAGTTGTCGATGATGTGAAAGAGCAAAGAGAAATCGCATCCAGCATACTGCAGCGGCTGGGCTACGCAGCTTATTCAGTCTCCAGTGGTGAAGAAGCGGTTGAATACGTGAAGAAAAATTCACCGGATCTACTGATCTTAGACATGATTATGAATCCGGGAATGGATGGTCTTGAGACATACAGAAAAATTCTTGAATTGCATCCCGGGCAGCGCGCAATTATTGCCAGTGGGTTTTCTGAGACAGCGCGTGTCAAGGAAGCAAGAAATCTAGGCGCCGGGGCTTATGTCAAAAAGCCCTATTCGTTAGAAGAAATTGGACTCACGGTTAGGTCTGAGTTAGACAAATAGGCGCTCTCGGCATAGTTCTCGAACCCTATTTTTCGATAGAAGCTGCAACCGAAGTCTTGACTCTTTAGCTCGACACTTGGCCTATTTCTCAGTTACGGTGAGAACATTGTTTTCACTTCCGAAACCGTTCGGCACGGTTTGATTATTTCCGTCATCCAGTCGCCACTGTCCATCCACCAGCAGCTTGTACTCGTATTTTCCGGGGGGGATTATCATGCTTAACTTCCAGATTCCGTTTTCATCCCTTTTCATCGGATGACTGGCAACATCCCATCTGTTGAAATCTCCACTCAATACGACCTCCTTTACCGATGGGGCCTTTAGCCGGAACGTCACCCGTCGATTCTTGGTCCTTTCTTGAGGAGTTGCTTCAGTCATAATTTTCTCCTCTATAGCGTTGAGGTCATAAGTCGATGATATTTGTCAAACAACATTCCGCCACATCCCCCAAATAAAAAAGCCCCGAGGAAATGAAAAAGTCCCGCAGAGGCTTTTATTTCAGCACCCTATGGTAATATCGGGTCATAAGGCACTCCGGAAAGCTTGGATTCAAACTGACGGCTTATTAAGAACTTAAAAAAAACCTACTCAATTAACTAATCTTCCCACCGGTTGTTTGTCAAGAAAAATCAAAATCCCGGGGGCACCTGGAGACCTGGGCATCATTTTTTGGCTGGAGTGGGTGTGAGACACCTACCCCAGCCTCGCTCTCATTTAAATACCATTTTCCCATCCTGGACGTCCGCGGTGACATGATCCCCCTCATTGATTGAACCTTCCAGAATTTTGATTGCCAGCGGATCTTGTATCAGGTGCTGGATGGTGCGCTTGAGGGGCCGGGCCCCATAGGCCGGGTCAAATCCGGTGTCGGCAAGAAACGCTTTTGCTTCATCCGTAAGTTCCAACTTAATCTTGTTCGCCTCCAGACGTTTACCCAAGAGGCTCATCTGGATTTCGACGATCTTTTTGATTTCCTCAGTGCCGAGCGAATTAAAGATGACGGTTTCGTCAATGCGGTTCAGGAACTCGGGTCTAAACGTGGCGTGGAGGGCATCCATCACCCGTTTTTCCATTTCCGCCCGATTTGTTTCGCCTTGGTCCTGAATCCACTGGCTTCCCACGTTGGACGTCATAATCAACACCGTATTCTTGAAATCGACGGTGCGTCCCTTGCCGTCGGTCATCCGACCGTCGTCCAGAATCTGGAGGAGGGAATTAAAGACATCCGGATGCGCTTTTTCGATCTCGTCGAACAGCACGACGGAATAAGGATGTCTTCTTACCGCCTCCGTCAGATAGCCGCCCTCCTCATATCCCACATAGCCGGGGGGCGCACCGATAAGTCTCGCCACGGAGTGTTTTTCCATGTATTCGGACATATCGATGCGAACCATATATTGCTCGTCATCAAAAAGAAACTCGGCCAAGGCCCTTGCTAGTTCGGTCTTGCCGACGCCGGTGGGCCCCATGAATATAAATGATCCGATGGGTCTGTTTGGGTCCTGGAGACCGGAGCGAGCTCGGCGGACTGCATTGGCAACCGCGATGATGGCCGGGTCCTGTCCCACCACACGAAGGCCCAGTCGCTCCTCCATTTTGAGGAGTTTCTCCTTTTCTCCTTCGAGCATCCTGGATACGGGAATTCCCGTCCACTTGGCCACCACCTCTGCAACATCTTCGCTGTCGACTTCCTCCTTGAGCATCTTTTGATCGGATTGAAGCGCCTCAAGGTTTTCGTTTTCCGCATGGAGTTGTTTTTCCAGTTCGATGAGGGTGCCGTACTTGAGTTCGGCAGCCTTGGCGAGGTCTCCCTGGCGCTCAGCCATCTGGGCGTCGGACCGAGTGGACTCCAATTTTTCCTTGATCGCTCTGATGTTGGAGATGGTTTCCTTCTCCTTTTTCCAGTGTTCGGTCATCTCAGCGGTTTGAGTTTTCAATGTGCCCAATTCTTTATCGAGTTTTTCCAAACGATCCTTGGATGCCCGATCTTTCTCTTTTTTCAGAGCCTCTTTTTCGATTTCAAGCTGCGTGATCTTTCTTTGAACATCATCGATTTCCGCCGGCATGCTATCAATCTCAATCCGGAGTCTGGATGTGGCCTCATCGATGAGATCGATAGCCTTGTCCGGAAGGAACCGGTCGGTAATGTAACGGTGAGACAGGGTTGCGGCTGCCACGAGTGCCGAATCTTTAATCCGCACGCCGTGGTGCACCTCATATTTTTCCTTGATTCCCCGCAGAATCGAGATGGTGTCTTCGACGGTGGGCTCTTCAACCATCACCGGTTGAAATCGTCTTTCCAGGGCCGCGTCTTTTTCGATATGCTTTCGGTACTCTTTGATTGTCGTAGCGCCGACACATCTTAATTCGCCCCGCGCCAGGGCCGGTTTCAGCATGTTGGAGGCGTCTACGGCCCCTTCAGCAGCCCCTGCGCCCACAAGGGTGTGCATCTCATCGATAAAAAGGATGATCTGTCCGTGCGCATCGGTCACTTCTTTCAATACCGCCTTCAGTCGGTCCTCAAACTCTCCGCGGTATTTTGCTCCGGCGATGAGCGCGCCCATGTCCAATGCCACCACCCGCTTATCTTTCAAGGTCTCGGGGATATCGCCCTGGATGATCCTCTGGGCCAAGCCCTCCACGATGGCGGTTTTCCCGACGCCCGGTTCGCCGATGAGCACCGGGTTGTTTTTGGTTCTTCTCGAAAGGACCTGTATGATCCTGCGGATCTCATCGTCACGACCGATCACGGGGTCCAGATCCCCTTTTGAGGCAACGGCGGTCAAGTCCCTGCTGAAACGCTCCAATGCCTGGTATTTATCTTCAGGGTTTTGATCCGTGATCCGCTGACCGCCGCGGATATCGACCAGGGCTTTCAGAATAGCCTCCCGGGTGACCCCTGAAACAGAGAGGATCCGCGCTGCTTCTCCTTGCTTCTCGCCGGTTACGGCCAGCAAGATGTGCTCGAGACTTACAAATTCATCTTTCATCTGTTCCGCTTCCGCAAAGGCGTTGTCCAGGACCGTCTTTGAGCGGGGTGAGATGTAGGCTTGCCCGGTGCCTGCCCCGCTCACCCGGGGAAGCTTCTCCAAGGCAGCTTCAAATGAATGGACAAGCTGTCGCTGGTCGGCGCCTATTTTGCCGAGGAGCGGGGGAATGACCCCTTCCGTCTGTTCCAGAACGGCCCTGACGAGGTGTTCAGGTTCAATCTGCTGATGGTTGAATCTTTCTGCCAGTTGCTGCGAAGTCTGTACGACTTCCTGGGCTTTTAAGGTGAATTTATCAAACCGCATGGCTATTTTCCTCCAAATGCAAAGAATATCCTATAGCTGAATAATTCATATTTAAGTAAAAGTATGCTAAAATTAAGCTCGATCATGGAAATGTCAATATCAACCCCGTGTGTTTCGCTGGGGTTTCATGAGGAAAATCCGCCTGTATTACAATTGAAGCATGTTTGTGATATAGTTTCATTAAGTGCGCAGTTCAAATTCATCATAATAGATTGATTTTTCTCACTTTCAATGGTCATCCTGGTAGAAGCCACAAGCCAGGGATTTCACAGCGACTTTTTTTGCGGATTTCGATGTAGAAATCAAAAAATTAACTTCAACTTGCCAGTTTTGTTGCAGGTGGCGGATCGAATTTCGTCCAATACAATTAAATGGAGGAGCAGCCATGGTTGAGGGAATCTCTTTAGAGGGCAAGAAAATTCTCATCGTAGATGACGAGCTGGATGTCCTGGAGACATTGGAGGAGAGGCTGGAAATGTGTGAGATTTCAAAAGCCGTCAGCTTCGATCAAGCCAGAGAGCTGCTTGAGACGAAGTATTTTGATTTTGCTATTTTGGATATCATGGGTGTTGACGGTTACAAGCTCTTAGAAATTGCAAATGGGAAAAAGGTGATAGCGATTTTACTGACGGCTCATGCCCTGAGTCCTGACAATGCGGTTAGGGCGCGTAATGAAGGCGCTGCCTCTTATGTACCCAAAGCAAAAATCAACGACATCCAGACTTTCTTAATGGATGTTTCTGAGGCGAAAGCGGAAGGAAAAAGTTTCTGGTGGCGTTGGCATGACAGATTCGGTACCTACTTTGATAGGAGATTCGGTCCCGGTTGGAATAGTTGCGGTGAGTTTTGGAAAGAAAGCTATGCAATTAAATGGGAGAAGTACTATCATTAGGCCTCTTAAGGAAACAATCGTTTTAGCTGAAGTGGACATGCCTACATGGCGAGCAATGTCGACAAATGCCACACTGTGGATGTTCGCCTTTCATACATTTCTTGAATCAATTCCCCTATCTTATGTCGGCGCCATCCTCAAGTCACGGATAGTGTCACACGCAGACTGTGGTAAATCATGAGGATTATGGATATACCCGGACCGGCACCGACCCCCATGCAAACCGGTGTGATGCGCTTCCTGAAAATGTCTTGACTCACCGCAAGAATAGACTAAATTTACGGGTGTTTTGAGAAGGTCCAAATGTTTTTTCCATCGCGAGGGATTATCATGAAAACAAACTGGTTAAAATACAAGAGAGTGCTGATCGTGGATGACGAGCCGGATGTATTGGAAACACTGGAGGAGTTTCTTTCCATGTGTGATGTTGTCAAAGCCTCCAGTTTTGATGAAGCCAAGGATCTGCTGGAAATCCAGTATTTTGACATTGCCGTCCTGGATATCATGGGAGTGGATGGGTATACGTTGCTGGAGATTGCAAACCGGCGAAATGTGCTTGCAGTGATGTTGACGGCCCACGCCCTGAGTCCGGAGGATACTGTGAGATCGTACAAAGAGGGCGCAGCTCATTATGTGCCGAAAGAAAAAATGTCTGAAATCGTAACCTATCTGAACGACATTCTGGAAGGCAAAGAGCAGGGGAAGAACTTCTGGTGGCGTTGGCTTGACAGATTTGGAGCCTACTACGACGAAAAGTTCGGCCCTGACTGGAAAGACAAAGACAAAGAATTCTGGGGGAAATTTCAATTTTATGTTTGACAACCCTGAAGGCTTCTTGAAAAGTCGTCGCCCCGTCGAAAAATGCGCCCGGATTTTTTGTAACGTTATGAAAATACCGAACCCCGGCTGCAGTCTATCCTTCACTCGATGCGGGGCCGGAATGACGGAACCTAATGATTCCCGATTGATTACGAGATCATCCCCTTTAACTTCCGGTGCAATACGGAGACGGTAGTGGGTGAATTCACCCAGAGACAACGCTTCGTCGGGACCCTGTTGGGAGATGGGGCCGACCGGTTTCCTATCTTTGACCTCGAGCCTGCCGAGGATACGCTGACACGATGGCACAGAGAAGGTCTGCCCCCGGGTAAGTCTTTTTCGGAGTTCTTCAACCTGGAGATACACCATTCTGTCGGTGTCATGCTTCGTAGTTATCCCTATTTCCAAAAAGCGCCGGATTTACTCCACGACCCGGCTGCTTTCAACCGACATTATAGTCTCGACCACCCCTCTCGTTTTGCGAAAAGTTTTGTGACCCGCAGCAGACGGCTTGCTCAGGAAGGCCGCGTCCTCTATGTGGATGCCTCAGGAGGGGGTCTTTTACAGATGTTGGGTGTGGGCGATTGGGAATCCCTGGTAGCTGCCTGCGTTGCCCTTGTTGAGCGGGCGGAATTTGTGGAAGATCTGATCGATCGGACAACGGATTTCTATTGTATCTGCCTGAAGCGTGTTCTTTCAAAGGTGTCGGTCGACTACGCTTCCTTTTATGAACCCATCGCATCCAACGCAGGACCGGTTATATCTCCCTCCATGTTTGATCGGTTCGCAATACCGGGGTATCGGAAAGTCATTGACCTGCTGAAGACGTTCAATGTGCCCCTTCGTGTTTTCTGTACCACCGGGGGCGACCTTACCCGACTCTTGCCTTCTTTGATTGATGCCGGCATTAATGGACTGTGGATCAGCAACATTGCCGATTCAGGCATGAAATACGCGGAGCTTCGTCGCACCTTTGGTTCCGATATGGCGTTGATCGGGGGTATCGATGCTTCCGCATTGAGCCGAAATGAATCCGCAGTGCGGCGTGCCGTGGAAGAAACGGCGCCGCCCTTGCTCGAAAGCGGTCATTACCTTCCCTGTCTGGATGACAGGCCCCGGAGCAATATTCCATTTGCCCACTATCGGTTGTACCGTGAAATCCTTCAGGAGATTGCGCAGCGGGGCTGAATGCAGGGAATGGCATTTTTGTCATGCGGGGACGTCCGACATGTATCTTATTCACAGGCAGAGGTTCAGCATCACATGAGGGAGCGAAAAACCGGAATTGGTCAAAAGGAGCGCTATCTCATGCTCGATTTTCTGAGGGGATTTGCGGTACTGTTGATGATCATGTTTCATTTTGCGTTTGATTTGAATGGGTTCCGATTTATAGAAATTGATCTCTTGGGGAATCTTTTTTGGTATGCTTTCCCTCGATGCATTGTCTTTCTGTTTTTTATTTGTGTGGGGATGGGGCTTGCTCTGGTACATAAAAACGGAATTCGGTGGGATTTGCTCAGAAAGCGATTTTATAAGATCGGCGGATGGGCTTTCGTCATTTCAATCGTTACCTATGTAATTTTTCCGAAGAATTTCGTCTTTTTCGGGATCCTACATTGTATTGCCGCCACGAGCGTGGCCGGGGTTTTCCTTGTTGGCAGGCCGAAGCTGTCGCTCTTCCTATGTTTCCTTTTGGTAATTCCTGATCTTATTTTTCAGCCGACACTAATTCCCATTTCCATATGGCTCGGGGTGACGCCAATGGACTACATCCCCTTTTATCCATGGGTCGGCATCGTGCTATTCGGTATCTATTTAGAATCCGTCGATTTTCATAAGATCCCGCTTAAAAGGACTTCTTTGATAAGACTCTTTGAGGCCATGGGAAAACATTCTCTGAAGATTTATCTCTTGCATCGACCCGTTGTTTTTGGAATGGTCTTTCTCCTCTACAAGCTCAAAACGCCTGCTGCTGATTTTCTTGCTTGAGATAAAGGGAGGTGTGAACATATTCGGCGGTGTCCATGTATGGGATAAAATCAGCTTTGGGCCATTATCTTGAAATTACCGACCTCTTCGAAGGGGATTCCATATTTGCCGATACCAATGGTGATGGATATCCGGATTCCCTCGGCCTGAGCATATTCGTTCCTCCCGAGCTTGTTGATCCCCACGTCTGGGTCGGTGTGTTGAATCTCACGGCTCGCTTGTCTTCTGAAGTTACGCATCTCACAGTGCCTTTTGTGCACGCCGGATTTGATCCCTCCATTTCAGAAAGGAGCATCGTGATTTTGCGGCCGGGCGAGGCGACGCCCTACTGCAGGGGGAGGCTCGCTTGGGCCGAAATGTGGCGCATGGAGCCGAATATCATATATCTGGCCGGAAGTTCAGGCAAAGGGGTGGGGACCTTGTTGAATGGTTTGGCCATGGGAATCAACGCGGGGGATTCTGCGCCACCTTCGGACTGGAAATCCCTGAAAATAAAAGGCACCCAACCAGACCGAGCGGAATTTTTTGATCGAAGCGGTCGGTTGCTTTCAGGGTATGATCCGGCAGTGGAGGTAGGTCGATCGGCAGACAATATCAGCGCATTTAGCAGGAAAAAGTTCTATCCTCGCCCCAACTTACTGGCGCTTGCCGGTGAGGATGGTTTTTATGCGACTCCCGATGGAGAACCGAGAGCCAGAAAACTGCGCGTCGGTTTTGCTCTCGATCCAGGGACGCTTTCTCCTCATTTGGGTCTGGCCCTGGCAGAAATAATTGCGCGTCTCGTTCTGGAAGCGACAGAGATTATACTCCCGATGGTTGCCGCGGTTGAGAAACTTGCGCACGACGTGATATTTAAAGTTCAGGAAACCGCACGCGAGAAAAATGAAATCAGGCTGCTTGATTCGAAAAGACGGCGTCCGACCACCATCCTGGCTCGCGGAGCTCCGCGGTCACTGGCCCAAGCACTTAAAAACTGGTGCGAATTGGCCATGATTGAGAGCGGCCCAGGTTGCGAACCGGCGGATAGATTGAGAGATCAGGTGAAAGAATTCCAAGAGTTGCTTATCGGGCAGGGCTTTTGGGGTCGATGGGCTCGATTTCTTGCCGAAAGCGAACGCGTGGATGCGCATGAAATACCTTCTGCGCCTGCTTGTGCCGGACGCAAGCTGCGAAAAGCCTGCCATAGCCTATCTATTCCTGGACCTCCGGTCCTTCCAAGACCCCGGACGCGGCATCGACAGAGGAAGTGGAAAGGGGAAGTGGACGGGGTTCTCGACCTCGTCCAACGGGTGCCTCCGGGGCGGGGTGAGCTCTTTGGTCTCATCCAGGTGAGCAAACCGCCGGGGCGACGAAAGATACTCAAATCCCGTCTGAACGCCTTACTCAAGGCACGCGGGTATGCCCCGAAATTAGAGATCCTCAATGCTTACAAACCGGGACAATCTTGGCTGCTGGAGTATATCCTACCGCGTCTTAAAGGCCTGATTTCGATCTCCAAACTGGAAATTAGCTGCCGACCGTTTCCCAGAAAGGGTAAATGTCTGGAATTGCGCAGCCGCTGGCTTGAGGAGCTTTACCCGGCGCCTGAGCTGTTGGTACGCGAACTGGGCCTGGATGAAAAACAACTGCACTTGCCTGTCCGGCGGGGCCTCCACAGTGTGTACCGTGTTCGCGCATGGGACAATCCGGGGCAACTCGTATTCAACACCGAATTTTCCCCCCGCTGGTCCAAATTGCCGTACTTGAGCGTCGACCCCGAGCTCGGTTTTGTCCATCCCACCACAGGGGGCGTCAAATTATGGCAGCGCGACACGGTGATTTTGAACGAATCCGTGGCTACGGATCGAGAAATATTCTGGCGGATTTTTCAAAATCAATGGCTCCCGTTCCTGGAAGGACAGATGAAGGGACGCTTGGAAAGGGAGCGTTTTGAGGGACAACCGGCGTTTTGGCAGGAGATCCGTGTGACGGTATGCATTGAGGAAACCGATGTGCGGTTGGGAATTGGGGAGGAGCGGATCTGCGCGATGGAAGCTTTACACGAAGACATTTATTTCGTGCTTCTCGACGCGTTTTCGTCTTTTGCAAGGAGGAATAAATTGCCTCCATTCCTTCAGCTCGGCCGAATTGTGCCGGTAGTTTTTTCCAAACTTCAAAACGAGGGGCCGTTCGCCACGTTAAAAGCAATTCCCCTGACGTGGGCTCAGACGCCCCCATCGTCCCCGCCGATCCGCTCAGTTCAGGTCCCGCCGGTAACGGCGTTGCATTTTCGAAAAGACCGCTGGCGTTTAGAATTCGGCGGTAAGATCAGAGGGGTTGATTCAACCGTTCGTAAAAGATTGGTCCAGGTTGCGCGTGCCTTCGGGTTGAATGCGGATGGGGCGACCGATGCGCTTCGGCTTTGGCTGAAAGCGCCGCGTTTGACGGGTACAGCCCGCAAAACGAATGGCGCAGCGTTGCCTGGAAAGAGGCCGCCCGAGGATCGGTTGTTGACTGCCACGGAAGTGGAAAACTGGATTCAACACCTCGGCCGGCTTCCGCAGATAGCGGCCTGGCGAGCGGCACAGTCTTGGCAGGGCCGGACGGTATGGGCCTTGGAGGCGACATTGCCGGGCGGCGGAGAACTCATTTCCACGGCAAAAATGCGGTTGTTGAAACCCACCCTGGTATTCAATGCGCGGCACCATGCAAACGAGATTTCCAGCACCAACGCAGCATTGCAAACGGCTTGGTTCCTGGCCGTTTCATCGCAAGGTACCGCGCTGCTTAAACATGTCAATGTGGCGTGGATTCCGATGGAAAATCCGGACGGTGTTGCGACATTTGAAGAACTCCAAGCGCACTGCAAAGATCATAAACTCCACGCTGCCAGATACAATGCCCTGGGGTCTGAGTATTACAGCGATTATTTTTCAAGGATTCCCCGCTTTCCGGAGGCGCGGGCCAAAGCGAGGCTCTGGAGACGTTGGTTACCGGAAATCATGGTGGACCACCATGGCGTCCCGTGCCATGAGTGGGATCAGCCTTTTTCAGGGTATGTACCCTTTCGCTTTCGGGAGTTTTGGATTCCCAGGACGTTTGTGTATGCATACATCCCATTCATTGAAGATCCTTTCCACCCGGGACATCGGGAAGCGATCAGGTTGGGGAGGCATTTGGGTGAAGCCATGCGGCGTGAAGCGGAAATCCTTCAACTCAACCGGGAACTGGCAGCCCGCTATCAGCGCTACGCCCATACCCCCGAGCCCAGGGTATTTCCAGTGTCAACGGGCGAACCGCTGCGGGTGTTTCCTCCCGTCTCCCGTCTCGGGAAAATCAATTTTGCCGTTCGTTATCCCGAAGTCACCCGATCAGAAATCATTATCGAGGTGCCGGATGAAGTGGCTTCGGGCAGGCTCTTGGCGCTTTGTGTTCAGGCCCATCGGGTAATCGAGAAGCACTTGATGATGCGGACGCGTCGGCCCCGAGGGATTCTCAGGAAGGAATTCGATCTCAAAGCAGGCTGCCTTCGCCTGACCTGGCTTTCGGGCAGTGAACCACAAAAGCAGGAATGAATCCAGACCCCCGGTTGGAAATCCCGCTCAAAAAGCCCCGGAAGACCTCATTTGTTTCCCAAGCGCGCGTCGGCCTTGTTTGTATCTACCTCAAATGACAGGACACCCAGCGCCCAGGGCTAATTTGCCTCAAGGTTGGCACTTTTGTTGGGCAGATGTCCCGTCGTTCCGGACAGCGGGGGTGAAACGCGCAGCCGGAAGGCGGGTTGACGGCACTGGGGACGTCACCGGTTAAAATTACACGATTTCGTTGCGCAGTGGGATCAGGAATTGGCGCGGCAGAGAGCAGCGCCCGTGAGTAAGGATGGATCGGCTGATTATAGAATTCTCTTTTGGGACCGACTTCAACGAGACGGCCCAGATACATGACTGCGACGCGATCTGCGATGTGCTCGATAACGCTCAAGTCATGGGAGATAAAGATGTAGGTGAGTCCGAATTCGGCCCGAAGCCCCTCGAGGAGATTGAGTATCTGGGCCTGAATGGACACATCCAAGGCGGATACCGGTTCATCGGCAAGAAGTAATTTAGGATTGAGTGCCAGTGCGCGGGCAATGACGATTCGCTGCCGTTGACCGCCCGAGAATTCATGGGGGTAACGCTGTGCATGGTCGGGTTGAAGTCCGACAATATCCAGCAACCAGTGCACCCGGTCCAGCCGTTCCCGGAGCGTTCCGACCTGGTGGATACTCAGCGGCTCCTCAATAAGTCGGCCTATTTTCTGCCGTGGATTGAGGGCCGAGTAAGGGTCTTGGTAAATAATTTGGGCCTCGCGGCGGAACTTCTTCAATTGAGATGACCCGAACGTGGCGAGATTCCGACCTGCAAAAAAAACCTGACCCGCCGTGGGCGCTTCCAGGCGGAGGAGAACCCGTCCCAGGGTTGATTTGCCACAGCCGCTCTCGCCGACCAGGCCAAAAACTTCGCCCGAAAGCACGGTCAGAGACACGTCCTCCACAGCCCGTACAATGCCTGATCGACGGGAGAAACCGGCGGTCTTGAGTGGATAATGCTTGGTGAGTTGCTCTGCAGCAAGTATGGGCGGGGATCGTTTCATTGATCCACCGGTTTCCAACACCGTACCCTATGGCTGGGTCTGATCTCCTGCCAAGGGGGTGTCTGCCGACACCGAGATTGCGCCTTGAAACAACGTTCCTGGAAGGCGCAACCCTTCGGCAGGTTGAGCAAACTGGGAACCACACCGGGAATGGCTTCGAGAGTGCCCTTCCGGCCCCCAATTTTGGGCAAGGATTTAAAGAGGCTGACCGTGTAAGGATGGGCCGGATTGCCAAAGAGCTCCTCGGCGTTCGCACTCTCGACCACTTTGCCGGCATACATGACCATGACCCGCTGACTGATCTCAGCCACGACGCCCAGGTCATGGGTGATCAGCAGGACCGACATGCCGATTTCATCCTTAAGTCGCCCAATCAGGTCGAGGATTTGGGCCTGTATGGTTACGTCCAACGCGGTGGTGGGCTCGTCGGCGATCATAATCTGAGGATGGCAGCTTAACGCCATGGCGATCATGACTCTTTGACGCATCCCGCCTGACATCTGGTGGGGGTAATCGTCGATCCTCATCTCAGGCTCAGGGATACCCACCAAACCGAGCATTTTGGCGGCCTCGGTTCGCGAAGCGCCCTTGTTCATATGGCGGTGCTTCCGTATGGCTTCCTGAATTTGAAAGCCCACCGTATACACAGGATTGAGCGAGGTCATCGGTTCTTGGAAAATCATGGAAATGTCGTTTCCGCGGATATGACGAAGATCCGCCTCACGGAGGGTGACCAAATCCCGTCCGTCAAAAAAAATCCTACCGGAAGCAATTTTTCCGGCCGGTTTTGGAAGCAGCCCGAGAATCGATAGTGCGGTTACACTTTTTCCGCACCCGCTCTCTCCAACGATTCCAAGCGTTTCGCCTCTGCCCAGGGTCAAATCGACCCCGTCCACCGCAGTGACTACGCCCCGCCGGGTTCGAAATTGCGTCGTAAGCCCCTTAATCTCCAGAACCGTTTCCCTCATTGCGACCTCAACGAAGGATCCAGCACATCTCTAAGGCCATCGCCGAAGAGGTTGAATCCAAGGACCAAGAGGAGAATTGCCGCTCCCGGGAACGCTGCGACGTGGGGCGCGATCTGAATATACTGGCGGCCCTCGCTGAGCATGGCTCCCCATTCCGGCTGGGGCGGCTGAGCGCCCAGGCCCAAAAAACCGAGCGCCGCAGCCTGCAAAACGGCGGTGCCCATGCCTAACGTGGCATACACGATGATTGGCGGCAAAGAGTTCGGTAGAATATGTCGGCCCAGTATCCGAGCGTGGCTGCCCCCCAAATGGGCAATCGCTTGGACAAAAAGTTGCTCTTTCAGAGACAAAACGCTTGAACGAACGATTCGGGCATAATGGGGAATATAGACAATCCCGACCGCTATCATGGTGTTGGGCAGACTGGGCCCCAGGATGGCGGTAATAAAAATGGCGAGCAAGATGGCGGGAAAGGCCAGCAGCATGTCCATGAGCCGCATGATGAGGCTATCCAACCATCCTCCGAAATAGCCGGCCAGAAGTCCCAGAAACGTCCCGGGCACCAGTGAGATGGTCACCGAAATTAACCCGATCATCAACGAGATTCGGCTGCCGTGGATGATTCGGCTGAAAATGTCACGACCGAGGCTGTCCGTCCCCAAGTAGTGGGCAGGGCTGGGGCCCTTCAGCCTGTCGAGGGGTGCCGGGGCAATGGGGTCATAGGGCGCCATCGCCGGCCCAATGAGTGCCACCACCAGGACCAAGGTGATGACAATCATCCCCGCGGATGCGCTCCAGTTGCGTAACAGATCCCGAAGTGCCTCAAACCGTGTCATCGATAGCGCCCTTTACCCTTGAACGCGAATCCTCGGATCCAGCAGTACATAGATCATATCCACAGCTAAGTTAATCAGGACCATCAGGACGGCGAAGATAAGAATACAACCCTGCACGGCGGCGTAATCTCGGCCCATGAGTGAATCCACGACATAGCGGCCCAAGCCGGGCCAAGAGAAAATGGTCTCTGTCAGGACGGCACCGCCCAGGAGCAGGCCCAGATTCAGGCCCAGCACGGTAGCCACCGGCAAAAAGGCATTGCGGAGAGCGTGGCGGAGGATTACCACCGCCTCGCCAAGGCCTTTTGCCCTGGCGGTTCTGACATAGTCCCGGCTCAGAACTTCCAGCATGCTCGAACGCGTGATACGGGCGACAATGGCCATGGGAATGGTCGCCAGGGTAAACGCGGGCAAAAGCAGATGTCGCAGCCCATCCCAGAAGGCGCCAAACTGGCCTGCGATCAGGCTATCGATCATGACGAGACCGGTGAGCGGGGTCGTCTCCAGGCCCATGCTGAGACGGCCCATCATGGGAAGAATCGGGAATTTCACGGCCAGAAGGTAAATCAGCATCAAGCCCAACCAGAAGATAGGCATTGACACCCCAACCAGGGCCAAAAACATGGACGCATAGTCCAGGATTGAGTATTGCTTAACCGCTGAAACGACCCCCGCCGCAATGCCAAAGAGGGTGGCAATCAGCATGGCCGCCATGGAAAGCTCAATGGTTGCAACAAGGCGGACCCCAATCTCGTCCACCACGGGCGCACCCGTGCGAACCGAATTGCCGAAGTCTCCCTGGAGGGTATTTTTAAGATAGATCCAATACTGAGTCAGGTAAGACTTGTCCAGGCCGAGTTGGGTCCGTAAACGGGCGAGTTCCTCAGGGTTGGCATACTCACCCAGAAGGAGCTGGGCGGGGTCCCCGGGGATCATCCTGAGCATGAGGAAGACCAAAATGGAGACCCCGAAAAGAATCAAGACGAGATGAAAAAGGCGTCTTGATATGTAACCCAACGGCATCTAAAGGTTACCCTTTATTGTTCCTTCCAAACCATCTGGAATGAGTTCAGCCCGTTTGGCCGAAGCGGTACGTCATGCAAGCGTTTATTGTAGCAGCGAACGATCGTGGAGTGAGCAATGGGAACCCAGGGTGCCTCGTCATGGAAAATCTCCTGGGCCTTCAGATAGTATTTTATGCGCTCGTCCTTATCAAAGGTTCTCTGGGCTTTCAGACACAGCTCGGTGAACTCGGCGCTTTTCCAAAGCGCAACATTGGCGGCACCGGGTGTCTTGGCCGTGTCGGCCGAAAGCAACCCGTAAAGAAAATTGTCCGGGTCGGCGTTGCCTCCCAGCCACCCCAGCATGCACATATCATGCTCACCATTGGCCGTTTTCTTTAAGTAGGTTCCCCAGTCCAGGCGCACGATCTTTGCCTTAATGCCGACCGAAGCCAAATATGCTTGGATCAGCTCCGCAGTCTTCACCGGTTCGGGCATATAGGCCCTGGATACCGGCATGGCCCAGAGTTCCAACGATTCATTCTTGTCGAATCCCGCCGCCTTCAACAATTCTTTCGCCTTTTCCGGATTGAATTCATACGGCTCGATGGCATCGTTGTACCCCCAGATCGAGGGGGCAAAAGGGTTCTTGGCCGCTATGGCCAGCCCCTGAAAGATGGTTTTGATGATGGTTTCCTTGTCGATGGCATGGGAGATGGCCCGGCGAACCCGAACGTCTTTGAGGACCGGCTTTTCCGTATTGAGGGCAAGATATCCGACATTGACACTGGGTCGATCGATGACGGCGAGTTTGGCATCTTTCTTGACCAGGGTGATGGAATCCGGGTCGAGGTCGTCGGCGATGTCGACGGTGCCGGATTGAAGGGCCATCAACCGCGCCGAGGGCTCGGGAATGGATTTGAGGATAATCTTGTCCACTTTCGCCTTTTCACCCCAGTAGTCCGCGTTTCGTTCCAGTATGATCTGATCGTCCTTGACCCACTTGACAAATTTGAAAGGGCCGGTGCCCACCGGGTGGAGTCCGATCTGGTCTTTATGCTCGGCCATGGCTTTGGGCGAAAGAATCGGGCACAGCCAGAGGGCCAAATTATTCAGCAGGGGCGCGTAAGGTTTCTGGGTCAACAGCGCGATGGTATAGTCATCGATGACCTTGATTTCGCTTACCTGGCCAAGGGAAAGGCTGAGGTATACCCATTTGCCGAAGCCATGGAAGGGATGGCTCTTGTCGATGATTCGGGCAAAGGAGTCGTAAACGGCCTTTGCGTTGAAGGGGGTCCCGTCATGGAATCGCACGCCCTTGCGGAGCTTGAAAGTCCATGTCATGCCGTCATCCGATACCGTCCAGGACTCCGCCAACTGTGGCTCGACATCCATGGAGTCTTTTCCGAAAATGACCAGGTTCTCAAGGACTTGAATCCCGGCTTTGATGGATTCCCCGTCGGTGGCCTGGGCCAGATCCAGATTGACCGAGTCTCCGCCGCGACCCCAGATGAGCGTCCCGCCCGTGACGGGATTGTCACTGCCGAATGCCAAAAGGGGCCAAATAAAGACAATCACAAAAAGCACAACACACCATTTTTTCATAACCCTCCTCCTTTGGTTAAGGTTAACGACACGATTGGCTTTTTTGTCTCAGCCGACAAAAAGCCAATCCAATATCTCTCCTGAATTCGCTGTCCCTCTGTTTAGGGGATAGCGCTAAAGATGAAAAAACGCAATAGAAATAATCCGGGTATCTCGGTTGAAGCGGTTGAACGGTTCCAGGTTTGCGGCTATGTTGTTAATAGGGGAATGTTAGAGATAAATCGCCGGGTCTGTATTGCGATTTCTTCGATAAGCGCATGAAGGCGGGCAGTGGTTTTCGGTTTGCAGAACATAAGCCCTGTGATCGGATGAGGTCTTGGAGATGAGATATTCCTTGGGCCTTATTCACCGGCAAATCCGGTATTCTGTTGTCGTTCAGATGACTCCCTCGATGGCTAGGCCTCGAGAAAAGAGAGGATGGCACGGTCTCTCGCGGCATTGGGTTGGAAGACAATGCCGTAGTGATTTACGCCCTCAACGTCAAACCGGGTGGCATCGGGTATCTCCCGAACCATCGTTTCGACCACCGGCTCAGGCAACAGCAAATCGTTTTGGCTGAGGAGCCCCTCGGTTGCGCGAAGTATGAGGACCTTGCTTCGCACTTTCGCATAAAACTGATCCGGCTCCACTTTTCTGATGTTTGCACTCTCCTCCTGAATGTGGACAGCATCGATGTTGGTCCTCACGCCGCCATCGACCGCCTCCAACTCGTAGCGATAATAGCCTTCGATGGCGGGAGACCAGGGATGAATATAGGGGGCGGACTTCATGGCTTCGATATAGGCATCCGCGGACGGAAACACCTGCCCCAAACGATCCAGCGCAGGCTTGATGGCTGCAAACACTTCATCCAGCTGATCCGCCGAGAGTTTGCCCCCACCGTCAACGAGGATGATTCGATCCACGCGCTCCGGGTGTTGGGCACCAAAGACCAGAGAGATAAACGCTCCCAGGGAGTGGCCCATCAGCACGGCCCGCTCAAGCCTCATGTCATCCATCAAGCCGATGATATCCCGAATGTGCTGTTCCAGAGAGTATCCGGAAGGTGGTTTGTCCGAGCGGCCTCTTCCCCTCAGATCCATGGCGAGCATCCGGTGCTTTGGTGTCAAAGCCGCAGCCAGAACATCCCAGGAGCGGCAGTTCGCCGTGATGCCGTGAACGCAAAGGATCGGGGTGTCTGCTCCCTCCCATATGGCCAGATTGATTTCAGCGCCGTCTCCCTTGACTTTTTTCATGATGGGTTCGGACATATCCATATCCTTTCTTTAATCATCGCCCTTCAGGTTTTTGAAACTCAAAGGGTGATGGCCTCGTAAAAAGTCGGCACTCCGGTAAAAACCGGAGTGCAGTTACCCCTTAACCGGCTGAAAAAACCGGATTCCGACTGCAGTTTATCCCGCACTGGATGCGGGGCCGGAATGACGGAAATAGGTGATTTCCGAATTTCTGCGAGTTCATCAAATAGTGACGGCTTCAATAAAGTATTCTCTGCGAACGTCTCGTTTGTCACCCGATTCTTATGACCACGACGCCGGCACGCTTGACGGTTACCCGCAGACTATCGAGACCGGCGGGCCATGTAATCACGAATCGAGCCCATGACCCCTTTTGGAAAAAAGATAACGACGAGAATAAAAAGAATCCCAAACAGCAGAAGCCATCGCTCAAAGATATGATGCATGAATTCCGCCTGCGGAAAGAGCGTCATCGCCAAATCCTGAAGATCGGGCAAAAAAGTCTGGGTAACCTTGACGAAACCGGCGCCAATAATGCCGCCATAAAGGGTCCCCATGCCTCCGATGATGACCATGAGGAGGACGTCCAGCATGATGGTCATCACTCCCAGGCTCGACTCGGGGTTCACGTATCCCACCCACATGGCGTAAAGCCCGCCTGTAATCGCAGCCATCACACATCCAAAGGTGATCGCAATGCTCTGAAAAATGAAAGTCTTGTAACCGAGCGCTTCCGCACGGGCTTCGTTGTCTCGGATCGCTTGTAGGACGCGGCCCAGCGGTGAATGGGTAAAGCGGAGCATTGTGAGAAAGAGCGCGGAACATGATAGAAGAATCAGATAATAGGTCACCGTCCTGCCTGTGATTTCTACTCCCGCAAATTTGCCGAGGGTAAAGGAGACGGAAAAGACGCCGGGCATACTGATACTGATTCCATCTTCACCGCCCGTCAAGCCGGTCAATTTGGTCGCCAGGACAATGGCCAACTCCGCTATTGCAAGGGTAATCATGGCAAAAAAGATGGCCTTGACGCGAAGGGAGAGAAAACTGATGAAAAGTGCGATGAAAGAAGCGATAACGGCGGCAATGAGGACCCCAAAGAGCAAATTGACGTAGGAGGGACTGCCGTACTTGCCCATGAGAAATGCCACGCTGTAAGCCCCGATGCCGAAAAACATCCCGTGTCCAAAAGAGAGGATCCCCGTGTATCCGAGAAGTATGTCAAAGCTGGCTACGAGGGTGGCAAAAAGGATGACCTTCATGGCAAGATCGACGGACTTGAAGGACGGAAATAGGAAAGGTACCAAAATGAAGAGCGCCAAAAGGCCGATTTTCAGAAAGAAGCTGCCGGTGATATATCGCTCCCTCCTCTCCTCCGAGCGAAAGATTTGAACCGGCGTCGGCGTTGTCATGGCGCTTGCCTGCTACTTTCCAACCGGGAAAAGACCGGTGGGGCGAATTAAAAGGATGACAATCATGATCAGGATATTGACTCCGGCGGCTGCCCAGGGGATTAGATAGGCCACATAGTTGTAGGCGAGTCCGACGATGAGTGCGCCCACAAGGGATCCGGTCACACTGCCCAGTCCGCCGATAATCACAACAATAAAGGCAAAGAGAAGATATGTCGAACCCATGTCCGGATAAACCTGGAGGGTAAACATGGCCATGGCCAGGCCGCCCAGCGCCGCGAGTGCCGCACCGACCGCAAACACGCCCGTCAGCAGCAAAAAGATGTTGTGCCCCATAGCCTGGACCATGTCCAAATCTTCTACGCCGGCCCTGACAATTGTACCCAACTTGGTCCGTTTGAGAACAAGTTGGATCAGTGCATATACGGCCAG
>JAWOGN010000401.1:0-2865 GCA_046496815.1 Desulfatiglandaceae bacterium
GTATCGCAAGGGAAACTTATGAAAATAGGGTTAATTGGCTTGCCGAATTCCGGAAAGACGACGATTTTCAATGCACTTACAAAATCGGGCATACAAATCACAGCATACGCCACGGAAAAGGCGGAACCAAATTTGGCTGTCGTAAATGTGGTTGATGACCGAATTACGCATCTTTCGGAGATGTATAAACCCAAGAAAACAGTGTATGCAACGATCGAGCTCATTGATTTTATGGGATTTTCTCAAAACCATAGCAGGGGCGGCACTCCAATGAATTCAATGGGATTGATCAGAAATACAGACGCTCTTGCGCTTGTTGTGCGCAATTTCGGTGATGTTTTGATGGGGGCGCCCGACCCTTTGGCCGACATCAAGCAATTGGATGAAGAGATGCTCTTATCCGATATGATCATTACCGAGAGCCGATTGGAACGTATCGAATGGAGTTATGCCCGCGGTAAAAAAACGAATGAACTCCAAGGAGAAGAAAGGGCCCTACGAAAAATCGTGGAACACCTGAATGGAAATGGTGCGATTCGGGACCTCCAATTGACCGGAGAGGAAAAAAAGATAATTCGGAGTTTTCAGTTTTTAACGCAAAAGCCGTTCATGGTTATTCTTAATTCGGATGAAACGAGTTTCGGGAAAAATCACAATCTAATGGAAGCGATCAAAGAAAGATATGACGTGATTGAATTTGCCGGAAAATTTGAAATGGAATTATCCCTGCTCGACGATGCACAGGACATGGAATTGTTCATGGAAGAAATGGGTATCAAAGCGTCCGCTCGCGATCGGCTCGCGCGAATGGCATTGAAGACATTGGGATATATCAGCTTCTTTACTGTAGGATCTGATGAAGTGCGTGCATGGAACCTCCCTGGAGGCAAAACCGCCTTGGAAGCGGCGGCGACCATCCATACGGACCTGGCGCGCGGTTTCATACGTGCCGAATGCTTCTCCTATGCTGATTCCGTGGAATGCGGCTCTGAAAAAGGCATCCGCGAAAAAGGCCGCTTCCGCCTGGAAGGGAAGAATTATAGAGTGTGTGATGGCGATATCTTGAATATACGATTTAATGTTTAATGCCTCAAAGCGGCATTCAATTAAGCATACCGGATTGTGTTGGTCTGGATCTTTCGAATAGGGCGGAGCATTCCCTTCGATGACCTCGCCTCGACTAACCCATCATAGCCCCTGCGCCTTATATTGTTTTGCCAGTTCGGTGTATTCTTTGCGGCCTTCTCTGACCCACCATAACTGCTTTTGAGAAGGTTTCCCAACAATCTTTCCGGGAACGCCCAGGACCAGGGAATGATCCGGAATTTTCATTCCTTGCCCGACCAGACAGCCCGCTCCGATAATACAGAAGTCCCCTATCTCTACATCGTGGAGCACGGTAGCATTCATACCGATGAGAACGTTGTTTCCGATGCTGCGGCCATTTAGAACAGCGCCGTGACCGATAAGCACGCTATCTCCAATGATAACATTCCCAACAGGAGAAGATGGCGTTCCGGAGTGAATAACACAATTATCCTCAACAGAGGTGTTGCGGCCAATGCGTATCCTGCCGAAATCACCTCGGATTACCGCCCCGGGCCAAACATTGGAGTCTTCACCAATTTCCACATCACCAATCACATACGCATTTTCGCTGACAAATGCGGTTTCCGCTATTCTAGGCGTTTGACCATTGAAGCCTCTTTTCATTGGTGTCACCTCCTTGGATGTCCGGTTCAAAAGTGTATTGTCTGGAAATTTTCCGTGAGCAAGGCAGCAGGAGAGAAATCGTGATCTAAGGGCGGCAAAGCTTCAGGCTTTCGACTTATGCTTTTGTGACTGTGCCTTTTCCTGGTTCGTGAACATAAATATGTTCAATCCCCGGCTTCAGAAAAAATGTGCTCATCTCAACTTTTCTGGGGTCCCGAGAAAAAGTAATCACAAATTTTCTATCACAGGGCACACGCTCCAGTCGTTTGATGCCCTCCAGTTCTATTGTGGGGCCACTGCAGAAGGCAACCTCCACCGTTTGGCCACTTTTCATCCCCACGATATCGACCGGGCCCTCTGTGTACCGCGGATTACGAAATGCGGGGATCGGCTGAAATCCCTGTTCCTTCAAAAACCCATAAAGGACACATCGAATCGTCTCTTTGATTACAGGGTCCGTCAGGTACCCCCCGGGAATCCCGCTGATGGCTTCAGATATCCTTTTTTTGATCTTGTCTTTCATGCCTTACCCAGGTTTCAGGATCAGAACCTTAAACTTGACAAATCGGTAAGCTGATCCTTCAATTCCACAAATATTTTCCCGATCTGAGGCTCTTTTGCCAATTTTGCATGTAACCGCTTTCGCGCCTGACTGACGCCGCTATAGTCAATACCCCCTACCAGTTTTCCAATTTGAGGCTGCGTAAGTCGACAAAAACGATACAGGAATTCCATCAACATGGCCCTCTCAATAGAATTCCTGCCCCGCCGACAGATTTCCTTTCTCTCCTTCCCCCTAAGCCTCAAAAAACGCTCAATTAATTTCTCAGGCTCATATGCTCTCCCCAATTCCCCTGAGACCGGCTGTTTCCTTTCAGATCCGGAATCGTCGAAAAATTTCTTTTTAACCTGTTCAACGAAATTGGACTCCCCCACAATCCCATGGCCTTTGCCGAGTCCTAAAGGGCTTTCTAAATACCCGGCAAGACCGCCTCTAACAAACTGACGATATCTTGCTCTACCTTTGCGATCATCCCCACCCATATGGGCGAGAACGGCACTGTAATCCACAAACCCATCTCTCTTCTTTACAGAGAAATATCCCGGAAGACTGCTGTTTTTAAAGTTCAGAAGTGTACCCCATTTCTCTTT
>JAWOGN010000411.1:0-3314 GCA_046496815.1 Desulfatiglandaceae bacterium
TATGAAGAAAAGTGCCGAACTCAGAATCGTCACGGTTGCCATGAAAGAAAAAGTCGTCCGGGCTGAATTGCATTTTTTCTCGACAGATACCTTGTACAGAAATCGTTGAATGCCCATCAGCACCACGGCGATAATGCTCAGCACGTACCAGTTGTTCATGCCCATTTGCCTTTCCCTGGTCGGACGACTTGGGATGGCACAGTATCAAGCGACCTTCTTTCCACAACACCGACCCTGTGCCATCACAAAAAAATCCTTTTTCCTCAAAAGAATACCGCTTTTATGAAATGCAATCAACGTCCCACTGCGATCGACAGGGCTGAAAGCGAGACTCGGTTCATCATCCGCTCTCGCATTCTCAATTGAAGATGTTCTTGACTCCCCCTCGCAGAATGGCATATATGGATTTTTCAATGAAGAGCCTATTGCATCCAACGGTAATGGTTGCCAAAGGTTCCCGTTGCTGAGTCTCCCGGGCGGATCTTTGTGGCGATGGATCTGACCGGTGGCATTCAACATAAACCCGATACAGTCCTTCGGAGGAGGTTCCCATGTTTGTTTCGATGATTCAAAAAAGAAGAAGCATCAGAAAATTTTCGGAAACGAAAATAGAAACTGACAAAATGGATATACTCGTCGAATCTGCACTTCGGGCCCCGTCCTCAATGGGACGAAACCCGTGGGAGTTTGTGTTCGTGACCGAACGAGACAAATTGACACGCCTCTCACGTGCCAAGCCTCACGGGTCGTCATTCCTGCAAAACGCCGCACTCGGCATCGTCGTGTGTGCGGATTCGGAAAAATCCGATGTCTGGATCGAGGATGCTTCCATTGCAGCTATTTTCTTGCAATTGGCGGCTGAATCCATGGGGCTTTCAAGCTGTTGGATTCAAATTAGAGAGCGGATGCATAATCAAACACGGACAGCGGAATCCTATGTATCCGAAACGTTGAACATCCCGGAAAGGCTGAAGATTCTCTGCATTGTCGCCATGGGATACGCCGATGAAGAGAAAGCGCCCCACCGCAAGGAGGAGCTACTGTACGAAAAGGTGCACCTCGACGGGCACGGGAATTCATACCGAAAGTAAGTGCCCATCCCCCATGAAGATCAACTCGCTTCCGCCGGGAAGTGGCGTCGGCAACCCATACCGCCGGGTGTGTCCCTGAAAAGATTGCCCGCCGAGCCATCCGTTCCACCATGTAAGGATCGAAAGCCGGAGGGGTACCCTCCACCCGGAAAAAGCAACCCCGGATCCACACCAACCCATTAAGGAGGCGTTTATGAGTTTGAGCAAACCCAATTCAAGCCCGGCAACACTGACCAAAAATAGAGTGAAACCCTCGCCGATATCCGGCATTTGTGTAACGTGCCTTGATGGATGCCCGGGAATTTGTGAGGTGGGGCGTTCCGCCTTGAGGGGACGCGAAAATCTATATCCCCAGCCTTTCGGACAAATGACGGCGGGTTCCGAAAAGGACTACCCCAACGATTTTTCGTATTTTAACATTTCGGGGACCTGTGTCGGCGCGGTGGGTGTTGAGGCGGACACGGATAAGGCGATTTTTTCAGCAGTGGATATATCGACCATGCTTGGCGCCAATGGTGGGATAACGCTGCGTTTTCCCGGATTTACCGGGGCGGTCGGATCAACCGAGATCGGAAGAATCCACTGGCCCAGCATGGCTGTGGGCGCTGCGATATCAGGAATAATCGTGATTGCCGGAGAAAACATATGCGGCATGGATGTTGAAGCAGAAATAAGAAATGGCAGAATCATTCGTTCTCCGGAGATGGAGAGGCGTGTCAAGACGTTTCAGGAATGGTATGAAGGAGAAGGCGGGATTATCGTTCAGGCAAATGTGGAAGATACCCGCCTCGGCGTCCCTGAATATGTCATTGAAAAACTTGGCGTGGAGATTTTTGAACTGAAATGGGGACAGGGTGCGAAGGACATCGGCGGTGAAGTCAAAATCCCGGATCTGAGCAAGGCACTTGAACTCAAGAAGCGTGGGTACCTGGTCCTTCCCGACCCGGAAGACCCGGTGATACAAGACGCATTTAATAAGGGCGATTTTAAGGAGTTTGAGCGACATTCCCGCTTAGGCATGGTTGAGGAGGAAAGCTTTTATAAAATGGTAGAGCACCTGCGGACCGTCGGTGCGAAATATGTCACATTGAAAACCGGCGCCTACAGACCGGCCGACCTTGCGCGGGCCGTAAAATTTGCGTCTGAGGCCGGCATCGATTTGCTCACCATTGACGGTGCGGGCGGCGGAACCGGCATGAGCCCATGGCGAATGATGAATGAATGGGGAGTCCCCACCGTCCAACTGGAATGCCTCATGCATCGATACCTGCAACGCCTCGAAGCCCAGGGAAAATTCATTCCCGACTGTGCCATTGCGGGCGGGCTTGCGCTGGAAGACCATATTTTCAAAGCAATTGCTCTGGGGTCTCCTTACGTGAAAGCGGTGTGTATGGGACGGTCCATTATGACTGCCGCCATGGTGGGCAACACACAGGCCAACATGCTGAAAAAAAAGATGGAAAAGGATATTGAGAAAAACGGTTCGGTGATGCATCACTTTGATGATAAGAGTCCCATTGTTAAGCGTGGGGACTGGATCGACGTGGAAGACCTTTTCGTGACCGCCCCAAAACTCAAAGAAAAATACGGCAAAGATTTCGCGCGGATACCCCCGGGTGCCATCGGGGTGTATACGTATATAGATCGCCTCACCCAGGGCCTGCAACAGCTCATGGCCGGCGAGCGCAAATTTGCACTCAAGTACATTGACCGAAACGACATATTTGCCCTAACCCGTGAAGCAGCCGAAATGTCGGGCATAACTTATGTCATGGACGTTGACATGGAAGAAGTCGACAACATTCTAAAATAGGTATTTGAAAGAAAGAAAGAATTGGACACCAAGAGGCGACTTTTTAACCTCCCAAGTCTTTCACAGAAGCTAAGAATTCATATTTTTCCCGACAAGGAGGTTGCTCATGGCGAGCGTTAATCCGTTTGCAATGGCACAACAGCAGCTTGATGTCTCTGCAGAAAAACTGGGGCTTGAGCCGGCCGTTCATGAATTTCTACGGTGGCCCATGAAAGAGATAAAGGTGACTCTTCCCGTAAAAATGGACGATGGCAACCTCAAGGTGTTTCATGGGTACCGAGTCCAATACAATACCGCCCGCGGACCCGCAAAGGGCGGGCTGCGCTGGCATCCGGATGAGACGATAGACACCGTGCGTGCGCTTGCCGCCTGGATGACGTGGAAAACATCCGTGGTTGATCTGCCACTCG
>JAWOGN010000004.1:0-3064 GCA_046496815.1 Desulfatiglandaceae bacterium
ATGAGGGCCCGGTAGAGTGAAGTTTTCCAAAAAAGATCATAGTCCATGCCCCCTTGCCTTCCCATGGGAAACATATCTCTCAAGGAAATGCTTAACGCCATGATCCGCACCCGCTTGAACCCCAGAAGAACGACCGCCTGGGAAACCGACGTAACCCGTTCGGGCCGCGCAAAAAAAGCACTGCCTACCAACCGAAGGAGTCGGGTGGTCAGACCGGGATCCTCCTCAATAACGGCGGCCAGGTCCCTCGCGGAGCTTCGGTCATCCGCTGCGAGTTCGACCAGCTGGATGACAAGGGGAGACAAAGAGGGAAGCCCCTCCCTCTCAGTCATGCGTTTGAGCAAGATTGCTTTTTGCTGAATTTCCACGGTCTAAAATCTACCTGAGGATATCAAAATTCTCCTCTTCCCGAAGAACTCTGTCTTGCAGGTGCTCCCTCAAAGCAGAATAAACGATCCGTGAGGCTTCATTGAGTATTTCAGGAAAGATTTTTCTGTAGCCCTTTGTACGCATTTCGGTCTTCAGGGTTTCCCGTTGTACGCGTTTCCCCTCCACGATGGCACCTTCCAATAGGCTTATGATGTTCGAAGGCTCAATGTTATCCGGCAGCTTGAAACCACCCACTATTTTTGCCGATTCCCTCGAAATGGCCTCCAGTTGGAAATCTGATGCTTCGCGTGTGTCGCGCTTCTCCGCGTGATGAAATCTTACTGCGTCACAGATGTCTTTTGGAATTTTAAACCTTCCGAGAACAAGCGCGCCGATTTCGGCGTGCGTCGCACCCAATATCCGCTGTTCCGCGTCGCTCGTCGGGATGCCGTCTGATTCCTTCAAGGCAATGATCTGTTTGTGTTCGTCCCCAAAGTACACCGCAATAACCAGTTTTCCGATGTTATGCAGTATTGCGACCGTGAACAGATTTTCAGGTTTTTCATAATCGAGGATCTGCCCGAGAACCCTTGAAACCGCTGCACAAAATTGCGCTTGTCTCTGGAATTTGTCGAAACTGAAATGTTCCAAACGTTGGGTGAAGTGGTCGATCAATATGGATGTGATGAGGATGTGTTTCATCTCCCGGTAACCCAGGAGTCTCACAGCATGGTTGATGGACCGAACCTCGGTCCCATAGTACGCTGAATTGGCGATGTTGAGAAACCTCGCCGCGAGATCCGGCGACAGCTTTTGAACAATTTGCTCAAAGTTACTCTCAGGATTATTCAACAATGAAATGACATCAAAAACCTTTATGTCAATCAGGGGAAGGGCTTTGATCTTTTCTTCCATGCGCTCCATGCTGTTGCCAATTACCCTGGTCTCGCCGTTGAATCCGCAGGAAACCGTGCCAAAAGGCGGTTTCAGGTAACCCGCCATGGCTCAAAAAATCGACGGTTTTTTCTATTCCACACCATCATGAGCTGAATACGCATTTGTTTTACGCTGCCGCTTACTTTCAATATCACATATTCAATCGCTTTTGGCTGTGACCGGCAAAAGGCCCTGAATTTTTCGTTACGAGATGTCGTCGACGGGGCGGAATCATGAAGTGAAGAAGCCATTCCTTCAGATGCTCTCCCCTCCCCCGATGACTTGATTCAATGTTTCGCTCAACTCCAGCAGCGTATATGGCTTGCTTACAACCCCGGAGAAACCGTAATCACCGAAATCGGTCATCACCGGATCATCCGAATATCCGCTGGATACAACACCCCTTACATCGGGATCTATTTTTAACAGTTTTTCAATCGCCGCTTTTCCACCCATACCGCCGCGAACCGTCAAATCCAAAACAACTGCATTGAAAGGGTTTCCAGTGTCTCTGGCCTCCTTATACAATCGAATTGCTTCCAGTCCATCTGATGCGAACCCTGCCTCATAGCCCAGACGAGCCAATAATTCACCCGCGAGATCTCTGATCATCTTCTCGTCATCCATCACAAGGATCCGACCTTTGGCAAAAACAGACGGCGCGTTGATACATGCCTTCTTTGCTTTCACTTCAGGCACTTCCGCTTCGGAGGCAGGCAGGTATATGCGAAAGGTTGTGCCGACACCTTCCTGTGATTCGACTGCTACCGCTCCCTCATGGCCCTGAATGATGGAATGGGAGATGGAAAGCCCCAGCCCCAACCCTTTGTCGGCCCCCATCTCTTTGGTCGAAAAATAGGGGTCAAAAATCCGATCCAGGATTTCTCTGGAGATGCCTTCCCCCCGATCTTTGAAGGAGATCTTCACATATCTTCCGTTTTCGAGGCCGAGGCCCTTGGCCGGAGTGTCTACATTTTCCGCCGTCACCCTCAAAGCGCCACCGCCGGGCATGGCTTCCCTGGCATTGATGACCAGATTGTAAATCGCCTGGCCGATTTGGTTTTCATCCACCTCTACGGTCCAAAGGTTGTCCGGTATTTGAAATTCGCATTTCACATTGGACCCGCTCAAGCTGAAATCGGTTGCTCTATGAATCAAAGGATGAAGGGAGGCAATTTTCTTAATCGGCGCTCCACCTCTGGAAAAAGTGATTAGTTTTTGAGTTAAATCCTTTGCAACCATCGACGCGGCATAGGCCTCTCCCAGCAATGTAGACGCCTTATCGTGGGGATCCAAGTATGTCTGTGCGAGTGAAATATTACCGATAATGGCCGTTAGCAGATTGTTATAATCATGTGCAATCCCTCCGGAGAGCGCAGCGATTGATTCAAGTTTTTTAGCCTTGAGATAATCCTCCTCACCAATTTTGCAGTCATCGCAGCATTTCTCCAGTTTTTGGACCCGCTGTTGCAGTTCCTCATAGGTGAGTTTCTCGACCATCACGCTATCCTCCAAATATTTTGGGGGGCGAAGGACCCATGCGGATTGATTCCTCATGCTTGGTAGGCTCCACCCTTTGTTTCTCCGCCTTCACGTTAGTGAATTGTGATATCCTCTCTGATTGTCCAACCGTCCCGAGGCACAATGATCGCCTTGGATTGATCACCGCTCCACAGATAGAGGACCAGTTCCTTCGTATCCTCTATCCAGTAACTTCGGCATGGGACACTTTCCTGTTGAACGGGCTTCGATTCAGACA
>JAWOGN010000140.1:0-5355 GCA_046496815.1 Desulfatiglandaceae bacterium
ATGTCGGGAATTCCTTCGTGGACCGACAGGTCCCTGGAATAGGAGAGACATTCGACGCGGTCATGAAAGACATTGTCAGGACCGACGATCTGGGCAATTTCCTTAATCAAATCCATAAGTAACCTCCTGTATCGGTGGAACCATCAAACACAGAAAAGACGGCACGCTTTACGCGTCAAATATGGGCGGGAACATGGCTATTATTTAGCTATAAAGTAACTATAATCGATGGCCTGAAAAATTGTCAAGCTAAAACCCCGTCGGCAAAACGCCCTGTTATTCTCCTGTCGAAAAGTGTAACGTTTATTATGAAGATACGAACAAATATACTTAAGTGGGCTCGAATACTTTGGTGAGTTGGGAGGATTCCTCACAGCCCACGCGGAGGCTTTTAAGTGATCGAGAGACGTGGGGAGCGCGTGACCGTTACGGACGTTACGTTGAGGGAGTATGGCCAAAATGTCCCCTCAAACCAATTACATATTTTCTCGCCCGAAATTAGGTCGGAAATCGTGTCCGGACTTATCCGGGCAGGTTTTACCCATATCGAAATTTTTTCATGTGTTCACCCAAAAGTTGCTCCGGCGATGCATCGATCGGCACTGAAGCGAATCGCCAACGAACTCGGCAGGGTGGATGGTGTAAATTTTATCACATTGGTTCCCAACAGAATCGGTTACGAGAATTTTCTTGACATGGGGTTGGGGCCGAACGGTTTCAATCACACCCTGGGCGCATTTTTCTCCGCGGTTGAGGCCCATCACATTGCCAATATCGGGAAACACCTGGAGGAAACGATTGAAGCGTACAAATCCATCCTTAAGGATGCTGTCTCCAGAAATATAAGAATTGTGGGCTACATCTCGGCGGCATTCGGATATATTGAACCGGAAAAAGGAAGGATCCTAAAACCGGACCCGGAGAGCCTGAGTGATTATTTGAATTTATACTTTGATCTGGGTGCAGAGACTGTGACGATCTCCGACCTTCAAGGGGTTGCAGGCGAGACGGAGACACGCGATGTTCTTGAGGGGATTCTGGAGAGAAGGAAGGGCAAGGATTTAGAAAAGCTTGGATACCATCCCCATCACTTGGACGGGAAAAAGGCACTCGCCAACAGCAAAGTCGCTCTTAATTTGGGTATCCGGCGGTTTGATGCGTCGTTGGGAGGCACCGGCGGGTGCGTAACCGGGGCTCCGGGGAATCAACCCACCGAGGGACTTGTTCATTTGTTGAATGAGCTGGGGATGGAAACCGGACTCAACGAATCCGAGGTGTTCTCCCTGGCAGAGAGGGTTCAAAAAAACCTTTACAATCGGATTTCTTCGGCAGTGGAGACACTTCTGAAGTAAATTTTATCATTTTTTACGAGATCATTATTTTTGACAATCTCGTAAAAAGTCGTCACCCCGTTGAAAATCCCGATGAATGCGGGATCTTCGAACGGGGGTCCAGATCCTCCTTAAGTAATTGAAAAAACTGGATTCCGGTCTACACCGGAATGACGGAAAAAGGTGATTCCCGACTTTTTACGAGACTATCATTTTTGATCGGTTTGCTAAAATGCCTCCCTAAATCTGCAAACAGAAATACTCAGGCGTCGAGATTCGGGTGCTCGGGTCGGTCGGAGGATCGGTCGTATTATCTTTTCAACAGCGCCTCCGGCACCTCCGCCTTTTCCGGCCAACCGTCGGGGATGATCTGCCCCGACTTTTCGTTGAATTTGCTTTTTATCTGAGGTAATTTCGGCCTTTTAAAATCTTCCCTGGCTTCCTTTGGGATTCTACCGTTCAGGATGGATTCGGATCTCAGTCTTCGCCCAATGGTTTTTTCCATCAAGGTACCGAGTTCCAGGATTCGATCGATATTGATCCCATCCAGATCGATGCCCATCTCATCCAACATGACACACATGTCTTCGAAGGTAACAAGACCGACAACATTGGGATCTCGGTAATAGTAAGAACCCGTGCCGGGAACCGGGGTCCTGTCAAGGAAGTTGGCGGGTTGTCCACCCGTGCCACCCAGCGTGCCTTCGAAGATCTCGATGCCCGCTTGAAGCGCAGCCAGGACATTGGCCAGGCCCCAGCCCCGGGTGACATGGAAATGGCCCACGTGGAGATCGGGGTTGGGAATCTCATCCAATAACATGGAATAGTAGCGGTAGACCTGGTTCGGCGGCGCGGAGCCGTCATGGTCGGCGTGCTCGATATCATCGGCGCCGATACTGAGAAACCTCTTTGTAAACTCGATGGCATCTTCTAATTTTGTAGGCCCGGATATGGGACTCCCCCAGATGGTGCTGACGGTTCCGTTCACCTTGATGTCGGCATCTTTACATTTTTTGATACACCGTTCCACCTCGGCCCAGTAAGCGGGCAGGGTTGTACCGCTGTTTGCAAAGTGGTGTTCTTCATCGGTAGAGACCATCATCAAAATCCGATTCGGGCCGACCCCCTGTTCTTTCAGCCGGATGGCCCGATCCACGGACGGCTCCCGGATGGTTACAGCGGTCCATTCAATTTCCTCAAAATTGATACCTCTTTTGCGCAGCCTTTGTTTAAATATGTCATCATGGATTCCTTTAAGCACCGCTTCGGCATCTTTAAATTGGGGCATCACCCGCGGGTTTCCCAAGTTGGTCACTTCGATTCGTTTCACCCCGGCAAAGGCCAGCTCTTGCGCATAATAGATCTTCGCTTCCGTAGGAATCCATACCTCCTCATGCTGAAACCCGTCGCGAACGGTTATATCGCCCAACCTGACCCTTTTCGGCATTCTCGGGTGAACTTTAAAGATATCATATTCAGTCATTTGTATTCCTCCTTACCCCCGGATGGATCTGGGGAGCAACATGTGATGATGGGGGCAGATGCTCCTCGGGTTTTGATAACAACTTCCGGCAAAGGCAATGAAATAATCCCTTAGGCGACGCAGGGGGACAATCTCATCCACGAGCCCTGCTTTTGCACAATACACCGGTCTGGATTGATCATAGTACTGTTGCGCCAATGCATTCATCTTCTCGATAATGGGTTCAATGGGCTTGCCGGCGTCTTTCTCTTTCACCAAACGTCTCGCAAAGGCGGCGGCGGCAGCGGTTTCCCCATGCATGACATAGATCTCGGTCGTGGCAGCACCGAGGGTAAACGCATTGTTCCGGGTGGCCTGGGGGCCTCCCATGATGTAGTGGGCGGCAGCCGTCCCCTTTCTTAGGACCACGCACAGCATCGGCACATGGGAACTTTCAATGGAGTAAATGAGGGACTGGCCAAGGCCGAGGAGCTCGGCTTGTTCCGCAATATCGCCGACATCGATGCCGCTGGTGTCTTGAAACCAGATCATGGGAATCCGGTCTCTGCCGCAGAACATCACGAGCTCATTCATCTTGATGAGGCCTTCCCGGTAGAGCTTGCCGCCGATCCCCAGGTATTGGTCTTTTGCATACTGAGGATAGCCGGCTCCCAAAAACCCCTGACGATTGGCAATAACGCCGACCGGGAACCCGTCGATTTTGGCCAATCCGCAGTAGATCTCCGGTCCATAACCGGGTCTGTACTCCAAATGCTCACTTCCATCAAAAACCCTCGCCAGGACCTGTTCGATACTGTAGACTTTTTTCTGATTGAACGGAACGATATAATTCAGATCCTCGGCAGGGTAGAGGGGGTCGGCCGGTTCGGCCGCGCGGAAGGTTGAAGGCGCATAAGCGGGCATCCCGGACATGCATTTTCGGATGGCCTCAAGGACCCCTTCCTCCGTATCAAAAACCTCCCGCATGAAGCCGGTTTTGTCATAATGGATGCCGGTGCCTCCCGGGGGCACCTGCTTGAATTTTCGGGTTGCCTCGATCAGCGTCTCTGCGCCTTCCATGTCAAAATGTCCCTTCGGTGACATGCCGCTCACGATTCCGCCGCCGCCTACGGCCATGTTGGATTTCTCATGAGCAAAGATAATGGCCGGGCTGATGGCATGATAGCCGCCGCCGGCCGGATTGGTCCCGTACATTCCTACAATCACGGGGATTCCTTTCTCCGCCAACTCAGAATGCCTGAAAAAGGTCCTTCCCCCCGACCGTCTACCGGCGTACACTTTTTCCTGTTCCGTCAGCTTGACGCCGCTGCAGTTGAGAATCCAAACGAGTGGGATGTTGAGGCTTTCGGCGATATCCTGGGCTCGAAAAACATGTTCCCTTTGCCCCGGTATCCAGGCGCCGGCAAGCACTTTGTTGTCCGAGGCTATCACGGACGCATACCTTCCGGATATCTGTGCCAGCCCCGTCACAACCCCGGTTGTTCCTTCCTGATTGAACTCCGGATCATAGATACTGTTAATGGGTAGGAAAGTACCCGGGTCCACCAGAAGATCGATGCGTTCCCACGCGGTCTTCTCCCCCCGCTTGTGGAGTTTATCTGAGGCAAGCCCGGTTTTTTTGCGGTCTTCCATGGCTTGTGCCACGGACTGATCCACGGTGTAGATCTCCTTGGCGTTTGCTTCACTCTGTGCTTTCTCTCTGTCCGAAAGCACTTTGCCTATAGAACTCATTTTCTCGAAATACGGCCTCATCTCACGAAACCTCCCTGAAATCCGCCACCTTTTGTTCCAGTGTGGCGGTCAATCCTGCGCGGAATTTTGGATCTCTGTAGAGCCTGGCGTCCGCATCCGCTTCCCGTTTCACGAAAGCCGCCTCATCGAAGTCGCCCGGCGTGTAGCTCGCGAAGAGATCCGAAAGCGCACGGACCGACTGGGGTGCCAGGGGCCTCCCCAGCTTTCGCATCTCCTCGGCGACCTCCCTGAGAGACTTTCCCCGGATGGGGGCATAGGTCTCAGGGTCTCGCCGTTTCTTTACCTCCTCGGCGATTTCCGATTCCTCGGCAAGAGCGACCGGTTCTCTGATGACCGGGATGTCTTCCACCGGGCATGTGGCGATTTGCAGTCCTTTGGGAAGCAGGACCGTGCCCGTTTCCTCATCGTGTCTTGCCAGGGCCTCCGCGTAGGCCGCCTTATCGGCCTTGGGATCTCCGATCCTGCTCATCCGGGGGAAAGGAAGCGGGATATCGACCACGGCATTGTAGATACCGATCGCGCTCAGCTGGTCCGCCTTGACCTCTTTGCCGGTCATGGCCATGTATTGTGCGTTCAAGCGCCCCGCCTTGATGATGGCCCTGGCCACGCCCGACCAGCCGGGCAGGAGGCCGATCATGGCTTCGCTGAAACACATGCCGCTCCGGGAGTCTCCCACGAGGTAGTCGGACATCAGGGGAATCTCGGTCGAACCTCCGAAACGGGTGCCTCCGCCGCAGACGGCGACCGTGCGCAGGTGATGGGCCAGTGTTCTTACCTTTCCGTGAAGGG
>JAWOGN010000178.1:0-7569 GCA_046496815.1 Desulfatiglandaceae bacterium
CCGTTTTGCATTGTGATACCGCCTCCGAACGTGACCGGGTCCTTGCACATGGGCCACGCGCTGAACAATACGCTGCAGGATATTCTGTGCCGGTTCAAGAGAATGAAAGGGTATAATGTCCTCTGGCAACCGGGAACCGACCATGCGGGGATTGCGACCCAGAACGTTGTGGAAAAAGACCTTGCCGCCAGGGGAACGAATCGCCATGCCGTCGGAAGAGAAAAGTTTATTGAGATGGTTTGGGAATGGCGAAAACGGTATGGCGGGTTGATTCTCAACCAATTGAAACGGTTGGGCTGTTCGTGCGATTGGAGCCGGGAACGCTTTACCATGGACGAGGGGCTTTCCAAAGCGGTTCGGGAGGTCTTCGTTCGGCTGTACGAGGAAGGTCTCGTATATCGCGGAGACTACATTACCAATTGGTGCCCGCGGTGTCATACCGCCTTGGCCGACCTTGAAGTGGAACACGAAGAGACTGAAAGCAACCTGTATTATATCCGGTATCGGTTTGAGAAGGGAGACGGTCATCTGGTAGTTGCCACGACCCGGCCCGAGACACTCCTGGGGGATACGGCCGTGGCGGTGAATCCGGAAGATGCGCGCTATCAGAACCTCGACGGATCCCATGTGCTCCTGCCCTTACTGAGCCGACCGATTCCCATCATACTGGATACGTATGTTGACACGGAATTCGGCACCGGGGCTCTCAAGATTACGCCGGCCCATGATCCCAATGACTTTGAGATCGGCAACACACACGGCCTCGAAAGAATCAAGGTCATTGACGAAAATGGAACCATGAATGATCTCGCCGGCCCTTACAAAGGGATGGATCGATTCGAGTGCCGGAAGAAGATCCTCGACGATCTAAAGCAGGATGGATTGCTCGAGAGAATTGAGCCCTATCGGCACGCGGTAGGCCACTGTTACCGCTGCAAGACCATGATCGAACCCCTGCTTTCAAAACAGTGGTTTGTGAAGGTGGGACCGCTTGCAAGAAAGGCGAGCGCGGCTGTGCGCGAAGGCAGAACACGCATATATCCCCTCAACTGGGAAACGGTCTACTTCGAATGGATGAACAATATCAAGGACTGGTGCGTTTCGAGACAAATATGGTGGGGCCATCGCATCCCTGCGTGGTACTGTGACGCGTGCCATGAAGTTCACGTGGCCAAAGAGAAACCAAAGGGCTGCCGCAAGTGCGGCAGTCAGGACTTTCGACAAGAAACCGATGTGCTGGATACATGGTTCAGTTCGGCGTTATGGCCGTTTTCAACACTCGGCTGGCCTGAACAGACGCCGGAACTGCAAACCTTCTATCCGACCTCCGTGCTGGTCACCGGTTTCGACATCCTCTTTTTTTGGGTGGCCAGGATGATGATGATGGGCATTCATTTTATGGGAGACGTGCCTTTCAGGGCGGTCTATATCCATGCCCTCGTAAGAGACGCAGCGGGCAAGAAAATGAGTAAGTCGAAGGGAAATGTGATTGACCCGCTCGAGGTCATGGACCGGTTCGGCACCGATGCATTCCGTTTTACCCTGGCAGCTCTAGCCGCACAGGGGAGGGATATCAAGCTTTCTGAGGAGCGGATTCTGGGATACCGGCATTTCGTAAACAAAATATGGAACGCCGCCCGGCTGGTCTTGATGCATGGAAACCTTGAAGCGAAAAAGGAAGAAACGGGCCCCCGCTCGCTTCCCGATCGTTGGATTTTTTCAAGACTCAGCCTCGTGACGGAAGAAATTACGGAGGCCCTCGATCACTACCGTTTTAACGACGCTGCAGGCCTTTGTTATCAGTTTGTGTGGCACGAGTTTTGTGATTGGTATCTTGAGATGGCCAAGCAGTCCCTTTACGGAGAAGACGAGGCCGAGAAAGATTCCACGATCGCACGCTTGCACACCGTGCTGGCGGCCTCCCTCAAGCTCCTGCACGCCTTCATGCCGTTTGTGACCGAGGAGATTTGGGAAAAGCTCCCGCATACCGAAGGCAGTATCATGTATGCCGAATTCCCCGAAGCCTCGGAATTTGTGAGGGACGCGGATGCCCTGAGAGACATGGATCTTCTGATGGGTGTGATCAACGGCATTCGGAATATTCGCGGTGAAATGCGTATCGCGCCTTCCAAGAAAGTGAACATTCTTATCGACACGGCGGATGAAGGAGATGCGGCGCTTTTGAGAACGAATATGCGCTATATCCAGACGCTTGCCACTGTCGAGTCGGTGTCCATTGCCTCCGACGCAAAGAAACCGGAAGCGTCGGCCACGGCGGTGTATGGACGAAACCAGATTCATGTTCTGTTGAAAGGGCTTCTGGATTTTAATGAAGAAAAAAATAGACTGAAAAAACAGATACAAAAAATAGAAAAAGAAATTGAAGTGTCCGGGCGGAAACTCTCCAACAAGGGCTTCCTGGAAAAGGCGCCGGCTGAAATTGTTACGGAGGTCAAAGAAAAGGTCGATCTCCTTTCCCTTAAACGGGATAAGTTGTCTCAAAACTTAAAGTTTTTCGAGAACATCACCGCCTAACATCCCAATTCGGCGCCCGGACCTACGCGTGCGTTTTGCGTTGAAAGATCAGGTTGAGTGCGATTGAGACGGTTCCCACGGTAATGGCTGCGTCGGCCAGATTAAAGGCCGGCCAATGGTACGTGCCCAGGTGGAAATCAAGGAAATCGATCACCTCGCCGAGCCTGACGCGGTCAATCAAATTTCCCACGGCGCCTGCCAGGATGAGAGAAAGGCCCAGGGTAAGTTGATTATCCTCTTCCTTGAGTTTAAAAAACCACACCAAGATCAGTACGACCGCGATCAGACTGGCGGCCAGAAGGAAATAGGACGCGATGCCGATATCCGGACGGTTCATGAGACCAAAAGCCATGCCCCGGTTCCGTACATGGACCAGGTTGAAGAAACCCGTGACCACCGGCACGGATTCAAATACCTGCAAACGGTTCGCGACGGCCAGTTTGGTTATCTGATCCAGCACGACAATGATCAACGCCGGCCACAACATCAGGTGGTGTCGTGTTTTCACTCTTTATAGAACCCCATTTCAGCCATGGCGTGAAGACATCGTTTGCAGATCGTGGGGTGGCCGGTGTCATGTCCCACGGTGGGGTCATGAACCCAGCAGCGCTCGCACTTGGTATCGGATGAAGGGGAGACATGCACTTTCAGACCCGGAAGCGTGTCGCTTTCGAGGCCCTTCTCGAGGCGTTCGATTTCTATCATATCCACAGCAGATACGATCAATATGGACCTGAGCCGGTCTTTATAGGGCGTTAGGTTCCGCATGAGCTCGGAGGAAAGACCCAGGGAAACCGATGCATCCAGGGGGTGTCCGATTCTTTTTTCTTTCCTTGCAATCTCAAGCGCCTTCATCACTTCCTTCCGCACGGCCTGGATGTGCTCCCAGCGGTTGCTCAATTCCGGGTCCCTGTATCCGGTGTTTACGTCCGGAAACAGTTCGGCGTGGACACTCGGGAGGCGGCTCCGCTCCGGCAAGTGTTTCCAGATTTCATCGGACGTAAAGGAGAGGACCGGCGCCATCAGCCTGACGAGAGACTCGAGGATTTCACTCATGGCGGTCTGCGCGGACCGCCTCGCTTTTGATTGACGGGGTGACGTGTAGAGACGGTCTTTGATGATGTCCAGGTAAAAGGAGGAAAGGTCGAGTACGCAGAAGTTGTGGAGACTGTGATACACGAGATGAAATTCGAAGTCCTCGTAGGCCTGAAGGATACGCTCGATCAGTTCTTCAAGTCGATTCAGCGCCCAACGGTCGAGTTCTTCCATCTCGCGGTACGGAACCGCATCCGTTTCAGGATCAAAATCATACAAATTGCCTAAAATGTATCGGCATGTGTTTCGGATTCGTCGATACGCCTCGGTCAGGCGCTCCAATATTTCCGTGGACAGCCGGATGTTGTCTCGATAATCCTCGCCTGCCACCCAAAGCCTCAGGATTTCAGCCCCATAGTCCCTGATGAGTTCCTCCGGCGAGATGACGTTCCCTGCCGACTTGTGCATGGCCTTTCCCCCGCCATCGACAACAAAGCCATGGGTCAAAACATTTCGATAGGGAGCCTCGCCGCGTGTGCCCACGGAACACAGCAGGGAGCTGTGAAACCACCCGCGGTGCTGATCGCTTCCCTCCAGGTAGAGATCCGATGGACTGTCCAGATACGCTCGTTTCTCCATTACGGCCGCGTAACTCACACCGGAGTCAAACCATACATCGAGAATATCCGTCTCTTTTTCGAATCGATCCGCGCCGCACTCCGGACATCGCGTGCCCGGGGGCAACAGCTTCTCCGCTGTTTCGGTGAACCAGACATCCACCCCGGATTTCTCAACCAAACCGGCGACATGGTCAACAATTTCCTGCGAAATGAGCATGTGATTGCATTTTTTACAGAAAAAAACGGTGATCGGAACGCCCCAGGATCGTTGTCGAGAGATGCACCAGTCCGGCCGATTGGCAATCATGTTGTAGATGCGCTCTCGACCCCAGGAAGGGATCCAATTGACCTCGTTGATGGCGTCGAGCGCCTTTTGCCGCAGCGCATTTTTCTCCATGGAGATGAACCACTGCTCGGTGGAACGAAAGATGACGGGTCGCTTACAGCGCCAGCAGTGCGGGTATTCGTGGGTGATCTCCTGTTCCTTGAGAAGCGCACCCACTTCAGCGAGCTTATGGTTGACGGCCCGGTTCGCTTCAAATACCTCGAGCCCGGCGAAATATTCGACCTCTGATGTAAACCGACCTGAATCGTCCACCGGCGAATACACATCCAAGCCATATTCCAGCCCCGTTTCATAGTCCTCTCGACCATGCCCGGGTGCGGTGTGAACACAGCCGGTTCCCGCGTCCAACGTGACATAAGACGCCAGAACGATCACCGCAGACCGGTCATATAAGGGGTGCTTTGCCTGAAGATTTTCAAGCTCCGTCGCTTTGAATGTTTGAAGGATTTCGTAGGACTTCACGCCGAAGGTATCCATACACACATCCAGGAGCCCCTCCGCCAAAATCATGACCTCGCCACCCTCGGTCTGCGCAGCGACATATCCAAGGTGCGGATGCAGCGCAATGGCTAAATTGGCCGGCAGCGTCCAGGGCGTGGTGGTCCAAATGACCACCGAAACGTCCTTTCCGGCGAGCGCCGGGTATGCCTCGCTCAAATCCGAGATCATGGGAAACTTGACGAAAATCGAAGGGGACGTATGTTCTTCATATTCGACCTCCGCCTCGGCAAGCGCTGTGCCGCAGGAGATACACCAATAGATCGGTTTCTTGCTCCTCATGAGACTCCCGCTTATGGCAAATTTGCCGAACTCCCGGACGATCGTCGCCTCGTAGGGATAATTCATGGTCAAATAGGGATTTTCCCACTCGCCGAGCACCCCCAGCCGCTTGAACTCATCGCGTTGAATCGCAATAAACTTTTGGGCATATTTTCTGCAATATTGTCTGATTTCCACCTGGGACATCTCCGCCTTTTTTTCCCCCAGCTCCGTGTCCACCCGGTGTTCAATGGGAAGACCGTGACAGTCCCAGCCCGGCACATAGGGCGTATCGAAACCGGCCATTTGTTTTGATTTAATGATGATATCCTTTAGAATCTTATTAAAGGCGGTACCCATATGGATGTGACCATTGGCGTAGGGAGGCCCGTCATGAAACATATATTTCTTCCGACCCTTGGACGTGCGGCGAATCAGCCGATACAGTTCCAGCTCGTCCCACTTCTTGAGGATTTCCGGCTCGTTTTTAACCAGATTGGCCTTCATGGGAAAGGGGGTCTTGGGGAGATTGAGCGTTTGTTTATAGTCCATGGAATCTGCCTCCGAAAAACATAGTAACATATACACATATTAGAAAAGCCTTTCTGAGTCAAACGCATAATGGCAAATAACAGGCCACATGCAGGGTTGGATCCCGTTCCGCAAGCATTGGGAACAAAAATCCTTACTCGCCATGGCCGAGCCGCGGGCAAATGACTGTTGACATCGAAGAACCCAGGTTGTATCAAATGGTCTAAATTCCATGGAATGAGGGAAGCATTTGCAGCCTTCTCAAAGAGATCCCAACGGCCCCCGTTTTCCGATATTGAGGATTTTCAAGGCGCTAAAGTGATACAGCAAATGATTAAAATCAAGTGGTGGATGCAAGTCATACCCTGTCTTTTTCTCGTCGGTTGCGCTCAGCTGGTATTTTTTGGCGCCGGAACAGCGGTCGGCATCGTGGGATACAAATACTATGAAGGAGCGTTGACGGTGATATATCAAGCGCCTTTCATGGAATCCTGGGATGCGACGCTCAAAGCCCTCAATCAGATGAACTTAAGCGGCCTGACCGCATCCCATGATGCCACCTCGGGGAGGATTACGGCCAGACAGGCAGACAATACACCCGTGAGCGTTTCACTCAAATACCGATCTGCGAAAGAAACCGAGGTCACCATCCGGGTGGGGCACTTGGGAGATAGGAACAGATCAATGGCCATCAAAGAAGAAATCAGGAGGGTCCTTGTGAAGGAATAGGGGGTCACCCGATTCAGGATCTGATCCCCAGTTGTTCGACCATGCGGTGGGCAAAATCGACAACATACCGCATTTGCTCGGTCGTTGTGTAGCCGGGGCAGTCACATCGCATGTGTTTCAGGCTTCGAACAAAGCATTCAAATTTTATCCAATCGGACCCCAATTCCACGGAAAACACGTGCGGTCGGCACTGTGGGTGCGCACGTTGAGCGGCACTGAGCAACGCATCCGGAATTTGGACCCAAAAAAGACGGTCCAAACTCGATCGGATCGCGTTTTTCTCGAGAAAGTCTTTCATCTTGTCCAGGTCGGAAACCGTTATTTCATCGATCAAGTAGGCCCTCATAAAGGATTCCTCTCGCCCGTTTGATCCAGTTTTCTACCTCTTACAAAAGCGTCTACAACCGAGTACAGCCAGAGTGAGACGAATGCGGCGACCAGAAACCACAGGAGTGAAAAGTCTGCCTCTCTAAGGTGATCCACGATGACGGTGAGGTCGGTTGCGGGTATATCCTTGGTCTCGAGGAGGCTGTCGATACGCAGGTACATTGCGATGAGACCCGAAAGAAAGAGGACGAATACCGCAGCCAGGATACACACACCTTTCTTAAGGTCCTGATTGATCACCTGTCCGAGCCCCGGGATAACGAAAGCAGAACATAAAGTGGAGGCAATCGCTTTTTTCATGGGATTCCTAAAGTCGTTGAAAAGGGTTAACCGTTCACAGGTTCACAGGTTCACAGGTTCAGAGGTTCAAGGTTCAATTCTCGTCCATGGAGTGCATTTGGGTTCCTGTGAACGCTTACAAAAAGGGAGTGAACCCCCTTCGTTTTGGGTGCCACAAGCGTCCCAAGGGGCGGCGCCGGCCTTGAATTTCAGCACGTTGCGGCGGTTTCCGGAAACGCACCGCGATGTTGTCCCCTTGGGCATGCGTTTGCTACTACCCTAATTGAGTCAAAACTCAATTAGGGAGCCGTCAGCGAACAGCGGTCAGCCTTCAGCCTGGGAATTTTG
>JAWOGN010000215.1:0-3119 GCA_046496815.1 Desulfatiglandaceae bacterium
GTGCCGTATCCTGCACCAGAAACCAACCGAATTTCTTTGCCTTGTCGGCGGCCAGGTGCACGGCATCATCATAGGTGCCGTCAATAATGGATGTTTTTGCCCCCAGCGCCTCGATAGCCTGAAATCTTGAAAAAACGGTTCCCCGCGGCATGAACACGACCGCTTTACACCCCAACTCACGCGCCGCTCATGCCACCGCGCGGCCGTGGTTGCCGTCCGTGGCAGTGACCAAGGTAATGTCTCGGAACCCTCTCGCGGCACGCGTCGTTTTGAGTGAATTGAATGACAGGTCCTGATCCGGGATGCCTGCATACTCTGCCAAGAGGGCGGCAATCGCGTGACTCGCCCCCAGGACTTTAAAGGCATTCAAACCGAAGCGAAACGACTCATCTTTGACCCAAACCTTTTCGACTTTCAGGGATAACGCCAGATTTTCAAGGGATATAAGCGGCGTCGGTTTGTACTGCGGAAAGCTGCGGTGGAATTTCCAGACGCGTTCGGCGACACGGGAAGAAAATGAATCCAACAGAGAACCGGAGGCGTATTCTTCTCGGGCACGAGAATTGACCACATATGAAATCATTCGTATTGCTCCGTAAGGGCCGCTTCAGGCCATTCTGAAAAAAACCCCAAAGAATCCCGGCTTGGGTACATGCGAGAGAGCCCCGTATTCGCAGACGCCGCTCGAACATCACACGACAGCCCAAAACTATCACAGGCGGCTCATGGGTGCAACGAGCCTTCGCACGCCGCATGGCCGGATGCCGGACGGGGGTGCATACGCGGAATTGTAAAACAAGCAGAAAAATCAGAGCACAAGAAAAAAGAGCGGAAAAATGTAAAAAAACGAAATTAACTGCACCGTTATGTTTTGACTTTCGAATTAAATACGATGTAAATTTAACTTAGAATATAGTCGGAGTAAACAATGGACACACTGGACCGAAAGATTTTGAAGGCGCTTCAAGCAGACGGTCGACGCAAAAATGTCGACCTGGCCCGAGAGTTTGGGGTGGCAGCGTCGACGGTACTGGAAAGAACCCGCCGTCTGGAAGAGCGCGGCCATTTGCGTGGATTCCGGGCCATTGTGGATCCGCACAGCCTGGGGCTAAACGTGCAAGCGCTGATTTCCGTGACGCTGGGGCGACACTCGGCGGAAACGATCCGGCCGTTCGAGCGGGGCGTGTTGGAAATCCCTCAGGTACGGGCCTGTTACCACGTTTCGGGCCGGTTCGATTACATCCTCCATGTGGCGGCGCAGGACCTCGATCATCTGGGTCGTTTGGTTAAGCAGCGCATCGCGGCCATCCCGGGTGTGGCCAAAAGCGAGAGTTTTCTCGTGTTTTCAGAGGTCAAGAGCGATGTGGGTTGGCCGACCGAGCTGAACGATGAAGAAGAAATCCGGAACCCGCATTCAGGCCGAGGTCGATAATATGAAGAGAATTCCTCCGGATGTTCAGACTTCAAGAACCCACGAGGATTTTGGAGCCGGATCATTTCCACCCCTAAACACGGAAAGGCGAAAGGCATGATAGAGCGACTTTACTCCAAAACGACCCGATCGATGAAGCACTCCTTCATCAGAGAAATCTTGAAGGTAACCAAGGGCGTGCCGGGGATGATATCCTTCGCGGGGGGGTTGCCGAGCCCGGAGTCCTTTCCGCGGGATCTCCTTGCCGAGCTTTTTTCGCAGGTGATCCACGAAGAGGGAGCGGATGTGTTGCAATACGGGGCCAGCGAAGGTGACAAGTTTTTTAAAAATGTTATCAAGGAGTTTGAGGAGGTTCCTTATCTCACGGATGAGGAATTGATGATCACCGTCGGTTCTACAAATGGAATTTACTATTTCACCCGGACGCTGATCGATCCGGGAGACATCATCTTATGTGAAGCCCCCGGTTTCCCCGGTTCTTTGACCGCCATGGAGGCATGCGGGGCGCGGGTGATCGGCATTGAAATGGATGATTTGGGTATGATGCCTGACGCCCTGCAATCGGCTTTGGAAAAGCTTTTGAAAAAGAAGGAGTGCGTCAAATTCATCTATGTAATCCCTGAATTCCAGAATCCAAGCGGCAGAACCATGGACTTAACTCGTCGGCGGGCAATTATAGAGATCGCAAAGGGTTTTGAGGTGCCGGTCTTGGAAGATCAACCCTATCGTGAACTGCGTTTCACGGGCGAGCGGATCGTAACGCTGTGGGAACTGGCCAGGACCGAATTCTCGGACCCGAAGACGGTAACCATTGTAAAGTCTTTTTCCAAAATTCTGGGACCGGGCTTGAGGCTGGGGTTTGCAGCGGGACCTCCGGAAATGATCGGCCCGATGGTCAAATGGGCCCAAAAGATCACGGTGAGCCCTGATTGTGCAACCCAAAGGGTGGCGGCTCGGTTTATCCAGAAGGGGTATATGCGGAAACACATCTCGAAAATAATTGAGCTTTACAGGCCCCGAAGGGACGCTATGCTGGAGGCGCTGGAAACGCATATGCCGGAGGGCGTCCGATGGACGGTCCCGGAGGGCGGGATGTTCATTTGGGTTACCTTTGACAATGGGGTTGACACCGATGACTTGTTTGACCGCGCAATCAAAAACCGGGTCGCTTTTATCCCCGGAAGCAAGTTCTATCCGGAAGGAATTGGCAAGAAAAACGAAATGCGACTCAACTTTTCGTACTCCGATATAGACAGGATCCATGAGGGTATCGCGCGATTGGCCGAACTGCTCTGATCAAAGGCTGGGCTTGTGTCCTTGCAGAGTAAATTTCCAGGGCGCTTGGGGGTTTTAAAGCGCTTCAGGGTGAGCCGGAAGCGTTTCTTTCAAATGTCCCTTTGAAGCAAAGCCTTAGGGTCTTCGGCCGAAAGAATACGCGGGTGATTGAGATCAGAAGAGACGAATCTTAACGTAAGAAAGGAGATGTTATGGCCAAGAAAAAGATGATTCACGACTTTTACCGTATGAAAGAAGCGGGCGAAAAGATCACATGGCTCACTTGTTATGACTATCCGACGGCCCAGTTCGAGGAGGCAGCCGGGGTCGACATGATCCTGGTTGGAGACTCCATGGGAATGTGTGTATATGGGTATGAAAGCACGGTGCCGGTCACGATGGACCAGTGCAT
>JAWOGN010000233.1:0-9708 GCA_046496815.1 Desulfatiglandaceae bacterium
AATCAGGACGTAAATCCCCCGATGATATTGGGCCGCGACAGGTCTCCACCCCGCATTGTACATGTAGAAGAACACCATGAAAATGACCAGAGCGGAGCACACATAGTACCAGATACCGGTCATGTCCCGGCCGATCTTGGCATCACGACGAACGATCTCATCCAGCTTCACTTTGTCGGTCGGAATCTGCGCCGGCGTTTCCGGGTCACTGACAGGGCGGGAGTTATCTTCCATGGCGGGTCCTTCTGCAGCAAGTCAAGGGAGGGACTGTCATCCCTCCCTTGACGGGTGGTGTTTGTGAGGCAGACGCTGACTAATCAATCGGCTTGAGGGTGTCGGGTATGGAAATACCCATCTCTTGCCAAAATTTGGCCGCTCCCTTGTGAAGGGGCCTGGATGAACCCTTGAAATTGTTCTCGATGCTCATTGCCCTGGCCGCTTTGTGCGCCTGGACCATGTGCTCCATTCCATCCTTGGACCATGTCGCCTTCATGAGCTTGTAGACCACGTCTGCGTCCACGTCGGACCGGCTGGTCAGAAGCGTGCTGTCTTGAAAAGACACCACATCCTCCGTCTGACCGGGATAGGTGCCGCCGGGGATGGTGACCGAGGAATATGGGAATTCCTTGTAAAAACCGGTCGCCTCGGCGTCCTTGCCCACATCGATCAACCTGATTTTGGACATGGTTGCGGCTTCGATGACCGATGCGTTGGGAAATCCCACCAGCACCCAGAAGGCATCGATTTTGCCGTCCTTGAAGGCGGAAGCGGCGGCGGAATATCCCAGGAACTGGGGCTTGAATTGATCCCATACACCCATATGGCGGAAAAAACGTTCGGCTGAAAGCGCCGCCCCGGAACCGGCATTGCCCACGGCCACTCTTTTACCGATCAAATCCTTTCCGGATTTATAGGGGCTGTCCGCCATGACGACGAGCTGGGCCGGGGCGCCGTAGAGGTAACCCAAGCAGCGCACCTTGTCGTAAACCGTTGTATCTTTGGGAAGCTGACCTTTCGCAGCCAGGGCAATGTCGACCGAGTAAGAGAGCCCGAAGTCGAAATCGCCGCTGTGAACGCGGCGGATATTCTCACCGGACCCGCCTGATCCTTCGGCGGACATTTTGATTTCAGGATAGATTTTGGGTACATACAGGGAAATACCGTTCGCGAAGTAGTTATAGGTACCCCCGGTGGGGCCTCCGCCGATGGAGACGAAGACGGCTTTTGCCTGGACGGCGGTGGGAATCACACCGGCTCCAATGACCAGCACTGCCAGGAATGCCACAAAAAATAAACGTTTCATCGCTTACACCTCCTTGGATTTTTGGGGCTTACACCCTCGGTTAAGTTGATAAGAAAGTTGTTTTTCTAACCAAAAAATAGGCGGGTTCCCCTTTCGAGTCAAGAAAAAAACACAGCGTGCCGGGTATGGCCGGGTATGGCCGGCTTGGGGTTCAAGCGGTCTTCGGCCTTCAGGCCGCCTTTCTACTCAAACCAGGAACCGGTGGGGAGGGGAACCTGCAGGACTTTATGGAACATCAGGTAGAAAACCGTGACCACGACCGCGCTGAGGCCGATAGACTGTAGAATATTTTTCCTGCTCCACCGGTCCTCGGCAAGGTAGAGGTTGAAGCAGGCGTAAAAGACGAAACTGGAGGGAAGAAAACCCGCCATGGGCATGAAGAACAGATAGACGAAAAGGATGATCAGCCCGATGAGGACATTGTTTCGCTCTACCCGGGATTCAAAGAAAGCCAGCTTTTCAGGTCGGATAAAGCCCTTGATCAGCATGATCAGAGCAAAAAAGACGATGATTACCAGGAGGTAGTTGATAAAAACCCCGCCCAGCCGGCTAAGGTGCCGGGTGACCGCGAAGATGAGCCCGGAAAGCCCCAGGGAGAAAAACCCGATGATCAGGTCCGAGTTAAGCATCGGTTTCATCCTCCGTCCTGCACGCATCCTTCTTGGGCTGTCTTTTGGCCCGCCATGAAGCGAAAAGGGGCCAGAAAGCCGACATGAGGCACAATGCGATCAACACCGCGGAAATGGGTCGAAAAATCATATAGGGCAGCACCCCGCCCGCCGCACCGCCCGCCAGCATGGACTGAACCAGGCCTTCCTCCACGAACGGTCCCAGAATCAGCCCCAGCACGATGGGGGCCGGATGAAATTTAAGCTTGTTACTCGCATAGCCGATCACGCCGAAAAGGAACATGATCCATACATCGAGCATGTTGTTGCGGATGGAATAGGAGCCGAGGATGGTCATGAAGACCACGGCCGGCGCCAGCAACCGTGCGGGAATGTTGATGATTCGGGCGTAGATGAACGATCCGATCGTTCCGATGACGGTCACCAGCAGGGCGGCCACCAGCAGACCCATGATAAAGGCGAAGGTAACAGGCGCGTGCACGCTGAAGAGCTCCGCCCCGGGCCGCATGCCGTGGAGCATCAGGGCCCCCAGGATCACGGCCGCGGGGGGGGATCCGGGGATGCCCAGGGTCAGCAACGGAATGAGAGACCCGGGCGCCATGGCGCTGTTGGCGGCTTCGGATGCGGCCACGCCTTTGATGGTGCCTTTACCGAACTCCTCCGGGTGCTTGTCCCAACGGCAGGCTTCATTGTAAGACACCATGCTCGCAATGTTTCCTCCGGCCCCGGGTGCAAACCCGATCACCGTGCCGATGCCCGCGGACCGGAGCATGAGGAAAGGCTTTTTGAGCAGGGAGAGGGCGACTTCTCCGATCACGCTCAGCCGGGGGACCACCTTTTCCGAAGAGTAGCTTTCCCGGCGTTGTCCGATGACACTGCTCAAGATTTCCGGCAGGCAGAAAAACCCGATGAGCGCCACGATCAGTTCGATGCCGGCCTGAAGTTCCGGATACCCGAAGGTAAGGCGCACATCGCCGCCCAGCGGGGCCATGCCCACGGTGCTGAGCATCATGCCGACGGCTCCACCTAAGAGTCCCTTGATGATGAAACCGGAGGAGAGGGTGGCAATGATGGTGAGCCCGAAGATGCCCAGCCAGAAATATTCCGGCGGGCCGAATTTGAGGGAGGCTTCGGCCAGCGGGGGCGCGGCCGTGGCCAGCACGATGTTGGCCACCAGGGATCCGTAGGAGGAGGCAATGGCCGCGGCCACCAGGCCGTGCTGGGCCATGCCTTTCTGGGCGAGGGGAAAGCCGTCGAACGTGGTGGCAATGGCGGCCGGGGTTCCGGGCGTGTTGATCAGGATGGCGGGGATGGCATCCCCGTACATGGCCCCCACATAAATGCCGGCCAACATGATAAGCCCGCTGGTCGGAGACATGGTAAAGGTGAACGGCACCAGGAGGGCCAGCCCCATGGTGGCCGTAAGGCCGGGTAGGGCACCGAATATGATGCCCATGGAGACCCCGATGAAAAGGAAAAGGAAATTCTGGATTTCGAAGACGTGTCCGAGACCCGAAATAGCGGCATCAAACATGTGATATCCCGTGAAAATGGGGGGTGATCTCGGTCACCCCCAGTTTCAACCCGTTATTTCTTAAACTCCTTCACCACCGGCGCCCATTCCCGGACCTTTTCCTCGATGTAAGCCTTGCTCTCTTCCACGCCCATGGCAATGGGGACGAATCCGTCCTTGAGCATCTGCGCCTGGATACCCGGATCGTTGGCAATATCCAGGAAGGCTTTTTCAAGCACTTGAATCACCGAGGTCGGGGTTTCCGGCGGGGCGCCTGCTCCCCGGTCGATGGAGGCGAGCAGGTTGTAGCCCTGACCCTTGAATGTGGGCACCTCCGGCATGGGCGGGAAAGGCTTGACCGTGCCGAAGCCCAGGACCCGGATCTTATCCTTGTGCTGAAAAAGATCATTGGAGTTGGCCCACAAGGCCTGCACATGACCGCCCAGAAAAGCCGCCACACTGGGCGCCGCTCCCTTATAAGGGATATAGGTCATCGTGATGCCGGCCATCTTCTGGAACTGGAGATGGGCGATATGATGCCCGGACCACGTGCCCGAACCCCCGCAGGTGACGGCTCCCGGATTTTTCTCGGCATAGGCCGTCAGGTCCGCCAGGGATTGATACGGGCTGTCCTTCATGACCGCCAGCCCGATGGGTGTTGCCTGAAAGAGCGCGATGGGCGAAAGTTGTTCCGTCTCGTAACCGGCCTCACCCCGGGCCATGGGCTGGAGCACGATATGGGGGATGTTGATGCCGGAAATGAAATAGCCGTCCGGCTTTTGTGTGACCAGGTTGGCCCAGCCCACGGAACCGCCTCCGCCGGGCTTGTACTGAATCACCACCTTAACGCCCAGGGCCTTTTCCAGCCGAGGCTGCTGCCTGCGCGCTTCCAGGTCGGACTGCCCCCCCGGATTGAAGGGAATCTGATAGGTAATGGCCCGGCTTGGAAAATCTTCGGCCGCCACCGGACCGGTAAACGCAACCATCATGGAAATCGCCAAACATACCGTCAACAGTTTTTTCATGGAAATAACCTCCTTTTCATTGCAGTTTATGAACCCTGGTCCTCAGGGCCAGGTCAGAGACAATCGGCTATGCCTACGAAAGTGAAGCGGCTGTAAATTCGAAGCACGAAACTCGAAATCCGAAACAATACACAATGACAAAAACTGCAATGATCCAAACAATACGCATATCTTATGTCAGGGATCCGGTTTTGTTTTTGTCATTAGGACATTTCTTGTTCGAATTTGTTTCGTATTTCGATATTCGGATTTCGGGTTTCGGCGACGCTACACTCGCAAATCATGCCCTCTGGGCTTAGACTAAGGCCGGGCCTCCAGACCCGGATTTTTACTTTTGGTACCATACGCCGGTGCCGCTCAAGACCATAGAGAATTTAGCCCGGTGAATCAAGAGAAAATAAACCTGGGGTATCAGGCCGGCCCGGCGCAGGCTCTCTAATGCGGGCTGTTCCGCACTATATTTCAACGGGGACGATCACTGCTTGACTTTTCTATGGTGATCAATATCGTTTGGTAATTTAAATAAAGTTAAGTAAAATTTCAAGGATCTTTTCTAAGCGGAAAGATATCTTAGAGAGGCGGATAAGTCGGGACGGAATGCCGGGGCTTTGCGCCTGATTCCTTTTCGATCGGGCGTGAAGTCGGGAGGCATGTGAATTCAATGCAAAGGGATTCAAGTTACGGGAGAGGGAGTGGCTGTGCCATCTCAACCATGAATTTGGATTGAGATTTTGTCTGTGAGATAAACAAACAAAGCCATCCGGCTGACCGCCCGATCTTAGGCGAAAGAGTTGATGATCAAAGGAGAAGGTGACGATGAATACACAAAGATGGATCCAGTGTGCCTTTCTGTTTTTTTTCTTTCCCTGTATATCTATGGGTCCGTCAGCGCCGGCCTGGTCGCGCGCCGCAGTCGATCATACGCTCTATGCTGATTTACTGAAGCAATATGTCAATAACGGCGGGGTGGACTATCAAGGATTCAAGACAGAAGAGGCCAAGCTGGATCGATACCTCAAAATCCTGGAGGAGACCGACACGAAGGCGCTTTCTCGCAACGAGCAGTTTGCCTTTTACGTCAACGCTTACAATGCCTGGACCATCAAGCTGATCTTGAGCGCCTATCCCGACATCAAGTCGATCAAGGACCTCGGCAGCCTGTTCAAGAGCCCGTGGAAGAAGAAAATCGCCCGCATCGACGGCGATGTCCTTACCTTGGACGCCATCGAACACGACATCCTCCGCCCCCGTTTCAAGGACCCCCGGATCCATTTTGCGGTGAACTGTGCGTCCAAGGGCTGCCCACCGCTTCGGTCGGAACCGTATCAGGGAGATGTGCTCGATCAGCAACTGACCGAGATGACCGAGGCGTTCATCAATGATCCCACTTACAATCGCCTGGAGGGGAAGACCCTTTATGTGAGCCGCATTTTCAAGTGGTACTCCGAGGATTTCAACGACGGGATTGTGGAATTCTTCACAACATACGGCAGGGGAGAGCTTGGGGAGACGTTGCGAAGACAGGCAAAGGAGATCAAGGTTGAATTTCTTGACTATGACTGGTCGCTGAACGGCAGGTAATTCTATGAAGTCCGGTGGGGCGTAGCGTTTTTTTGCCACAAACCCAACAGGCCTGCTAAACGACAGGAAGGAAAGGAGAAGCACCATGGCAACGTATGACTATGACATAGGCATTATCGGCGGAGGGGCGGCAGGTCTCACCGTGGCATCCGGCGCGGCGCAGCTGGGAGCGAAAACACTTCTCATCGAGAAGGAGAAGGAACTGGGCGGCGACTGTCTCCACTATGGGTGTGTGCCGAGCAAGACCCTGATCCGGACCGCCCAGGCCTATCACACCATAAAAAACGCCCGGGCCTTCGGCCTTCCCAGTTTCGAAGTGCCACCTGTTGATTTTGCGAAAGTCAAAGAGAGAATCCGCTCGGTGATCGCGACCATTCAAAAACATGACTCGGAAGAAAGGTTTTGCAGCCTCGGCGCCAAGGTGGAATTCGGCGAACCCGGCTTTACGGACGAGCACAGCGTCCGATTGAACGGCCGGAGTGTTTCCGCGAAGGCCTGGGTTATAGCCAGCGGCTCCTCACCAGGCAGCCCTCCCATTGAAGGGTTAGACAAAACCCCCTATATCACCAACAAAGAGATTTTCTCCCTGGATCGTCTCCCTGGATCCATGATCATTCTGGGCGCCGGACCCATTGCGGCGGAGATGGCCCAAGCCTTCTGCCGTCTCGGAACAAAAGTATCCGTGGTGCAGCGGAGCGGCCGGATCCTTAGCAAAGAAGATAAGGATATGGCCGATGCGGTCATGGAGGTTCTGGCCGCTGAGGGGGTCACCTTTCACTTGAACGCTTCGGTTCTCGGAGTAAAGGACCTGGGTAGTGAAAAAGAAGTCCGCCTCAAAAACAAGGAAGGAGAGACCATTACCTTGAAGGCGGAAAAGATTCTTGTCGCCATGGGACGCGATCCCAATCTGAGCGGTCTTAACCTGGAAGGGATCGGCGTTGAATTCGACCGCAAGGGCATCCAAGTGGATGCGCGGATGCGAACGACCCGGAGACACATCTACGGAGCAGGCGATGTAACGGGAAAGTTCCAATTTACCCACGCCGCAGGCTATGAAGGGGGTATTGTGGTGAGCAACGCGATCTTTCATCTCCCCAGAAAAGCCGATTACACGTTCTTGCCATGGTGTACCTATACCGACCCGGAACTCGCCGGCATCGGGATGAACGAAAAGCGGGCCAAGGAAGCCGGGATTGAATGCACGACCTTCACGGAGGCCTTCGAAGAAAACGACAGGAGCCTGACAGCGGGTAACAGGGTCGGAAAGATCAAGATGCTCCTGGACACGAGAGAAAACCTTATCGGGGTTCAGATCCTGGGGCCCCACGCAGGCGAGCTGATGAGCGAGTGGGTCGCGGTCCTGAACGGCAAGGTAAAGCTCTCCACCGTGGCTTCCGCTGTGCATCCCTACCCAACTCTCGGGGAGATCAACAAGCGGGTGGCAGGCACCTATTTTTCCCCCAAGATCTTTTCCGACAAAATCAGGAAAGGGTTGAAATTCTTCTTTCATCTAAAAGGAAGGGCCTGCGGAGGGGCATAGAGGAGAGGGGGCTTTGAAGCGGGTTGTGTCGCGTTTCGTTCAGAGAAAAGTCGGGGTATCAGTTCTGCTCGCGGGTCTTAAAAAAGGAGATGTGGGGCCAGTCTTCCATAACGAAATCGAGTTGCCACGTGCTGGGGGCAAGGTAGGTCAGTCGGCCTTGCGAATCATAGGCAACGTTGTTGCCGTGTTTGTTCATAAACGCTTTGAGTTTTTTTTGATCGTCGCAGTCAATCCAGCGTGCCGCGGAAAACCCCGCGGACTCATAGACCGCATCCACGCCATATTCGGCCTTCAGTCGTGCTACCGTCACGTCGAATTGCAAAGCCCCGACCGCTCCGAGGAAATAGTCTGCGCCCCTTAGGGGGCGAAAAAATTGCACGGTACCCTCCTCAGCCAGCTGGACCAGCCCCTTTTGAAGCTGTTTCTGTTTCAGTGGATTTTTGAGGACCACCCGCCGGAAATGTTCAGGGGCGAAGTTGGGGATGCCTGTAAATTTCAGGTCTTCCTTTTCCGAAAACGTATCTCCGATCCGGATGGTGCCGTGGTTGTGAATACCGATAATATCGCCGGGATAGGCCTCTTCAACGTTGGCCCTGTCCTGGGCCATGAAGATGGTGGCGTTGGCCAAGGCGATGTGCTTTCCAAGCCGGTGGTGAAGGACTTTCATCCCTCGGGTGAATTTCCCGGAGCAGACCCTCAGGAAGGCCATTCTGTCCCGGTGGGCCGGGTCCATGTTTGCCTGGATCTTGAATACAAAACCGGAGAAAGACGCCTCATAGGGAGAGACCCTTCTGCTCACGGCCGGTCTCGGACTGGGGGCCGGCGCCATTTCAACAAAGGCATCGAGCAGTTCCCTGACGCCGAAATTATTGAGGGCACTGCCGAAAAAAACGGGTGTCTGGTTTCCGCCCAGAAAGTGGTCCATTTCCAAAGGATTGGCCGCCCCATCCAGCAATGCTACATCCTCGCGCAGCGCATCGGCCCGGCTGCCCAGCAGCCTCTCCAGCCCGGCATCCGACAGATCGCCGATCCGGATCCCGTCGTGATTCCGGGTTTGCTCTCCGGGCGTGAAAAGATGGAGTCCCCTGCGGTAGAGATTGTAAACCCCTTTGAAGCCCTTGCCCATGCCGATGGGCCATGAAAGGGGCGTGCATTCGATCTGAAGTTTGTCTTCTATTTCGCTCAGGATATCCAGCGGCGGCAGCCCTTCGCGGTCGAGCTTATTGATAAAGGTGATGATGGGGGTATTGCGCATGCGGCATACCTCCATCAACTTTTCCGTCTGAGATTCGACTCCTTTGACGCTGTCGATGACCATCAGCGCGCTGTCCACGGCGGTCAGGACCCTGTAGGTGTCTTCAGAGAAATCTTGATGTCCCGGGGTGTCGAGGAGATTTATTTCAAAATCTCTGTAGTTGAACTTCATCACCGCGGTGGAGACGGAGATGCCCCGCTCCCTTTCGATGTCCATCCAGTCGCCGGCGGCATACCGCGACGCCTTGCGCGCCTTGACGGCACCGGCGATGCGAATGGCACCGCCAAAGAGAAGCAGTTTTTCCGTCAACGTGGTCTTGCCCGCATCGGGATGGCTGATGATCGCAAATGTCCTGCGCTTTTCGATTTCTTTCTGATACGTTTCATTCATTTCATAATCTCCGGAAACGCCCATGAACGCACACCCTCTCGGCATCGGGCGGCATTGAAACTCAGCATAAACCGGCTCTCCGGGAAAGACTGCCGACCGGAACAGGTTCGAGAATTCGGCTATTGTGTGTTTACGGTTAAGGGAGATGGCGGGGCGCCTGAATCATGGCGGCGTTTGGCGCAGGCGGTGAAATATTTGCAAAATGAATAGGGGAAGACCATGTTTTCTAGGGAGTGGAAAAATCACTTTGAATCGTCCTCAAACATAAAAGGTAAGCGTTCACAGGTTCAGGGTTTCCCGATGAAATCGGGATTCAGGGTTAAGGACAAAGAAGGGATTGAGGACCCGAAATCGTCGTTAAAAATGCTCATTTTCCCAAGTAATTGCCAATTTAGTTCCAAATTTTGGATTAGGCCTGACAAAGCTGACGCTTTTCTCATAAATACGTAACCCAAATGCACTCCGTGGACGA
>JAWOGN010000238.1:0-4432 GCA_046496815.1 Desulfatiglandaceae bacterium
CCGGCTCAACCGGTCCGTCGAGGGGATCAAAAAACACCAGCAGCGCGTCGCCGAAGAAATCCACGATGATTCCTCCGTGATCTCTAACAATCTCAATCATGCGTGAGAAATAGCGATTGATGATCTTTATGGTTTCCTCCGGACTGAGCGCTTCAGACATGGGGGTAAAATCCTGAAGGTCGGACATCAAAATGGCAACGTCTCGCTTTTCACCCCCCAGTCTGGCGGCTTCAGGTCGACTTAAAAGGGCTTTTGCAATTTCTTCATCGACATATCTGCCAAAAGTATTGCTGATGAAATCCCGCTCCTTTAACCCTTCGACCATCGCATTGAAGCTTTCTGCCAGTTGGCCCAATTCGTCCGTGCGCTTTATGGAAAGTGGTTTCCCGTAATTGCCCGCCGCCACTTGTTCCGCCGCATGCGAAAGATCCCGTATGGCGGCAACCATCCTCCCCCCTACAAATCGAATCACAAGCACAATGAAGGCGATACAAACAATCCCGCCCATTGCAAAGTAGTTTCGGAATGTTACGATCGGAGAAAGAATATTTTCACCCGGGGCAAAGAGAATAACAATCCATGGCGCCTGACTTATTCTGTAGAATCCGCTCACCATGTCAGGGGGATGACCCGAACCCAAGACGGTGCCAAATGCCTTTTGGCCGATGGCTTCCAAGACCTTGATTTCCAGGGGATCATGTGTTTCTCCGAGTTGATTGCGGGATTTCATCCATGCTTCGGTGTGCGCAAGATACCTGCCGGACCTGTCGACCAGGCAGGCCAGATCACTCTGCCACCAGCCCAGCTGGGTAATGTCCTGCATAAGGTATGAAAAACGGAGCGAGACTTCCAGTCTGCCGATCGTCCCACCGGATTCGTCTTTAAGATCTGAGATCAGGCTCACGGTCTCTTCCCCTGCGCGGGTGTCGTAACGCGGGGAGCTCACTTCGGAAATCCCTGCACGATGAAACCGCATCATGCCATTTCTGCCCATCCGCGATCCCTGACGCTGCATGGGCATAGGTTCAGGACTGTTCTCCACCCATTGAAGATCAACCTTTGTGATCCCTTCAAGGTCTTTCAACTGGTCAAAAATCCACTGCTGAATTGCAACTCCCCCTCGATAACCCCCGGTCTTGTGGAACATTTCCATCCACTGACGGGGTCTGCTGAGACGCATATCTATGTGGTGGGCAGCCCGCTGCAGTTGAAGTATGGCCGCCTCTTGCCATTCATCCAGCATTGTTGACCTGGCAAAGATTAAAGCGGCAAAACCCATGATGAAAAGAAGCGAGGCCACGGGAAGGAGAAGAAACAGGGCGAGGCGCTGTCTAAGACTTTTGATCATTTCAACACTCCCTTTCACTGCATGAACTTGACAGCCATAAAAAAATCGGACAGTCTCCCGATACATTTTGGCATTTTTGGGAATGGATGGAAACATCTGTTCATGCGAACCGCTCAAAATATATAAAAAGGGGGTAAAAGGAATCTCTTTTTCTTGTGATTCCCTCTTCGAAATTCAGCCCCCGGGATCCAGTGTTGCCCCCTTTCGAAGATGGTGTTATGGTAAAAACAGGGAATGGATGGAATTGGCCTGATCAGTGATTTGATACGATAAGAAGGGGTTTTTTTGAGGGAAAGGTGGGAATTCCGCGATGGAGGAAAACCGATAATGAAACGCAACAGTGGACCCCAATGCGCATTGTGTTCTGTAAAAAATAGGGCTTGCAGGGTGGAAAATGGAGAGGGTCCTGATTTCTGTCCGACGAAGAAAAGCAGTCAGATCATTCAACAGGCATCGAAAGCCTATGAGAAGCCTGCCGTCCGAGAATTTGCCAGGATGGCCTCTATCCAAGAGGCCGAATGTTATTCGAACCGGCACATCAAGCCATATGTGCTGCATCCTGTGAAGCCGAGAGTTCAGGAGATCTGCGAGTTTGCCAAGAAGATGGGATATGAAAAGCTTGGTATAGCTTTTTGTGCAGGGCTTCATGATGAAGCGCGAGCCCTGACGGATATTTTGAAGGCTCAAGGATTTGAGGTGGTATCCGTCGTGTGTAAGGCGGGTTGCACGCCGAAGGAGTTCATCGGTCTGAATGATGAGGAAAAGATTCGGATCGGCGAATTCGAATCCATGTGCAGTCCTATCGTACAGGCAACCCTGTTAAATGAGGAAAAAACCGATTTCAATATTTTGGTGGGTCTTTGTGTGGGCCATGATTCTCTTTTCTTCAAATATAGCGATGCGTTCACGACCGTACTTGTTGCCAAAGACCGAGTTACCGGGCACAATCCGGCTGCGGCGCTGTACACCAAAGGAAGCTATTACGCCCGCCTGATGAGGCCGGGAATCGATGTCTCGCCGGATGAAGCGGGACAGTGAACGTCTCATCAAACGCCTCACGCTTCACGAAATGTTTGGCAAACTTAAGGCGATTTAATTGAATACACGGACATTTTTGTAATGATGAAAGGAGGAATATGAAAATGGTGAAAGAACAAAAGGCATGCCCATTGACCAAAGGTGAGAGAATCCTGGTTGCAGTCGACGGATCAATTCACAGTGAGATCGCCCTTGACCAAGCGATCAGTATGGCAACGATCTGCAATAGCCGGCTCTTTGCTATTCACGTGGTAGAGGCTTATCCGAAACATCTGGAATTTGCCCCCGCCTTTGAGGATGAAATCAAAAAAGCGGGCATGAAATTTCTTGAGGAAGTAAAAGGAAAAGCTGCCGAAAGAAATGTATCGTGTGAAACCATTCTTCGTGTGGGTGGTCAGCCTCATGAGTTTATTGTTAATGAAGCAAAGGAAAAAAATATGGATCTTGTTGTCCTGGGAACCCATGGAAGGTCGGGGCTTAAGAAGCTTTTGATGGGCAGTGTCGCCCAGAAAGTCATTGGCCACACACCCTGCGCCGTGTTGGTGGTTCCCGCTTTTCCCTCCTGAAGTCGGTCGGTGAGGTGAAAAACTCGCTTTTCGGGTTATAATCCCAAAGGCGAACAAGCCCCAAGTCGAGCCCTGTTGCTCCGATCATGACGCTCTCATTTTTCATCGTGGGAATTTTAAGACAGTCACGCAGGTTCGGCTTATAACCGTTGTAGTCTCCAAAAACTTCTCAGGTTCCTGAAATACCCCAAGAATGATGGTTCTTTCTAAACCTGCCGCTGTATTAGACGCACCAGGAGCGTTTATCGTTTACAATACAGGTCCGAAGCTTGCCCACAGCGCTGTCAACCCTCGCAAGGGACTCTCTTTTTTGCAACTTGGGAACTTCTCTGCGTCTACCGGCCGCCTATTTCGGTGCTTCGGCGAAAGCTCAGCCGAGCGATTGGGGCGTTGACCGTGTCGCGATTTATCGGGATTGCGGTCTTCTGAAAGAGTTCCCAACGGCCCGTATCGGAGTCTTTAAAAAATCTAAATTGATACGAAATTCCGGTCTTTTTCTACATATGCTTGGGAAAGACATATCACCCAAAAAAAGCTTTTCTTGTGTTGAATTTTGGTTTACCCTGTTTCTCAATAAATTGATTTAAAATTGTAACTTTCCGGAGTCAGACATAATGAAGATCACAATAGTTGGTGCCGGCGGTATTGGGAGGTTTTTCGGCGGGATGCTCGGGCGAGGCGGCCATGAGATTGTTTTCCTGGAAAAAGATCCTCAAATCGTAAGCGTACTGAACGAAAAAGGGATACTGTTCATAGAACTCGGAGACAAAACCAGCGATGTGTATCTTACGGCCGATGTGCGGGCAACGACAGCTCCTGGTGCCCTAGAGAACTGTGACCTAATTATTCTTGCGGTTAAGGGATATACAACTGCCGCTGCTACAAAGAGCATCGCGCACTTGATCACCGACCATACCCCTATCCTGACTGTTCAAACCGGCATAGGAAACATCGAGACCATGAGCAAGATAACGAGTCAGGAAAATATCGTGGGCGGCGTGACATATCATGGCGCCACCTCCCTGCATGGATCGAAGGTTCGGCATGCCGGCTCTGGGGAGACGTTGATCGGAGAGCTCAATGGAGGCAAAACCGAGCGTGTAGCGCATCTGACAGAGGCATTTAACAGTTCCGGAATTCAAACCAAACTGTCTGAAAATATCGAAGGTGATATCTGGGCAAAAGCGTTGGTGTATTCGGCCATAAATCCGCTGACTGCAATCCTTAGACTCAAAAATGGTCAATTGATTGAGAAAATGGAATCGATAGCAGTGGCCAAACGTCTGATCGATGAAGGGAAGTTGGTCGCTCACGAGCTTGCCGTGCAATTGCCCCAACTGGACCTTTACGACAGGTTGCTTGAGGTATGTAACAAAACAGCGGAAAATCTCTCACCGATGTTACAGGATATTTTGAATGGCAGGGCGACGGAAATAGATGCTCTCAACGGCGCCATTTATTCGATGGGAAAACTTAAGGG
>JAWOGN010000407.1:0-16474 GCA_046496815.1 Desulfatiglandaceae bacterium
CAGCGTCCGGTCATTGTCGGAGAGCGTGTGCCCGGCACCGGCCCTGGCCGCGTCGAGTTGGACACCGACGCCGGTCGTGCCCCCGCCGCTACCGGCACCCCCGCCGGCCAGCAGCCCGGCGCGCGCGAGGTAGAGCCCGGCCATCACACCACCTCCGAGACCGCGCCCTGGACGACCCAGGCATCGGGCCCGCGCTTGTAGAGCGCCGCGCCGGACCAGCGCGCGTCGAGGGTGCAGGAGCCGGCGGGGGCGCCGGCAGCGGTAGCGGCGGCGACACGACCGGCGTCGGTGTCCAACTCGACGCGGCCAGGGCCGGTGCCGGGCACACGCTCTCCGACAATGACCGGACGCTGATCAACACCGGCGGCGGGTCCGACTATCGCCACTGGGTGCCCGCGACGAAGGCTCTGCCGGGCAACCATCCCGTGCCGTTCTACTGGGAGTTCGCCTGCAACCCCGCGGGGCCAGCACAGTTCAACGGCTATCACGGCGTCGTCTCGCAGGCGCAGCTGACCGACCCTTCCCTGACCCACGACAGCGGCCAGAACCCCGTCTATGCATGGCGCGTGAGCACAGGCAGACTGCCGAGGACCTAATGGAACAGGAATATTATGAGGATGCTCGGGATCTATTTCAATTGGCAAGAGAATTGACGCAGGACCCGGCATTAATATCCGCAATCGAAGACCGTATGCTGGAAATGACTCGGATAGCTGACAGGGATGTTCAAGCTGATCTACTCAACCGGCCGGTGGTGAACCATGGAGCGGTCCTCACTGAACAGGAAGACGAGTACTTTACGGCACTGTGCGGTACGCTACCCAAAGAAATGCGGGCGGCGTACTTCTCCTACGGGGAGCCCTTCAAATCAGGCTATATGGCCTTGAACCGGGGAGAATTTGATCTTGCAGTCGAACATTTTCTACGCGCGATTGAGGGGAATCCTTCCCCGGACTCATTTATACCCCTTGAGCTTGGCACGGCGTATTTGAACCTGGGTAACTTGGAGGCGGCACGTGGGCTGCTGGAAACATTTTTCCAGCATCACCCCAATGCTTTGCCGGGCTACCAGCTTCTCTGCGAGATCTTCTGTGAAATGCGGGCATTCGATGAAGCTGAAGCCCTCTTGGATAAGTGCCCGGAAGAACTCAAGCACTCCTTTGCATATTATCTGCTGCGTGGCGAAACCATGTTTCACGCCGGGAACTATTCGGAAGCAAGTTCCTTCTACCAGGGTATATTAAAACAATACGGCTGGAATGAGCCGATCGCAAGGGCGCTTGCCAAAGTCTTCGAGACCTCTGGGGATTTTCAAAATGTACGCGATATGTATGCCGAAATAATGAGCCAATGCAAAAGTTGCCATACCCACATCGATCCCTTCATCAAACGGAAATTTGCAGATACCAGTTTTCAGTTGGGTCAGCATTCCATCCCTGTTTTGGAGATGTATCTTTCCCTGGCCCAAGACGATCCGGAGAATGCTTCATTTTATTATCAGCGGGTGGGCAAAATCTATGCTTCCCTCGGAAATGAAGCGCAAGCCCGTCGGTTCGAATCGTTTGCGCGACAGGCGATAGGCGAAGATTCAGGCTAACAATCTGAAACCAAAGGCAAGACCGAAGTGGCAGGGCTCATTTGTTCCTTTCTCCGCTGGGATTTCAAGCGGGCAGCGACAGCGGGGGGGGATCGCGAGGACGCTCGCCCTCCAGCCCAAACTCATAGTCTGCGATGAACCGGTCTCGGACCCAACCTACCGGCGGGAGCAGATCGTACTCAAGGGCGATGTCCCCAGCCCCATCAACCCCCCGTCAGGATGCCGCTTCCGTACCCGCTGCAGCTACGCGAAGGCCGCGTGCGCAGAGAACGAACCATCCCTGGTGGACACCGGCGACGGGCACATGGTGGCCTGTACAAACTTCGGAAAAGCACTTTAAGAGAGGCAAAAACAAACATAGGAGTCAAGTGCCTACGCATTTCGCACCCCTCAACATTCATGCAAGTTTTGGAACGAATCGTAACTCGGCCCGAATTTCTTTCATGCAGATTGCTTTATTGTCAACTGTGTAGGCCTGACATCTATTGCTCCCATACGGAAGCGCTCTTGTCATGCTGGATTGACACGAAACACACCGTATTTCCTAAGAAAAGGATGTGTGTGTCAAGACCTTGGTGCAACCATTTTCATCTTGATTCCAGTACCAGGGTTCCTCGGATGTTCTTCTCGGCATCCTGTCGGTTGGGCCGGGCCGGATGGAGCTCCCGCCGGAACAAGGGATCGCCCATGGGAAGACGGCTGTCGTTTGCCGGGATCGGCTTTCCAGAGGCCGATTTCTTCCCTGAAACGACCCGGTTATTGCCGGCCCTTGCGGCCGGGAGGGGGATCAGACCCTCGATAGAGGCGCCTGTTCCAAAGGCGCCCGATGAAAGGCATCAGCGTGATCGAGGATCAGGACGTCATCAAAAAGATCCTCAACCACCTGGGTTTATGGCAGGTAAATTGAAGGACTACCACATCATGTGTCCACCTTGTCCTTGATACACAAGGCGAAATTCCCTATACTCCGCCCCAAAAAAAGGGTATATCATTTCAGCAAAAGGTGGATACCTTCCGCGGCCCGCTTGGCGTCTGCAATGGCTGTTACCGCATCAAGATTCAAATTTACGATGTCACCGCCGGCAAAAATTTTCGGCATAGATGTGCCACCGTTTTCATCCACCTTTACTTTGCGGCCTGGAGTAAACTCCAGCTTGTCCAGCATCTCCTTGGGAATGAACGAAAAATCGGCGCCTTGACCGATTGCTTCGATAATCATGTCACCCGCAAGGAACTTCTTCTGTTCTTCATCGAAAGTGGGACTGAATCTACCGTTTTCGTCAAAAACGGATTTGACTTTTTTGCACTGGAGGCCTTTGATTTTGCCTTGGTCGTCAACAACGACCTTATCCGGACCCCAAGCCGGATTCAATTCCACCCCTTCCTCCTGCGCCTCCTCGACTTCTTCTTTGGACGCGGGCAACTCGTGCCAATCTTCCAGTGAAACTGTTTTTGTCGCGGTTTCTTCTTCGGGATATTGAATGTTTTGGAGACGAACGGCCTCACGTGCGACATCCATCGCAACATTTCCACCGCCGATGACGATGATATTCTTCCCAACCTTGGAGGGTTTGCCGATCTTGGTATTTCTCAAAAAATCGAGCGCCAAGATACATTTGTCGGCATTTTCGATCCGCGTCGATCTACTTACCGTGTTGCCGATGGCCAAGTAGACCGCATCGTAATCATTGAGCAGACTTTGAAACAGAACGTCTTCGCCGACACGGGTGTTGAATCTAAATTCCACACCAAGTGAAGCGATATAATTTACATCTTTGTCGATGCTTTCCAAAGGGAGTCGATATGGCGGCGGACCAATACGCAACAAGCCACCTCCGCCCGGAAGACTGTCGAATACGCTTACCTTGTGTCCCTTGAGGGCAAGAAAATAGGCGATCGACAAGCCTCCGGGCCCAGCACCGACAACGGCCACCTTATGCCCGCTGGGAGGGGCGGGTTCCAACTCCAACGCCTTTTTATAATCCACGATACAGTCGGAAGCGTATCGTTTCAGCCAACGGATGGCTAGTGCCTCTCCGCGAATACTCAGCGAACAGGCGGCCTCACAGTGTTTCATGCAAATACGGCCGCATATTGCCGGCAATGGGTTGTCTTCAAAAATGGTTTTGAGGCTTTTTTCGGGATCATCGTCAGCAATGGCCTGCAAGTAATCGGAAATTTTCAAATGAGCAGGACAAGCCTGTTCGCATAGCCGGCATTGTAGGCAACGGGATGCTTCACGCTTAGCCTCTTCTTTGCTGTAGCCGATAATCTGCTCCACAAAAGAAAGCTTACGCTCCTCTGGAGTCACTTCGGGCATGGGTACACGTTCAAGATCGAACAACGCGTAATCCAAATCAGAAGAAAAACCTTCGAAGTTTCGTCGACGATGCGCTAGGCCGGCCTTTAGCACGGAATACTCTTCATTGTCGACAAATGACGCTTCGTCATTTTTTTCATCCTTGGGGATAAAGACGAAGGTATCGGTGTCAAAATGAATGTGAAGGTAATCCCGGGACAAACGCAGTGCACCAGGAGGACAAATATCGACGCAGAGGCCACAGAAACAACATCGACCGTAATCGAGTTGCGGACGTTCGTTTTTTTCTCCTGCTTTGGATTCTATCCCTTCTATCTCAACCATCTCTATGGCTTGGTTGGGGCATATTTTTGCACAATTACCGCAACCCGTGCACGTGTCCCAATCATTGAGATGAAAACCGCGATAGCGCAGCGCGGGTTCTTTGGATTCAAAAGGGTAGCGCAGCGTTTTCGGCTTTTTGAAAATAAATTTCAATGCCTTAAATGGGCTCAAAATGCTCAAATATTCCATCCCGCAAAACTCTTTCTATCAATCTCTTCCGACCGCAATGGTCTGTTTTCGACCTTTTGTAGCCGCGCTATCTATCGATTTCCGGAGCGACGACGTACAAACTGATCATCGTGTTGCCTACATCCGCAACGCTGGCATCCACCAAAACGTCTTCCAATATCGTCAATCCGTGAGGATAGGAAGGGGTTCTGAAATGCACCCGGTACGGTTTATCACCTCCATCACTAACGATGTAACAACCCAATTCACCGCGTGAAGATTCGCACCGAACATACGCTTCTCCGGATGGGATGTTCCACCTCAAGGGATTGGGCGGACGATTGAACACCGGACCTTCAGGCATAGCCTCCAAAAGCTTGAAAATCATGTGGACACTTTCGATCATTTCATCTCTGACCACCCATATTCGAGAGTAGGCATCCCCATCGGTGCGTGTTGGCACCTCCCATTCGACCGTGTCATAAGCGGCATAGGGCTCCACTTTACGAATATCGTATTTCATCCCAGTCGCCCGGAGTGTTTGTCCCGTAGCTCCCAGTCTTTGGGCCTTTTCCGCCGTTAGCTTTCCAATTCCATGGGCTCGGTCGTAAAACAGCCGATTTTTAAAAAAGGTGTCGTCGTAATCCGGCACGCACCCACCGATTTGATGCAGCGTGCTGACAATTTTATCTTTGAACCCTTTCGGAAAATCACGGCGTACTCCGCCGGGCCAAATATAAATGTGATAAACACGTCCTCCGGTGAGCGCTTCAAACAAATCGAGAATGAGATCTCGGTGATACATCGCCCATTGCGCCACCGTGTCGAAGCCAAGCATATTTGCATACGCCCAGAGCCCGAAGAGATGAGAACCAACACGAGCCAACTCTAAGTAAATGGAGCGGATATAGTGTCCCCTTTCCGGCACCTCGATTCCAGCAAGCTTCTCCACCGCCATGGAATAAATCATTTCCATGTGGTCCGGTTCGACGACATTTACGCGGCACACCAATGGAAAATTCTGGATCCAAGTGCGATATTCCATTAACTTTTCAAAACCCCGATGGAGATAGCCTGGATTGGCCGCGGCCTTGACAATCCGGTCGCCCTGGACGGTGAGGGTGATACTGAAGTTGCCCACCATTCCCAGGTGCTGGGGGCCAAAGTACATCTCCAACTCTCTTTGGACCTCGTTTTTTGCTGTTTCCTTAACCTGAGTCATCACCCTAGTTCCTCTGCAGATCAATTAGTCTTCCACCATGGGAATCGCTTCGTAGGTGTCTTTGACATATTGTCGTGTGTCAAAATCTTTTCGGAAAGGGGGCACTTCGTATTTTTGGGTGAGAAACAGCGGCGTCAAACGAGGATGCCCGTCGAAATGGACGCCGAAAAGCTCGTGGATTTCGCGTTCATACGGCTCGGCATTTTCAAATATATCGATTGCCGACTTCAGCGAGGCGTGATCTCGAGGTATCTTCGTTTTCAAAAAGACATGCCATTCGTCATTGGGGGTATATTCGTCATCATTTTGCATGTACGAAGTCAATATGTAGACGATTTCAAATTTGCCGTCTCCGATCCAATCCACACATGAAAGAAGGCTCAAACGATTCAATCCACTCTCTTTCAGTTTTCGCAACACCACCGGTACACTGACCGACGGTACGATGATCGCGGTCCGTGTTTCATGGATATCGACAATCTCCACGCCATTGAATGTAGATTGAAGCTCTTTTTTCAAGGTTTCGTTCATCTCTTTGAAATCGTCTCCCCTTTTTTGCTGTTATGAAGTTCGTATAGCGGGGGCCAACCAAGTTCACCGAACAGGGCCTCCTGGTTTTTTCGATAAGAAGCGTAGTTTTTTTTGTACCTTAGATAACCGTCGGCCTTACCTTTGTCGATCAATGTCCACAAATGGGTAACCCCGATGAAAACTGCTTCAGGGCGCGGCATGCATCCGGCGATCCAACCGTCCACCGGGATGTATTTATCGAGATGCTTGATGGTGTTGTAGGAATCCCAGTACATGCCGCCATTGATGGGGCACGATCCGAACCCGACCGTATACTTCGGATCCGGCATTTGCTCATAGGATCTTATGATCGCTTCAAGCGTCTTGACTGAAACATAGCCGGTGATCATGAAAAGATTTCCCTGTCGCGGTGTCGGGACCGGAATGACGCCGAAGCGTTCTGCATCCCAGCGGGCGGTAATGACCGGAGGGATCTCAATGATGCCGCAACCTGTACAAAAGTACACTGCGTGCAACGAATACTTGTGGGCCATTTTGCCCGGACTTTTCAACCATTTTGATATTTGATTTCTATCCATGCCAACTATTCCTACAAACACTCACCCCATCAACACTGCAATTACGAGACCGCTCAAAGCCAAAGCCGTCGGCCATTTCCAAAGGTATTTGATCGCTTGCTCGACGCGAAAACGCGGCAATACTGCGTGTACGCAAAGACCACCAAAAAAAATCACGACCATTTTTAGAAAAAAGTACCCGACGTTTGATCCCCCACCCAAAAACAAATTCACAAACAAGGCCAGGCCAATGGATAAACTCAACGCGTGCTCGATGTGTGCCAGTGCAAGATACTTTCCACCGTACTCGACATTGATTCCCGAAGATATTTCCTGTGGTGCACTGGCGACATCAAATGGCCGAATCCCCAGCATGGCTGGAAAGATGAGAAGGTAAGCAATCCCCGAAAGAAACAGCGACCCGGAGAAAATAGCCCATCCTCCTTCTTGCTGATGCTGAGCAATTTCCACCAAGGAAATGGTTTCGTAATGTGTCATCACGGCCAAAATGACCAACAAAAAGGGGACTTCGTAACCCAGACTCAAAATAAACTTACGGGAAATGCCGATGCTTATGTTAGGGTTTGCACCGCCGCCTCCGCTCAAAGCACCGCCAAACGGCATTAACAGCATTAAATAAAGCACGACGAGTAACCCACCCGAACCGGACATGGGACACATATTGCCCATTGGCAGAAAAAGAACGACCACCAAAGACCCAGCCAATGAGAGAAGAATCCCGAAATCAAAAATGGCCCCATGGGAAACTGTTTTCTGCGAAAACAATCTTGTCAAATCGATAAGGGGTTGAGCCATCGGTGGACCGTAACGCCATTGAATGCGCGCCATAATGACACGAAATAGACCCATGAAGAATATCCCCGCGGCTAAAGCGAACAACGGAGATAGAATAATTTGTGCAATGAACCATCTCATGTGGGCCACCATATTTTTAGACCAATCGATGCTGCGACGATAAAAACGATGTAGAGTACATAGTCCCCAACATCTCCGGTGTAGAGTCTTCGGACAAGTTCACCGGTCATTTGTGTCACCCGCGCCAGCCATCCATAGAACTCGTCGATAACGTCTCTGAGATAACTTCCCACCATGCGATAGAGCGGGTTGTAGAATTCCACACTGTATTGGTATTTGTCCTGCGGAATCTGAGCACCGGCGGCATAGGTATCGTGGGCAGTGGTCGGCACCGACCTTCGTGCAAACGCGAACACGACCCAGGCCACAAAAAACGCTGATACAATGGCCATACTTATGTTGATCGTGTTCAAGATACCGGTTTCAGAAACAATTCCCCAAAGATTGATTTTTAGGGGTGTCAAACCGAAGGATGTCACGAAGCCGCCGATGATCTTCAAGGGGATACCCGGAAGCACTCCAAAAAGAACAATAATCCCTGCGTATAGCAAAATCGGTATCTGCATACTGGTTGGGGCCTTTTTCAGATCTTTGTATTTATCTGGAAGCTGACCCAAAAAGATGTTGTGGAGGAATTTGTAGAAAGACAGCAGTGTTCCCCAAGTCCCGAGCAAGGCGGCAAAAGCCAAAAATGGATTCTGGTTGAGTATCAGCGTTTTGTAGATCAACCATTTAGAAACAAACCCATTGGTCAATGGCATCCCAATGATTCCGAATGCGCCGATCAAGGCACCAATAAAGGTAATTGGCATCTTGCGCATGAGACCCCCGAGAGAGTTCAAATCTCTAACGCCGCCGGTACGATATTCGACAGCGCCTACACACAAGAAAAGCAACGCTTTGAATGTCGCGTGATTGAGCACATGGAAGGCCCCACCGGCAACTCCAAGACTTGTACCAAACGCAATGCCCAAAATAATATAGCCGATTTGACCGATAGAGTGCCATGCCAAAAGGCGTTTGGCGTCGTCTTGCATCAGCGCGATAAACGTCGGAATCACGATGGTGATCGCGCCGAGCCAACAAAGCACCGTCTGCAGGCTGATGGCTTTCCACGCGAGTTGGGAAAATTGATTAAATCCCACCAAGACATAGAGGAAAAGAATCAATCCATAGGTTCCCATTTTGATGAGAATCCCAGACAACACCGCGGAAAACGGTGAAGGGGCTTCGGAGTGCGCATCCGGAAGCCATGTGTGAAACGGCACAACTGCATTTTTGATTCCAAAGACCATAAAACCGAGAATCAGAATGAACAAAGTGAATCCCGGAGACGCGGTCGTCATTTGGGTGGAAATTGTGGAAAATGTCAGCGTGGAGTGCTTTGCGTATAAAGAAAGGGCCGCCACCAGATATGCTGCCGACCCTATCACTGACATGACGATATATTTCATGCCCGCAGGTAATGCATTTCCCCGATTGTAACTGATCAACAGAAATGTCGACCAGGACATGATTTCCCAAAATACATAAAACGAAAGAAGATCTCCGGCAAAAACAATGCCCAACATAGAAGCATTGATGAGCAACATTAAAAAATAGTAGAAATCCGTACGCTCCCGATTTTTGATGTAGCTCAGTGAAAAAATGATTGAAAGTGATCCCACTCCGCATATCGCAATCGCGAAAAACCATGACAATTCGTTTGTACGCAACACCAAAGGTAGCCCGAGGAATTTATATGAAAGGGCATCGTGCACGGATTTTCCATAAAACGTAGCGGTACCGAACAGCACCGCCAAAGAGACGAGCACCGCCCATACATCACGCAACTTCGAGGAAATCTTCCCGAGAAGATACGTCAGAAGAGCGCCGCCGAAAGCAACAATGAGCAGTAAACCGAGGGTCACCCGAGAACCTCCTTGATGTAGCCGGCTTTGTTAAGCAAATCAGCAGCTGCCGATTCCAGATACGGCAGCAAAACATCCGGATATACCCCCAGCGCCACAATTAATACGACCAAAGCCAAAATGGGAATGGACGCACTGGCGGGCGTTTTCTTGAATTCAATCTGTTTTTTTGCATCCTTGAAATACAACGTCTGCACCATACGAAAAAAGTAGGCACCTTCGACCACGGTCGCAAGAAGCACAATCCCTATAAGCACGGTAAAAAAGATGCCTTCTCCGGCAAGGGCCGCCCGTACGATCAAAAATTTTCCTGCAAATCCGGCGAACGGCGGCAATCCAACGAGAGAAAATGCCGCCACCACACAGGCAAAGCAAACCACAGGCATTCGTTTGCCGATACCGTTTAGAGACGATAGGCTCATCGATCCACTGCAGGCGACCAGGTATCCAACACCCAAGAACAACACTGCTTTGGAAAGGGCATGGCTGACGAGTTGAAATAAACCGGCACCGACCCCGTCCGGGGTGGCGATACAAATAGCAAAGACAATCAACCCCACCTGTCCCACACTCGAGTAGGCGAGCATGCGCTTAATGTTATCTTGGCTAAAAGCGCATATTTCTCCAACGAGCAACGTTACTAAACCGAGAAACAGAACATACTGAAATGCGGCAGCAACGCCGAAAATAGTGAATAAAACTCGAGCGACTGCGTAAATACCCACCTTGATGGCGATACCCGATAAGATGGCGCTAATCGAAGAAGGTGCGGTGGAATGCGCATCCGGCAACCAAGCGTTGAGAGGAAATACCGCTGCTTCAACCCCAAATCCCGTAACCAAAAAAACCAACGCCAAAAATATGGCCGGCGAATCAACATCTTTAATATGGATGGCGATTTGAGCCATGTTGAGCGTACCGAACATCCCATATAAAATTGCGATACCCACCAAAATCAGCCCGCTGCCCACCGAACCTTGAATCAAATATTTCACTGCAGATTCGACCCCGTTTCTATCTCCGAGGTAGGCCACCAGCGCATAGGAAGAAATGCATAGTATCTCGTAAAACACGAACAGATTGAAAAGATCACCGGTCAGCACCGCTCCGGTGGCTCCGGAAAGCAGCAAAAGGTAGAGGGCGTGGTACTTGTCTTGGGCCCCTTGTTTGATGTAGCCCCACGCATATATCGATACGGCCAAGCCCACCAATGAGATCAGTCCCGAAAGGCCTACTCCAAGGGGACCGGCAACGAGATGGATGCCCAAAGGGGGAGAAAGTCCTCCGAGGACCACAATCTGGGGATTTTCCATCACCGAAGGCAGCAACAGGATCGAGAGGATCAGGTTGCATAGCATTGCGGCGATAGGAATGTAACCGGCGATGCGCTTCGATACGAAACTGAAAAGGGGCATCGCGAATGCGAGGCCCAGAGGCACAACGATGAGGAGAGCCGCTACCATTTCAATTCTCTTATTTTCCGGAGATCGAGCGTTCCGTAATGTTCGTGTAACCTGATGGCCAACGATAGCGCGAGCGCGAGAATCGCCACCCCGATGACAATGGCGGTCAAAACAAGGGCCTGAGGCGTAGGATCGACCATTTCTGCCGAGGAACCGGTTATCTTGGAAAAAATTGGGGCGGTGGCCCCTTGGATATAACCCACGACAACGAGCAGCAAATGGATACCTGTTTCAAAAAGGCTCAACCCGATGATGACCTTGATCAGGTTTTTTTTTGTCAGCATGGTATAAAGACCCACTATCATCAAGCCTACACAGGCAACGAAATATGTGCTTTGGTGAAACATGCTCACGGATTCCTTTCGATAAGTCCGGCGACAATGCCGGCTAATTCAGCCCCCACTTTGAAACCAATTGCGATATAAATTATTGGGATCACTCCTCCACTGAGCAGCATGTGAGGCACGCCGCGAGGGAGAAAATTCTCCAAAAAGCTTCCTCCCCAATAAAGGCCCGCAAGACCTATCCCCACAAAAATGATCCCAGCCAAAGATTCGACGGCATTCATGGATTTCTTAGGAATCTTTTTCTCTTTGCATCCTAGAAAAAGAAGCAAAAAGGCGGAGGCGATGATCACACCTCCTTGAAATCCACCTCCAGGAGAAAGGTGTCCATGGATGAAGACATAGGTACCGAAAAGCACAATCAGCGGAAAGAGAAAACGGCATCCTGTTTGTAAGATGAGACTGGCCGATTGTTTTTCCTGTTGATTCCTTTTTTCCTTTTTTCGTGAGTGCAGCACTGCGCCCAACCCAATCGCTGCGATGAACAGAATCGTTACTTCACCCAGAGTATCGAATCCTCGATAGGTCACCACCACTGAAGTGACCACATTGGCCGCCCCTGTCTTTTCCATTCCCTGATCAAGATAGTAGCGACCGGGTTTGTCCTTTTTGTCGATGTGATTGGAACCCAAAGGTGCTTGTTCCAGAGCAAAAACCAAACCCAAAGACAAGATGACGAGAAGCACGCAGCTGATTACAATCCTCATTCTTCTTCGAACCTTTTTGTTTTCTTGATGGCAATGACAAAAATAGCCGTGGTCAAAGCGGCGCCGATGGACGCTTCAGCCATGGCCACATCTGGAGCCTGGAGAACATAGAACAATATGGCCGCCATCAAACTGACGAACGCTCCAGCAATGACCGCGTTGAGCAGGTCCTTAAAAACGCAGGCGCATACTGCGCCTCCAAGCATCAGCAGCGTCAGGCTCAACTCGAGGATTTGTTTCAAGCTTTCTTCCACGATTACACTTTCTCCGTATTGGCATACGATGAAAAATCACTACTTTTGTCCACGACACTCTCGTCCCATAAAGGGACTCCTGACTTTTTGGCTGCTCTGCCCAACGCATGGTTCGAGATGGGGTTGGTCAAAAGAACGAACAAACTCACCAAAAGCGCTTTCCAAAACCATGCCGGCTCGATAATCCCCACACCGATGACGGCAAAAAGGCATCCAAAAGTCGTACACTTCGTGCCGGCTTGCAATCGATTGTACACATCAGGCAATCTTACGATGCCGAAGCTGCCTAAGAACAAAAACAGGACGCCGATTCCGATAGCAATCATTCCCGCAATGTGCATCTATATTCCCTTTTCCAAAAACCGCGCGATCACCACCGACCCGATGAACATCAACACCGCATAAACCAAGGCTACGTCCAAATAAATGTATCGCTTGAAGACCAATGCCAAAATGACGAGCAAGGCGGTGGTAACTGTCGTCACCGTGTCCAATGCCACGGCCCTGTCGGCAGCGGTGGGTCCCTTGATCAGTCTAATCAAGCACAGAACAATGGCCGCTCCAATGACCAACAAGAAAATGCTTACTATCATTTGTCCGTCCACTTTCTCTTTATGATCTCACATATCTTGCGTGCTCAACCATTAACGACAGTATAGCATCGAGAGGCTCCACCTTTGCGCGCTGTAATGATTCCACTGTTTCTCAGAATGCACAGATGCCAAGAAATCGCGGACGGCGAAAGATTCAGCTTTGTTTGAATTTGACCCACACTCCGATTCGTCTTTCATCAACCCCAATACGATCTCCAATCGAAATGGATGCCCAAGTGCTTTCAAAATTTCACTTGCTGACTCAATGTCCATGCCTTATGAAAATACCCTTTTTAGGTGCTTCTCGAATTTCAAGGCGATGGCCTGAGTGGCCTTCTCCGAGTCTTGCGTACCGACGTTAATCCAATGAATCAGGAGTTTATCCCCAGCTATATCCAGAGTGAACGTACCCGGAGTCAGTGTGATCGAATTGGCCAACATCAGCTTAGCCAAATCTTGTTTCAACTCCGTTTTGACTACCACGATGCCAGGCCTTATCGGCATCTTGGGATGAACCACCCGATAGGCGACATCAATGTTTGCCTTGATGATCTCCTTGAAAAGGGCGACGATATAGATAAAAAGGAAGAAAAGCGTTTTTACGGTAGGTGGTGGAAAACCCAATCCAGCATAACTGTTATTTAAAAACAGTGAAAGGATGAGGCTGATAAGAACGCCCGCGGTAAGTTCCTGCCAATGAAAACTTGAGGTAAGAGCCATCCACACTAAGGTGAGCAGTATAAATAGATAAAAGAAATTTCTTACCCTCGTAGATCTTTTATAGATCCTCTCAACCATATATAGCCCTTCCTTGCTTTCTGCTCTGACTTGTGCTTGCAGGCCCCAAAACATAAGGGTTTCTTGTTCCGATTTAAGACACTCATGGCATAGAATATAATGCCTTTATTTTAAGGGCCGCCCGGCATGAGTCTTTTTATGTAAATTTTTTCGTATTCATCCATTTTCTCAAAACCAAGCAATACATCCGTTGAATTTTTAATTATTTGCTCTAAGACGACTTTTGTTTCAAAATCATTTGACCACACCTCCAGGATTTGGCCGTGCTTCATCTTATTCAACACTGATTTCACCTTTAAAACGGAAAAAGGGCTGAGGTAGCCGCGAATATCCAGCGTTTGATTTTCACACCTGAGTGACATTTCCCATGGTTCGTTAGTGAGGGTAGGTGCGTTCAGCCAAAACCGCATCCCTACAAAGGTCAGTCGTCTACCGAACGCCGAAAACTGTTCACTTTTCGTGATCTGAATCGTTCCTTGTGAAGGCCATTTCCGAGCCCCCACACTGCGAGCACCCTTGATCATCAAGGTTTCTTTTAGGGTCAACGCCCCTATCGCAGCGCCACGGGAAACCTTCTTTATCACGGATGATCACCATCGGTCTCGCTGGTTTATGGGGTTCTGGGTGGTGATAAGTGGTCTCACCTATTTTATCTCCGCTCCTCTCACCTTCTTTTCACACGGAATAAAATTTGTAATAGGCATTTCATTTTTTATTCAGCAATTTTCATACCACAGGAGCGTTTGCGCATAATGAAATAATTGCATTGTTTTTTCAGTATGTTATGCTTTTTGTAAATGATTTCTGATTCTGTTGCGCCCCCTTCGAATTTAAAAAAGGTTTACCTTTGTAAACTTATGATTTTAGCCGTCGCAGAAAATATCGGATTGCAGACTGTTGACTTAAGTAAACAAGAAGGTTAACATAAGTAAAAAAATTTTGAACGGATACCCGATGAATTTAAACGAGCAATCAAGCTACCTCAAATCCGTTGTCGATACCATGATGGACGGACTCATGGTTGTAGATACAAATGGAACGATTGTTTCACTAAATCGGGCTATAGAGATTCTGACGGGTTATTCGAAAAAGGAATTAATTGGAAAGGACTGTTCTATTCTTGCCTGTGATATCTGCTTCAGGTCATTTCATGGAACGACCGTAAAGCATTGTATTCTTTTCAAACGGGGAAAATTTTTTAGAGAGCGCTGCAAATTAAAGCGAAAAGACGGTACTTCTCTTATGGTTCTCAAAAATGCTACTCTTTTGAAAAACGGCAATGGTCAAGTTATTGGGGGCGTAGAGACTCTCACAGACATTACGGAGATTGTCGAGAAAGACAGAAAGATCGAGCATCTTCAACGTATCTTCACTCAAAAGGATGGCCTAGCAGGGATTAAGGGGAAATCCGCATCCATGCAAAGGGTCTTTGAACTCGTCAAAAACGCTGCGAATTGTGATTTTCCTGTAATTATCTATGGAGAAAGTGGAACGGGAAAGGAGCAGGTGGCTTCTGCAATCCATAAACTGGGAAGACGAAGAAAAAAGCCCTACATAAAGGTCAACTGTTCGGCTCTCAACGAATCCCTTCTTGAAAGTGAGCTTTTTGGCCATGTGAAGGGCGCCTTTACAGGGGCTGATCGGATGAGAAAAGGACGCTTTGAAGTGGCCCATGGGGGGGACCTCTTCCTCGACGAGGTCGGAGATATTCCTTTATCGACTCAGGTTAAATTGCTGAGGGTTCTGCAGGAAAAGGAAATCGAAAGGGTGGGCGACCAGACTCCCATCAAAATCGATGTCCGCGTGATCTCTGCGACCCATAGAGATCTTCAGGAACTTCAAAACAGGAAAATGTTCAGAGATGACCTCTTTTATCGTCTCAACGTTGTTCCGATTCATATTCCGCCCCTGCGAGATCGAAAAGAGGACCTTCCTTTGCTGGTCGATACGTTTTTCAATGAGCTTCGCGTCAAGACAGGTAAACCAATAAAAGTAATCAGTCGAGAGGTAATGGACGCTCTCTGGGCGTATCATTGGCCGGGAAACATCAGAGAACTCATCAATGCCATGGAGTATGCCTTTGTTACATGTGGGGGGGAAATCATCGATATCTGTCATCTGCCTGACATATTGGTTTGCTCTGAAGGACGGCGCATTTTTCGGGTGCCCTTTGATGAAGGTGATTCCACTAAAAACCGTGTAATTGCAGTGCTGAAGCAGGCTCACGGGAATAAGAATGAAGCAGCGAAGATTCTCGGTATCAGCAGACAGGCTCTCTGGAAACGGATTAAGAAATATAAGATAGAGGTAAGAAAGACAATTAGCACATCATAAATCAAAGGCTTGTAGCAAATTGCTATTTGCGTTTTAATGAGGATGGGTAAGATCTTGATTTTTACTAGGTAAAGGAATCGTACCTCGGCCCAAACTTTTCTAATGCAGATTGCTTTATTTCAACTGTGTAGGCCTGAAACCTATTGCTTTCTGAGGCCTGCACTTCTCTAACACCCCACTGCTGTCACCCAATTAGCGAGTAACGTATCGTAATTCCTTTTTTATTGACACCAGTCAGAGTTTGTGAATACTCTTCCAAAAAACGAGTTCTTATACCTCACTGATCACCCATTCCGTACCCTAAAGAAGAAATACAATGCATCAAGATGCGATACTCTTTCTTGCCGCTCTAACGATAGCATTACCGCTGGTGGTCTCATCTGACCAGTTCGGAAGCTACCCCTATACCTCGGCGCGCATGATTACCGAGGGCAACTGGGAACTGCAGTACGGCCGTGTCGACGTCAGGGCCCGCA
>JAWOGN010000011.1:0-4360 GCA_046496815.1 Desulfatiglandaceae bacterium
GTCACCCGGCTTGCAAAGGAGCGGCGGGTTTCCTCCATGCCCGCTGCGCCCCAGAGCGCGTCCTCGTATGCCTTGATTTCCTTGAATGCCAGAGAATTTCCCTTGTTGAACAGACGGCAGGGAACCTGCACATCCAGGCCGACCAGATCGGTGGCATCCGGACGCAGCCGACCGAGCCGCTCCCGCTGGGAATCATCAACAGTCACCCTGTCCGTCAGCCAATGGATACTCTCAAAAACGATCCCGGCTGCCCCGGTGGACAGGAAGGCTGCGGCTGCTTCAGGGATAAAGACGCCCCCCCAGATGAGAATATCAAAAGGCGCTGCAGAGGATCTCTGCATTTCCCTAACCATGGAATAGAGCGTCATGATTGTCTCACGGCTCACAAATCCTGCGGCCTCACATCCTTTCAGGACGATGTGTTCGATGCCTGAGCCGGGCTTCAGCATCTGTGTTATGAGCGCGGTGTCCCCGGTGATGGGAAAGCAGCCATAATTTTTCGAAACTTCCCCCAGGTTTTTTAAAAACAGGGTTGTGTCTTCCTGAGAAAACCCAGGGGGGCACTCTACCCAGAGGGTTTGAATCCCTGTTTCCTTTAATGTCCGCCGTAAAGACGAATCCATCATGGCAGAGGCAGAAATTTTGATATCCCTGACAAGACCGGTAGGGTCTGTTTTTCGTAACAAGGAAGACAGGCCGTCTGCGCTCTTCTCCCCGGAAAAATCGACGATCGCGTTGGTCTCTGTTTGTTGAGCCATCTGAATCACCGCCGGGGTTATCTCCTCAGGCCGCCAGACAAAAGCGATGGTGACATTTTGATGCTCAGTCGACATGTTTAGATCCTTTGCTTCAAAGCCGTTCGTTTCATTATGATAAAGACTTTCTGAATATTCGGTATTTTTTGACCATTTCCGCCCCGGCTTCCTCTATCAATGAGTTGACCGCGTCATTGTCCTCCAGGGTCCAGCCGATTTCCATGTAACGGAATTTCGCCTTATTTCTCACCACCTCATAGATATGGTGGAAGGCCAGCATGGGGAATCCCAGTTGCCGGTATTTTTCTTTGATCCCGAACATAAACAACCGCAATCCGACGATCTCTTTTCTGTACAGAAAATATTTTAGCGCCCCCAAAAGACCGACCCGCCCGTTGAGACGCTTAAGCAACGGGTTGATATCGGGAAAGACCATGCAGAACGCGGCGGGTTCATCCTCATAATAGATGAAAAAAGCCATGTCCGGATCTGTAAATTCCATGACGTGCTTCCCGATATCCTGCATCTCTTTTTCGCTTAAAGGAACGAACCCCCAGTTGCCGGACCATGCATCATTATAGATCTCCCGGATCTGAGCGATTTCAGCGTCTGCATCCTTTGGGCGAAAGTGGGTGATGCGGACCCCTTTTTTTTGGGCAATCTTGCCGGCCAGACGATCCATCCATCCGGGAAGTTCGTAATTGCTGTCTATAAGGAAAGCCAGCAGGTCTTTTTCTTTGAAGTAACCGCACGATTCGATCAGCCTTGAATAGTACGGCGGGTTATAGGTCATCATCAGGCAAGGCGGAATATCGAATCCCTGAATAAGCAATCCTGCCTCGTGATTGGTGGATGGGTTGAGCGGACCTCTTATGAAGGTCATCCCCTTGTTATGCACCCACTTTTCCACGGAAGAGAACAGGGCTGCCGCAGCTTGCGGGTCATCCGCACATTCAAAGAACCCCCAGATGCCCATTTTTTCGTTATGAAACCGGTTATAACGGCCATCGATAATGCCCGCAATTCTTCCCACCGTCTCTTGGCCCCGCCGTGCCAGGAAAAGAATGCGCTGGGAAAATTCCCAGAAAGGGTGCTTGAGGGGATCCAGCATCCGGTGCACCTCTTTTTTGAGAGGAGGAACCCATTTGGGGTATGCCACATAGATCTTCCAGGGCAGTTCAATGAATTCTTTTAATTCAGATCCCCTTTCCACGGTAATGATTTCAATGCCGGCCATGATTATACTCCTCAACAAAAAAAGAAATGCCATCTGATGCCCATCACAACATTTGACAATAATTTTATAGACGCACCATGACCAAGAATATTCACTTTATGTGCCAGGATTCCCATACCCTGCACAACGTGATCTATCACCCTAATATCTATGGAGAATCAGCAAAAAGGGATTTGCTGGCACCTGTTAAGAATCTTATAAAAATTCGGTCATATATGACCAAGGGCTGAATATGACCGAATTTCCTGGTTTTTCAATGCCGTTGATATCGCATTCTTTACAGCCTGATACCCCTGCCGGTCAACAGGATGCAGATTATAAACCGGATACAAAAGTCCCGGCACGTTAATTGAAGTATATCAGTCTGTGAATGGATCCATCACACGGATATACATCATCCGTGAATCCAAAAACCCAAACATATAAAGGAGAACTTTCATGAAATCTTTCAGTATCAAACTATTTACCGTCCTGGCCATCGCTTTTCTGCTGGCGGGGTGTTATGCGGAAAAAGAGGGTAAGAAGGTTCAGACCATCCCCGCATTTACCCTGGCCCCGTTCAGCGCTGACGATTATGATTCATCCATTGATAATTTTGTCATTATCCTGGATGCATCCAGTTCCATGGACAAGCCATACATGGGAAATAAAAAATTTGATATGGCCACCCAAATTGTCAGCCGCATCAATCAGACCCTGCCGGAACTGGGCCAGAAAGGTGCGCTCCGGTCCTTTGGTCACAGCCCTGCAGTTTCCGACAAAAACACGGTTCTTTTTTACGGCATGGAGGAATATTCCACATATGCCCTGGGTGAAAATTTAAAAAAGATAACCGAAGCAGGTGGTACAAGCGCCATGCATAGGGCGCTTACCGCATCCGGACAGGAAGAACTGAAACCTGTTTACGGTAATACCGCTGTGATTATCATCAGTGACGGTCAGCCGGAATTCAGTTTAGAATCACCCATTACCCTGAAAGCAGCCCAGGCCTTGAAGGATCAACTGGGTTCGGGGCTTTGCTATTACCCCATCCTTGTTGGTGATGATGAAAAAGGGGTTGCCCTCATGGATGACATCGTCCGTATCAGCAATTGCGGCTTTGTGTCCAACGCAGATGACCTGTTGACGGACGCGGGCATGGCCAGCTTTGTCGAAGACATTTTTCTGACTCAGAAACCGCCGGCTCCTGTTGCCCCGGCCCCGGCCCCTGCTCCATTGAAAGGGACAAATGCCGAGGGTATCTGGGTGGTGGATGAGGCCTATTTTGATTTCGATAAATCCGTGGTCAAACCAGAGGCTTTTGATTATCTTGATCAGATTGCAGAGGTTTTGAAAACGCATCCCCAGATTACTGTTAAAGTTCAAGGTCATACGGACAATGTCGGCTCCAAAGCATACAATGATGCGCTGTCCATGAGACGGGCCCAGGCCGTAAAGACCTATCTGGTAAGCAAAGGGGTTCAAAAAGAGCGTCTGAGCATTGAAGGATTCGGATTCTCCAAACCGGTGGCGCCTAACGACACAGCTCAGGGACGGGCCCTGAACCGGCGTGTTGAACTCCATCCCATGAATTTATAATTTAAAGGTGTCATTATGAATAAGATCCGTTTTTTTAGACAGTTGGTTATCCTACTGTTTCTGACGGCCCTCATGGCAGGGTGTGCAGGAACACGAACAAGTGAAAGCACGGGCGAATACATGGATAACTCCGTCATCACCGCCAAGGTTAAGGCGGCAATACTGGAGGACCCCATGCTGAAGGTGTTCCAGATCAATGTGGAGACGTTCAAGGGAGAAGTACAACTGAGCGGTTTTGTGGATTCCGCCGAAGCCGCTGCCAGGGCTGAGGAAATCACCCGGAGGGTGAAAGGGGTCACATCGGTTAAGAACAGTTTGGTTGTAAAATAAGCGAACCATCCCGTTACCGCCCATCATTGGTGCCATTGCTTTGATGCGCGGTATCGGGCTTCTGATCATGGGAAGAAAAAAAATCTGAAAGAGGATCAATTATGGATATGATGAAATCAAGCACACGGGATAATGCAGAAGGCAACCTGCACAAAGTCAAGGGAAAGGTAAAAAAGACGGTGGGGAAAATAGTCGGAAATACTGACCTGGAAACCAAAGGTAAAATCGAGGAAATTCAGGGAAAGATTCAGGAGAAACAGGGCCGGATCAAGAAATCATTGGGTGAGTAAAATGAAGCGGCAAGAAGAATCGGTCAGTTCATGCGATATATTGCAACGAGAGGCTGGATTAAATTCGATGATTAAAAATGCCATCCATAAGAATATCATCACCCAACCGGAGTATGAGAAAATAATGATGCTGTCCGACCAGGACCTTATGATCGAAACCCCTGAAAAAC
>JAWOGN010000016.1:0-4332 GCA_046496815.1 Desulfatiglandaceae bacterium
CTGTATCTTTTACCTTGGGTGGTTCTTTTTGTTTTGCTCTGCCGGCCTGTTTTGTCATTTCAGGATGACAGGGAGGATGCCGAACCAAGCCTGAGTGCTTCACTGGATCAGGACTCGGCGACGGTAGGGAGCGTGGTGACGCTTATCCTGAATTATCGTCTTCCGAAGGGTGGGGGTTTTTATGATATCCCCGAGATCGGAGGTCTTGAGAATCTGACCCAGGTCGACCGGGAAATAGGCCTCAACCAGATTGAAATCAAGCTGCTGGTTGACCGTTTGGGTTCCTGGAAAACAGGGCCGCTTTCTCTCGGCTATTTGGATAAAGAAGGCAAGCCACAGACACTCTCAACGAACCCGGTTTCATTGACCGTGCTTTCAAACCTGGGTGAAAAACCCGAAGAAGCTGAACTGCGGCCGATTCAGGGGATCATCCCGACAAAAGCGCCCTGGTTGAAACTCCTGCCATGGGTTGGCGCCGGGCTTGCATTTCTGCTGGGGGTGTTCTCGTTTATCTGGTGGTACCGAACGCGACGCCGAAGGGGATTGATGGCCGCTGCTCCGGACCCGCCACATATCCGGGCAGTCAAGGAAATTGAAGAACTGGAGGGCCGAAGTCTCTTCGAAAACGGTCATGTCAAGGCATTCTACTTCCGTTTCTCAGAAATTTTGAGGCGTTATCTGGAAGCCATCCGGGGATTTCCGGCGGTTGAATTCACCACGGAAGAAATTGCTCACCACATTAATACGGAGCCCGATCGAAGCCTCCTCCTGTTGCTGCGTCAGGCCGATCTAGTCAAGTTTGCGGATGCGGTGCCGACGCCGGCCAGGAAAGCGGAGGCGGTGAAGGCCGCCCTCAACTATATCCAGGAAACCAGTCCAACCGATGAAACTGCGGGGTCTTATCCCGGTTCCCGGGAGGCAATGCCATGATGTTCCGGTTTGCGTATCCGGCGCTTCTGGCGCTGCTGACGGCTGTTGCGGGATGGGCCGCGTTTCAGTTGTGGAGAAAACCTGCCGGCATTCGTCACTCCATAACCTTCCGGGCGGCTCAACTGGCGGGAGGCGGCAACAAGCTGCTATTTAGAATCCCCATGGCGCTTCGCACGGCCTGCCTCGTTCTGCTGATTCTGGCTGCCGCACGGCCTCAACTCTACAATGTATCCCGCGAAATCCGATCGCCCGGGGTGGATATCATACTGTGCCTGGATACTTCAGGGTCTATGCGGGCCTTGGATTTCAAACTCGATGGCGAGCCGGTTTCCCGCCTCACGGCTGTCAAGAAAGTCGTGAGTGATTTTATTGAAAAGCGGGAGATGGACCGGATCGGCCTGGTGGTTTTCGGGGCGGAAGCCTTTACGCAAGCCCCGTTGACGCTGGACAAGGGGCTCCTTTTGAGTTTGGTTGAAAAAATGAAAATCGGCATGGCCGGAGACCGCACAGCAATCGGGTCCGCCATTGCCATCGGTGGGAAACGGTTGAAAGATCTGAAGGCCAAGAGCAAGGTATTGGTCGTTTTGACCGACGGGCGCAGCAACGCGGGGGAGATAACACCCGAACAGGCAGCCGATGCCGTACAGGCTCTGGGCGTAAAGATTTATGCCGTCGGCGTGGGGGGTAAAGGACCGGCACCATTTAGAGTCAAAGACCTCTTTGGCACGCGCATTGTTCATCAGCGGGTGGACCTGGATGAAGAGATGTTGATGCAGGTGGCGAAGATCGGCAACGGCAGGTATTTCAGAGCCTCCGACAGCCGGCAGCTCTCAGAAATATACGATATCATAGATCGTGCGGAGAAGACGGAGATCAAGGTCAAGGAGTTTTTTCATTTTAGGGAACTCTATCGGTACTTTCTTGTTCCGGCTCTCATCCTGCTGGGATTGGAGATCTTCCTGCGCACAACGTTCTTGAGGGTCATTCCATGACCCTGGCCCATCTTTGGATATTGCATTTGCTCTGGCTTTTGCCGTTGACCCTGGTTGGGCGTATGGTTTACAGCCGGCAAAAAAAGCGGGCCATGGAGCGGATTGCCGATTCGGATCTTTTGGCGCGACTGACCGGAGCGGAGCGAATGGGGAGCCGCTTCCTCAAGGGGCTTTTCCTGTTGGCTTCACTGGGTCTCATGATCTTTGCCCTGGCAGGACCCCGGTGGGGCAGCCACTACCAGGAGGTCAGCCAAAAAGGCGTGGACATCATGGTCTTGGTGGATGTTTCTGGAAGCATGCTGGTGGAGGATATCGAGCCAAACCGACTTGAGCGGGCCAGACGGGAAATCTTGGATTTTTTGCGCATTGTAGAGGGAGACCGGGTGGGATTGATCGCCTTTGCCGGCACTGCCTTTGTCCAGTGCCCCCTGACGCTGGACTATGCTGCGCTTCAGATGTTTCTGAGCGCACTTGAGCCGGATCTCATTCCAGTGGCCGGCACGGATCTGGGTGCTGCGATAGAGAGCGCCGTGGTCTCCTTTGACTTCAAGTCGGAAACCGACAAGGTCATCCTCCTCATCACGGATGGAGAGGACAATGAAAAAAAGGGTCTCGAAGCAGCCAAAAAGGCAGCGGAAAAAGGCATCAAGCTGTTTGTCTTCGGGATCGGCGAGCCCTCGGGTGGTCCCATCCCTGCCGGCGACGGAAAGGGTGGTTTCAAAAAGGATGCAGCCGGAAAACTCGTGCTGTCAAAACTTGATGAAGACAGTCTCAGGCAAATCGCCTCCGTTACCGGTGGGACCTATGTCCGATCGGTTGCCGGCGACCTGGATTTGGATGTCCTCTATTTTGAAGGAATCAAATCCAGGACAGAGGCGCAAACACTTAAGAGCGGCAAAATCAAGGTCTACGAGGAACGCTTTATGTTGTTCGTGTTGGCTGCCTTTCTATTTCTGCTCCTGGAGGGGTTGATTGCCGAGAGAAAAGAAGCCCCGGGACAATAGGTTTTTTATCTCTTCTCCTAACCCCTCCCGTCAAGGGAGGGGAATGAATAGTGAGCCATCATCGGTCTTGTTAAACCGGTAACCAAATACACTAACTCCGTCATGCCGGACTTGATCCGGCATCCAGTACCCACCTGGATTCCTGTCGAAGTTCCCGTCTATGTATGGGGACTTTCGCCGGAATGACGACGTTGAGGTATTTAATTGTCGGAGTAATAATAAGACTAGCGCTTATGCCTTGAGAAGAGAAAAAAATAAGGAGATAAATTGATAAAGCATTTGATCAAAGGGGTTTTGTTGCTCCCATTTGTCTACTCCACTTTTGCTACAGCAGCGGAAGACCCGGATGAGCTATATAGGAATGGCCGCTTCAGCGAAGCTGAAAAAGCCTATGCCCGGTCCGACATGGATCGGCCCAAGGACATACGCTACCGTTACAACCGGGGATGTGCGGCCTACCAGGCCTCGGATTTTCAGGGAGCCAAGGCTGCTTTTTCCAGTGTGCTGAGAAGAACGGAGGATGAAAATATCCAGTTCAAGTCGGCTTACAACCTGGGCAATGCGGCGTTTAAGGAAGGGGATTTTGAATCGGCAATCTCCCAATACAAAGAAGTGCTTCTGCTAAACCCCGAGAGCGACGATGCCAAGTATAATTTGGAGCTGGCCCTGCGCGAACTTGAGAAGCTGAAGAACAAAAAAATCGAGGAACAGAAGAAAGAAGGCCAAAAAGACTCCGGCCAATCAGAAGACAAAAAGGATTCATCCAAATCGGAAAAAAAGGACGAAGACGCCGCCAAACAGCAGTCTGAGGCCAAGGATCAAGAGAAGGGGAAAGCGCAGAAAGAACCCAAAAAACAAAAGGATGCTGAACAGGGAAAACAGGACACGGCCAGTCGGGACCAGGAGGCGGAAACCGAGACCCCCAAGGATCTGTCAGGGGAGCTAAGCCCGCTTCAGGCCATGCCTGAACAGAAAAAAGATGACACGACTGATCAACCTGAAGCATCGCTGGATCAAAAAAAAGCGGAAGCTCTGCTGGACAATCTCAAAGAGGATCGTTCACGGTTCCTGCGCTTTCAGCTTTCCGAAGATAAACAACGTGATGCGCTCTCAAGCAAAGACTGGTAACACCCTATGACTCAATCGGCGGGGTCCGGAACAAAAGATTGGTTTTAGAGATGAAAGTCATGGACATTGTTTCAGCATCACAATTTAGAAGGTCTTTGTGGTTCTGCGTTTATCTGTGGTCGATTTTCTTTATGCTCGTCACTTCTTCTGCCGGTGCGGATGTATCGGTGACCCTGAAATTGGACCGAACGGAAGCCACCATAGCAGATTCCATCCGACTGAGCGTAAGCGTGTCCGGAGCCCGCAAGAGCGAACCACCCGCCATAAGCGGTTTGGAG
>JAWOGN010000089.1:0-7463 GCA_046496815.1 Desulfatiglandaceae bacterium
GTAGAAATCCAAACAACCTTTTGTCTCCTCACTAAGTCCTCCAATTTCTTGCGTTGTGGGGGTAGCAAAGAAAGGGGGAACCGATGAAAACAACGGTGGGTCTGTGGGTTGACCGCAGGAAGGCTGTTGTTATCGTGACTGTTACGGATCAAGGGGAAGAAGTAGAAATGATCATTTCAGGGGTTGAGAAACAGCGCGGACGTTGTGCTGGTAGGCGCTCTAAGGCTTCCTATGAACCACGGCAGGTTCCGACAAATGACAGCCGGCAGGAAAAGTCTACGGGATATCTCAGCATTAAACGTGCCACAATTTCTTTCGTGGCGGAAGGAGGTGCTAAATGGTTGGAGGAGATTTTCGTCCCCGGGGACAGACCCCCTCTTTAGAGGAGGTCATTGCAAAGGTCCTGCAGCAATGGAGGGGCTTCAAGGGAGGCCCGATCATTATCTTGATCGCCATTGCGGCGGCGCTGATCTTGGCCTGGTCAGTCTGGTTCACGGTCCAGCCGGAAGAGACGGGGATCGTGCAGCGCTTTGGAAAGGTTGTGAGAACGGCAGAGCCCGGCCTGCATTTCAAGCTGCCCTACGGCATCGAAACCGTGCGCACGGTGCCCACGGCCCGCGTGCTCAAGGAGGAATTCGGTTTTCGGACCCTTGCGGCCGGTCAGCAAACGAGGTATGTGGAAAAGCCTTACGACAAGGCCGAGTCCCTGATGCTGACAGGGGACCTCAACGTCATCGATGTCCAGTGGATCATCCAATACCGCATTGACGATCCAATCCGGTATCTTTTCCATGTGCGGAACACCCGCAAAACGATCCGTGATGTCACCGAAGCGATTATGCGCCGGGTGGTCGGGAACCGGCTCGGCAGCGATGTACTCACTGTCGGACGTGTAGGGGTCTCCAGCGAAGCGAAGGCGGAGATCCAGAAGGTCTTGTCCGACTATGAGACCGGGGTGCGTTTGGTGACCGTGGAGCTCCAGGACGTAACACCCCCGGATACGGTGAAGCCGGCCTTCAACGAGGTGAACGAGTCGCGCCAGGACAGGGAACGTACGATCAATCAGGCCCAGGAGCAGGCCAACCGGGAGATACCCAAGGCCCGGGGAGTGGCGACCCAGAGCATAAGCGAGGCGGAAGGTTATGCGCTCGAGCGGGTCAATCGGGCCAAAGGCGAGGCCGACCGTTTCCAGGCCATACTCGCGGAATACGAACACGCCCCGGAGGTCACACGCCGTCGCCTTTACCTCGAGGCCATGGGCGGCTTCTTGGCGGAGCTGAAAGGACTTTATATCGTGGATGCCGAACAGAAGGCCCTGGTACCGTGGCTCTCACTGGAGTCCGGTTTGGTGGGGGGACCGATTCCTGAAGGAGGCAAAAAATGAAAGGGACATTCAATATAGCGACCATTGTATTGGCAACGATTATCGGCATTGCGATCCTGAGCGGGTTTTATACGCTGGAAGAGGGGCAGCAGGCGGTGATCGTGCAGTTCGGCCGGCCCGTCGGCGAGACCGTAACCCAGGCCGGACTGCATATCAAAATTCCTCTTATACAGAAGGTTCGGCGTTTCGAAAAACGCCTCCTCATCTGGGACGGGGATCCGAACCAGATTCCCACGAAGGGAAGGGAGTTCATCTGGGTGGACACTACGGCCCGGTGGCGCATCTCGGATGCAAGGAAATTTCTGGAGAACGTGGACACGGAAGTAGGCGCCCAGTCTCGCCTGGACGACATCATAGATTCTGTGGTGCGGGATCAGGTCTCCAGCAGCGAACTGGTCGAGCTTGTCCGAAGCGCCTCATGGGAGGTCCCCGAGAAGGAGGCCATGGAGGAGGTCACGGAGGAGCGGGAGAAGGAGATAAAGAAGGAGATCACCCGCGGCCGTGAGCAGATCACCCGAACCATTTTGGCCGAGTCCCGTAAGATCATACCGCAGTATGGAATCGAGCTTGTGGACGTCCGGATCAAACGCCTGGATTATGTGGAGAGCGTGCGGGAGAGGGTATACGCCCGGATGATCTCCGAGCGCAAGCGCATCGCCGCACAATTTCGTTCCGAGGGAGAGGGCCGGAGTGCCGAGATCCTCGGGGAGATGGAAAAGGAACTGCGCCGGATCCGCTCCACCGCTTACCGGCGGGTACAGGAAATTCGCGGCAAGGCGGATGCGGAGGCCACACAGATATACGGTCAATCCTACGGCCGCAATCCGGAGTTCTATGCATTCCTGCGCACCCTGGAGGTTTACGGGGAGAAATCAAATGAGAATTCGATGGCTATCCTAACGACGGACAGCGATTTCTACCGGTACCTAAAGGAGGCGACTCCGGATATAAAGCAGAGTCTCCGGACCGGGGCACGCTGAGTCTCGATTTGTACCGACGAAGCTGGATGATCAGATGTTTTTCCAGATCATTTTGTAGGCGACGAATTCAGGCCGAACAGGTTTCCATAAGCAACAGCATCGGCAGCCTCCGGTTTCTCGGGGCGATGGAGTGGCGCGAGTTCGTAGAGACGATGCGCATTGTCGAGCAGACCCTGCGTAAGGATCCCGGCGGCGTCTACGGCATGATGGATTTTGCCACCCGGGATTGCTACCGCCACGTGGTGGAAGAAATCGCAAAGAGCAGCCCGCTGTCAGAAAACGAGGCGGCGCACGAAGCGATCCGATTGGCCCACGAGAGCGCGGCCGAAAAAGACGGCAATTAAAATCTTTCGTGCGTGGACCGGGTAGGTATTTTTGCCCTGTCTGAAGCGGTATCAGTTTCAGATTAATGGTTGAGACTAGTTTCTCTTGCAAAGTAATGCCTTTTTTTATAAATTACATTTAAATATGCCTTGATAGTATCTTACCGCAACCCCTTACAGTCATAACTTCAGATTTTTAAAGGTGCAGGAAGACGACGATGGGTAAAGCAAGACATGATCTTGATTTTCTTCAAAAATGCCCGACGGGCATCAGCGGTCTCGATGAGGTCACAAAGGGAGGGCTTCCGAGAGGCAGGCCCACGCTGATCTGCGGCGGTACGGGCGCCGGCAAAACGCTTTTCGCCATGGAATTTCTTATGCGGGGCGCCATGGATTATGGAGAGCCCGGGGTCTTCATGACCTTCGAGGAGACGCCGGAGGACCTTGCAAAGAACTTTATGTCCCTTGGTTTTGATCTCCATGAGCTGATGGCGCGGGGTCTCATCGAAACGGATCACGTCCGCATCACGCGAAGTGAGATTGAGGAGACGGGTGAGTACGATCTGGAGGGATTGTTCATCCGACTGGGGAGCGCCATTGATTCCATTGGAGCGAAACGGGTTGTCTTGGATACCATCGAAGCCCTTTTCTCCGAGCTGCCGAATGCCACCATCCTTCGGGCAGAGCTTCGTCGGCTTTTTCACTGGTTGAAAGATCGTGGCGTGACAGCCGTCGTTACGGGAGAAAAAGGCGACAAGACGCTGACACGCTACGGGCTCGAAGAATATGTCGCCGATTGCGTGATCTTCCTCGATTTCCGCATCGTGAACGAAATTGCGACCCGCCGCCTGCGCATTGTTAAGTATCGCGGTTCATCTCACGGCCCCGACGAGTATCCCTTCCTGATAGGCGAGAGAGGCCTCTCGATCCTGCCCATCACCTCCATCGGGCTCGACTACCCCGTTTCCACGGAGCGCATCTCCACGGGCGTTCCCAAGTTGGATGCCATGTTTGGCGGCAAGGGGTTCTACCGGGGCAGCACCATCCTCGTCTCCGGCACAGCAGGCACAGGCAAGACAAGTCTGTCGACCACCTTTGCCGACGCCGCCTGCCGGCGAGGCGAGCGCTGCCTCTATTTTGCCTTCGAAGAATCGCCCAGACAGATCATCCGGAACATGGGCTCCATCGGCATGGATCTCAATCGGTGGGTGAAGAAGGGGCTTCTCGAGTTCCATTCAGCCCGGCCTTCGCTTTACGGCCTTGAGATGCACCTTGTCACCTTCCACAAGGCGATCGAGACGTTCAAACCCCGGATTTTCATCGTGGACCCGATCAGCAACCTGATCAACGTGGGAACCGCACCAGAAGTGAAATCCATATTAACGCGCCTTATCGACTATTTGAAGATGCAAAAGATCTCCACTCTCCTTACCGACCTCACCCATTTCGGTAGCGGCCTTGAACGCACAAGCGAAGAGATATCATCTCTGATCGATACGTGGCTTCTCCTGCGGGATATCGAACTCAATGGGGAACGCAACCGGGGCCTCTACATTTTAAAATCCCGCGGCATGCCCCACTCCAACCAGATTCAGGAGTTCCTGCTCTCGAATCAGGGCATTGACCTTGTTGACATCTATACCGGCTCCGGCGAGGTATTAACCGGCAGTGCTCGGGCAATCCAGGATGCCAAGGAAAAGGCCTCTGAGCTGGCGCGCCAACGTGAAGTGGATCGCAAGTTCCGCGAGCAGGAGCGCAAGAGAAAGGCCCTGGAAACAAAAATCGCAGCCCTCCGCGCCGAATTGGATGCGGAATCTGAAGAACTGCGTTTGATGGCGGAAGAAGAGCGGCGAAGGCAAGCTGCCCTGGCAGACAACCGTTTGGAAATGGCGCATCTCCGCAAGGAGGAACCTTCGGCAGCCCGACGAAACGCTCGAAAAAGAAGCGGGAAAGGAGATTAGGATGAAAACCGTCTCGCCAGGGAAGGAAAAGCAGGCAACGGCCGGTTCCACGGAAGAGATCTGGAATCTCCGGTTATATGTCGCCGGTCAGACCCCGAAATCGATTACGGCCTTTGCAAATCTGAAGAAGATCTGCGAAGAGCACCTCGCGGGGAAATACAACATTGAAGTGATAGACCTTTTACAGAAACCCCAGCTTGCCAAAGGGGATCAGATTATTGCCGTACCAACACTGGTAAGGAAGCTTCCGGAACCGCTTAAAAAGATCATCGGAGATCTGGCCAACACGGAGCGCGTCCTGGTGGGCCTCGACATTCGTTCCGGCTCCGGATAATAGGTTCACTTTTGGAGTAGCAGAGATGGCGGTGAAAAGAGGGAAAACCCGCGCTGAGGCACTCGAAAAGGCCCCAGCGGGGCGCGACAGCGAAGCGTATGTTCTTCGGCTGTATGTTACCGGGTTGACCCCACGGTCAACCCTGGCCATCGCCAATGTCCGGAAAATCTGTGACGAACACCTGGCGGGCCGTTACGAACTCGAGGTGATAGACCTCTACCAACAACCCGGGCTGGCCAAGGGAGAACAGATTATTGCCGCGCCAACGCTCATCAAGACGCTCCCCCTGCCACTCCGGAGGCTCATCGGCGACATGTCGGATACGGAAAAGGTTCTGACAGGCATGGATCTGAAAGCCAAGACATCCTGAGTGCGCATCCATGAACAAATCGGATAAGACACGCCAACACCTTTTGGATGAGTTGCAGGAACTCAGATCGCGGCTGATGGAAGCTGAGGAAACCCTGCGCGCCATCCAAGGCGGTGAGGTGGATGGTCTGGTTGTCTCAACCGCGGAAGGAGATCGCGTCTTTACACTATCGGGGGCCGATCATCCTTACAGGGTCATGGTCGAAACCATGAACGAAGGGGCTGTCACCCTTGCCCCCGAGGGTACGATCCTTTACTGTAACCAACGTTTTGCAGATATCGTCAACGTGTCTCTGGAAAAAGTGATAGGATCTTCAATCTACCGATACGTTTCATCAACAGACCTTCAGCTATTTGAGGCATTGATTGAGCGGGGGTTAAAGGGGAACAGCAATGGGGAATTGGCGTTAAAAGCCGCAGGTGAAATTTCCGTACCTGTCTTACTTTCCATAAGCGGCCTTCGGAACACGGATATGCCCGGTGCGGTGTGCGCCGTGATGGTGGACATCACCGAGCGCAAAAAGATGGAGGAGACGCTAAAAATTTCTGAAACTCGCTACCGCCGTCTCTTTGAAGCAGCCCAAGATGGAATATTAATCCTCGATGCCGAGACAGAACAAATAGTGGATGTTAACCCATTCTTGTTAGAAATGTTGGGTTATTCACATGAGGAGGTCTTAGGGAAGAAACTCTGGGAATTTGGCGCCTTTAGAGATATTGAAGCATCAAAAGCCACCTCTTTGGAACTGAAGAGCAAAGGATATGTTCGCTACCATGATTTGCCGCTTGAGACGAAAGAGGGACGGCCAATTGCCGTAGAATTTGTCAGTAATGTCTATCTGGTCAATCATCATAAAGTGATTCAGTGTAACATCCGCGACACCACTGAACGGAAACTTACAGCAGAGGCTTTAAAAAAATCTCACAACGAACTGGAACGGCAAGCTGTCGAACTTCAGACGGCTCTCTCTGAAATCAAAATATTGAAAAACCAGCTCGAGGCCGAGAATATTTACTTTCGTCATGAGAGCAAAATGAAACATCACTTCGACCATATTGTCGGGGAAAGTGATGCGCTCAAGTATGTTCTCTATCGAGCGGAGCAGGTCGCTCCTGCGAACACAACGGTCCTTATCCTTGGCGAGACCGGTACGGGAAAGGAGCTGATCGCCGCCGCCATCCATAACATGAGCCCTCGCAAGGATCGGCCGCTGATCACCGTCAACTGTGCCGTCCTGCCGGCCAATTTGATGGAGAGCGAATTGTTCGGCCGGGAGAAAGGAGCATTTACCGGGGCCGATACCCGCCGGGCAGGCCGGTTCGAGGTCGCCAACGGTTCCACCATCTGTCTTGACGAGATCGGGGAACTGCCGCTGGAGCTGCAGGCAAAGCTCCTCCGGGTCATCCAGCATAATGAGTTTGAGCGCCTGGGCTCATCTCATACCATCAAGGTTGATGTGCGGATCGTGGCGACGACCAATCGAAACCTTGAGGAAGAGGTCCGCGAGGGGCGATTCCGCAAGGACCTTTACTATCGGCTCAACGTTTTCCCCATCACTGTCCCTCCCTTGCGGCAGAGGAAAGAAGACATTCCGTTGTTGGTCACGACCTTCCTGTCGCGATATGCCAGGAAATTGGGAAAACAGATCACGTCAATTCAGAAGGAGATGATGAAGGCCCTGCAGGATTACCCGTGGCCAGGGAACGTCCGGGAGCTGGAAAGCGTCCTTGAACGGGCCGTGATCCTGTGCCCCGGGCCGACTTTGCAGTTGGCGGATAAACTGGAGTTTTCCTTCCTTTCCCCGTCATCCGGCGTAAGAACCCTCGAAGAGGCGGAGCAAAACCAAATCCTCAAGATCCTTTCGGAATGCCGATGGCGCATCGAGGGAAAGGACGGGGCCGCAGCGATTCTGGGTCTCCACCCGAGCACCTTGAGAGCGCGGATGCATAAGCTCGGGATCGTCCGTCCGAAGACCAAGGAGCGAGATTGAGAACCGGCTCTCCTTAAAGACTCCCTCAATATGTGGAGGTTCCACCAAATATTGAGGCCAAACCCATCGGTTCACCCTTCCCTACGCTTTTTCCCCATTCATCTAATCCACTGTTATTACA
>JAWOGN010000234.1:0-3088 GCA_046496815.1 Desulfatiglandaceae bacterium
CCCAATGTCATTAACAAAAATGAAACTCATTAGGCGTATCAGCGATCTTCGCTTTTCAAAGCAGGATGCCGCAAATATTATTGAGGACCTTCTGGAAATTATAAAAAATAGCCTTGAAAATGGTGAAGACGTCCTGGTCTCCGGATTCGGGAAATTTCAGGTGAAAGATAAAGCTCCCAGGAGAGGAAGAAACCCGGCAACTGATGAAGATATGCTTCTTGATGCTCGCCGGGTTGTAACTTTCAAGAGCTCTGGGAAGTTGAAGCAGCGGATGAATGGGGATGGGTAAGGGACTGAGAGATTCCGTTTCAATGGAAAAATAGCCCACTGATTGGTAACATCAGTATGTTTTGCCGCCCACAAGGAGGCGTCAGCCATGAATCAGATTAACCAAACAGCTGAAGCATACGTGGATTCCAACGGAATCCGGATAGCCTATGACACTTTTGGAAATCCTGCTCATCGCCCCGTGATACTTATCCATGGGCTTAACATGCAGATGGTGGCTTGGGAGCTTGATTTCTGCCAAACCCTGGCAGATCAAAAGAACTACTTGATACGTTTTGATAACCGGGACGTGGGGCACTCCACCTGGTGCTCGAACTCCGGCATTCCGGACCTGTCAGAATTCATGCAAAATGCGGTGCAGGGCAAACCGATGAATGCACCTTACACTCTAAAGGACATGGCTGAGGACACCATAGGGCTTCTGGATGGCCTGGGCATTGAAAAGGCCCATGTGGCAGGAGTGTCAATGGGGGGCATGATTGCACAGACCATGGCTATATACTATCCGGATCGGCTTTCGTCCATGACATCTATCATGTCCACCACAGGTGATCCCTCACTGCCGGGCCCGACCCCCGAGGCCCAGGAAGTTCTTTTCACCCCGCCACCCGAAGAGCGGCAGGCTTTTATCGACTTCAGGGTAAAAGTCTGGCAGGTCCTGAGTGGGGAAGGTGTGGAGATTGATTTGGACAAGGTCCGCAGCCGGGAGGCCATTTTCTATGATCGGGGGATGAATCCGGCAGCATCCATCCGACAACTAGCTGCCATCATCGCGTCTGGGAATCGAAGGCCCCTGCTTGAAAAAGTGGATGTCCCGGCGTTGGTTATCCATGGTGATATTGACCCTCTTGTACCTTTGGCCTGTGGTCAAGATACGGCAGATGCGATCCCGGGTGCAAAAATGCGGGCGATTAAAGGTATGGGCCACAATTTGGATATTCTTCCGCAGGTGTGGGATGAGGTGATAGATGCCATTCAGCAACATATTCAATGACGAATTGATTATGGCTGAACCCAAACGCATGAAATATAATGGAAGTGTGCAAGAAAAGAGCTTGATTTGGTTGGTGGAATAGCCGCATGGTGCATCAAATCTGCTTTTTTTACCGAATTTGAAATCTGTCCGGATTGCTGTTGCCAAATTTTGGTTATAAAATCCAGCAGGGTCAATTTCTGGCGAATTTTATTAAAGGGACCAGCATTACCGATGTCTATGTGAAAGTTGTTCGTTTTTTCGATAAATTTGGTATAGAGTTCCGTAATTAAAATAAAAAATGAAGTTAACGTAAACCATGCAGTACAAGCAACAGCATGGGATAGGCCGCTATGAAAATTAGTGCGGGCGCATCCATTTTTACTTTTTCAAAGGTCTATGGCAGCCCTTGCTGTTCCTGACCGCAGCGTTATGATCGGAAAGAAGACGCAACACAATACCTATCGGTGATGCACAAAGAGCGTGGTTTCCGGAGATGCTTGACGATCTCAAGTCGCATTGGTCAACTGACATGACTTAGGAAGAACTTGCAGTTTTCTGTCGCTACATGACTGAAAAGCGGCAGACTATCAGGGATCTCCGAGGAGTCAATCCGCCACGGATGACCTGTAAGGAGTGCGGTGGAAGGATGGAACTCCCACCGATCTCAATCCGGACTGCACTGTTCGCCTTGCGGAAGATTGGGGCGGTCGATGAAGCCGGATTCAAGAAGCTGGATCGGGAGTGGGGCAAGCATCGGAAAGCAAATGGCCTCGACGCATACGGAAACAGATTTAAACAATCTGAACGTAACCGAAGAACTATTTCGGTTGGAGATAGAGTGCTTTTTCGCGAGTACGGAACAGGTTTCTGGGGCACTTGTGAAATTGCAGGAGATTGGGAGCCTGACACCCAGACTTTCGATAAGCACGGGACTGAAGCAGGATGGTTCCCTATATCGGAGATAGAGCGTTGGGATGCTGTTTTACCCTTTGAAGTAATAAGGTCCGAGCTATCCAACCAAGATCACCGATCGAGAATAATTCGTTTGGAAGAAAAAGATTGGGACGTAGTGCATCTTGCGTCGAAGATATATAGAAATCTCGGTTATGGTTCAACAGATGGGGACTTTTTTGTCCTTGAATCTGGTTTGGAAGAAGCCGTAAAGGCCAATTTGTCTCAAATCAGTCTGGTACTGGCAGAAGACGATATACAACAGCAGTGCAATATGGGATTGGGGGTTGGAAGAAGCGATCTTATATGCCGAGACAAGAATGGTAATTTTGTGGTTTTGGAGCTAAAAGCAGGGCATAGTTCTGACAGCGTGGTAGGTCAGATTTTGAGATATATTGGATACGTTCGGGAGAATTGGGCCAAGACCGAAGGAAAGGATGTGAGTGGAATCATATTGACGCCTTCTTTCGACGAACAATTGAGACTTGCTGCAGCTGAAGCGAACATCAAAGTCCTCCGAGTAAGAATTCAATGAAGATGCAACATAACGAATCAGTAAACCTGACGCCGGAAAGGTTTGTTGCGTGCCGGTTTTCTTTTTAAACGGACTTTTATTATCTGATTATTTTGAACTGTTGGATAAATTTCCGGATTATTTGAGCCGAGCAAAATGGACCTCGGAAATCAAAAAAATATTCCCCTAACCCCCTCTTTGCTTTTCATAAAACTTCCGACCTTCGTACAAATCCTCTATAGCCGAGGTGAGTACTTTGATTTTCATTCGAAACGTTTCCGAAGATCATTTTTTGCTTGCTGCCAGTCTATTGCAGCCTCTTTATCCGAATCAAACCTACTTTTGGTTTCCTGGAGAAC
>JAWOGN010000236.1:0-8273 GCA_046496815.1 Desulfatiglandaceae bacterium
GTAAACAAAAGGCCCGTCGCTGGATGTAATTTCAATGCTTTCGGGGCGTGTGAAAATTCCCTGACTGACAAAGCTTGTATGAAACATGCCCAGGCCGACCTCCTGGTCCACGTAAACCACATCTCCATCTTTTTCTATGATCGTTGCGTTCAGCCATCCGGGTACGAAGGCCCCATAGCTCTCTATATCAGCAACCAAGTCAAACATTTGATCGGGGGTGTAAAGGAGCTCTCTTTTGTCGATACAAACCTCCATAGGGCCTCCGAGCGTGTATACAACCTGACCTTTGCAGTGAGATAGTATTATCAAAGAAAAGAGAATGCGCGAGCGGCAAGACGAGTTCAGAGTTCTTCTTAACTCAACGAGAAAGGAATTTCAAATTCTTTTCCACTACCATTTGAATACAAAAAATATTTAAAATATCTGATAACCAGGCAATTTAACTACTCAAAATATGATGCGTTTTGACTCGGACCTCCTTTTTTTGTGACAGCGTCTTTTTTTCTTGACAGGTGCAAATCATCAGGTTAACGTTATCTAACGACCGGTCGTTCGGTCGTTTTTCCCAGACAGTAAATACCGCATTCTCGGGTGAATGCGCGAAAATCGAACGCTTGGCGTATATCCCTTTTCACCCTATCATTTAAAACAGGTTAACAAAAACAGGACTGAATAAACGATGCCAAATATGAAGGATACCATTAAGAAAATCTCCATCAACTTATTCTACAAGAAAGGCTATTTTGCGACCAGTATCAGCGAACTGGCAAACGCGGCAGGCATTCAAAAATCCAGTATTTACTACCATTACTCAAATAAAGAAGAGATCCTTTTTGATATTTTCAAAACTACGATGATTGACCTGGATACGAATCTTGAAAAGAATCTTAACGGCTTGAAAAGTGCTGATAAAAGAATGCGAGCTGCGGTACATGCTCACATCATGTTTCATATTGAACGGCAAAAAGAAGTCATAATATCCGATAGCGAGTTGCGTGGTTTGGCCGTCAAGAATTATAAGACAATCACCCGAATGCGAGATGACTATGAAAGAAAATTTCAAGAGCTTATCAGAAGCGGGATAAAAGGGGGTACCTTCATCGATACCGATGCCAAGATTATCTCCTATGGGATAATTACCATGTGCACGGCAGTATCTTTATGGTTTCGACCAAGAGGTCGTCTCACAAAGAAAGAAATCGCCAAAATTTATACCGATTTCATCATGAACGGCCTCAGAAGGAAAAATTGCGAAGTTGGACTCTAATCCGGGAAAGAAAGGAGGTGACGTGGGAGAAGATAATCATAAGGCAAAATGGTAGCGTATCATAACGTCAACTTCAAAAAGGGGAGGAGAAAAAAATGGCTTTTTTTTCAAATAGAACAAGAATATCGAGTTTTATTTGCATGATGGCGATTATCGCTGTAAGCGCAATTTTTGTTTCTCAAGATGCCGAAGGAAAGAGCTACAAGTGGAAAATCAGCCAGGGTATCGCTGAGGATCATCCCGCTGCCGCGCGTTGCAAGCAATTCGCCAAATTGGTGGACGAAAAATCCGAAGGTCGCATCAAACTCACTTATTTTCCGTCAGGAGCCTTGGGTGATTGGATGGAACAGATTGAAGGGAATCGAATGGGCACCCTGGAAATCGGATTGAACGCCGGATCCACTTCGTACGATCCGCGGACCAACCTCATGTTCATGCCATATCTTTTTGCTACGTGGGACGAAGCCCGCGCTGCGATTGGTTCAAAAGGATGGTTGACCCCCATTTTTGATGAACTCTACTCTTCGATTGGACTCAAAGTTCTCGGCATTTACCTGAATGCGTGGGATGGGATGGCCTATACGAAGAGAGTCGAAAAGGTCGTCAAGACCCCGGCTGATTACAGAGGCATAAAAATGAGAGTTCCGCCTATCCGAATCTTCGAAGTATACATTCCGGCCTTGGGCTTTATATCCACACCGATTGCTTACTCAGAGACATTCACGGCACTCCAAACCGGGATTGTAGATGCGCGTTCGGCCTGTCCTGCAGTGGAGGCCTACGTCATGCGTGACGCGCTGAATTACTGGGTGGCTACGCGGGATTGTTTTGAATATTGGTTTCTGACCATGAACAATAAGCTCTGGAATTCCATTTCATCTGAAGACCAGGCGATTCTAACCGACTGTGCAGACAAAGTGATGGGTGATCAGGCTTTAGCTGCTGAAAAGGATGAAGAGGAATTCAAAAGGAAACTCGAGGCCGACGGCGTGAAGGTGTATGAGGTGACACAGCAAGAGTGGGAGGAAGGCGCCAAGGTAGTCCGCGAAAAAGCGTGGCCCAAGATCCAGGACGAACTTCTGGGTTCCATTTTGATGGAAAGAGTTAAAGCCCATGCAACGAAAATATCAGAATAGGAGTTCTGATCAGGGGCACCTGACAAATTATCTTTTATAGGTTCAGATTCGGAAGAGGGCCTTTTGGCTCTCTTCCACTGAGAACGAGGTGAACCGTAATGACCTGGGAGAGATGTAAAAAAATTTGGACACGTGTGGACAACGCGATTGACAAGGGGGGCACCATAGTGATTGTACTGGGAGGGGCTTTAGTCGCCCTAACCGTAGTTCTCCAGGTCGTGCTCCGTTATGTGTTTAAATTTCCACTTTTCGGATTAGAGGAATTCTCCAGGCTGATTGCCGTTTGGGTGTATTTTATCGGTGCCGTGTTTGGAACCAAATTTGATTCGCATGTCCAAGGAGATGTGGCAGGACGGCTCTTCAAGACAACACGTTCCAAGTCAGTGGTTAAGAGCATAACTTGGTGCTTGAGTTTGCTGCTTTGTGTTTTGTTTCTTTACCATTCAACAAAATACAGCCTCTGGCTTTATGGAACGGGAGAAAGAACTACCGGCCTTTGGTGGCCTCGGATCCTTAGCGTTGGGAGTATGTTTTTTGGAGCGATTTTCATGACGCTTTACAGTACTGTAAACTTCCTGAGATACCTGCTAGAGACGGTGGGTAGCTCAAAACAAGTACTCGGAGGTGAGCTATGACGGTTGTTTTAATTATCATGGCCTTTGTTGTTATCATGATGCTCCTCGGGGTACCCGTGGGCTTCGCCTTCGGCCTTGGTGGTTTCGCAATTTTATCCATCACCGGGCTGGACCCCAGATTTGCCATACCCTCCGCCTTTCGCAACCTCGAGTCATACACGCTGCTAGCCCTTCCGCTCTTCATTATGGCCGGAGGATTGATGAGGGACGCTGACATTTCTCGTAGACTGATAGCCTTTACCATGTCTTTTTTGGGCAGAATCAAGGGAGGCCTGGGAATGGTCTGTGTCGTCAGCTGCACCATTTTTGGAGCCATTTCGGGGTCCGCCTCAGCGGCTATTGCGGCCATTGGTTCGGTGCTTATTCCCGAAATGGTCGAACAAGGCTACGAAAGAGGGTATGCCACAGGCTTGGTCGCGGCTTCATCCATGCTGGCTTTACTCATTCCTCCGAGCATCCCGATGATTGTTTTTGCCATGACCGCTCAAATTTCCATTCTGGCGGCCTTTTTGAGTACGTTGATTCCCGGCATTCTCATGATGACCGCCTATTGCATAATCAACCTGGTCATGAGTAGAAACATGGAAAATGTGAAAGTGGCAAAGCGACAAAACCTGAAAGGAACTGTCACGGAAATCGGCCGGTCCAGTAAACATGCCGGCTTTGCCCTTTTTATGCCGATTCTTGTTTTGGGAGGCATTTACGGGGGCGTATTCACGCCAACCGAAGCTGCCGGCATGTCTGCCTTGTACGCAGTAATTGTCGGCTTCCTTCTGCACCGAACAATGACATTTAAAGGCATGAGTCTAAATATCAAGAACTCCATGATCACATCAGGCGTGGTCATGATACTGCTGTTTTTTATTCTGATGGTGAGCCGAATCATGGTTACCTATCAGGTGCCTCAGCAACTGACGAATTTCATTTTTGAATTTACAACCAACAAATGGCTTGTACTCCTCATGCTGAATGTGATTCTGCTCTTGATGGGAATGCTCGTCGACGATGTTTCCGGAAACATATTATCCGCAGCCCTTCTTTTGCCTATAGCCAAGTCGGTGGGAATCGATCCTGTCCATTTTGCCGCGATCTCAGTAACAAATCTGTCCCTTGGAAACATCACGCCACCGTGTGCCCCGATGCTGTATCTTGCCGGACTCATCGGCGGGAACCTCCAACTGAACGAATATGTGAAGCCGGCTTCATATTTCATGATATTCGGAGCGCTCCCTGTCATCCTGGTTGTAACCTATGTACCTGAATTTGCACTGGTTTTGGTAAACCTATTTCTCTAGTCATGTTCATGTGAAAGAGACAGGTATGTAGAGAAGTAGATTCGGTTTTAAAGAATCGATAGAATGATAAATGATGATTAACCAGCGTGGAAATAGAAAAGGTTTTTGCAATGGACGTAATTGACATGAGGGTTCGTATTCCCCGCAGCTTTGGTGAAAATAAGCCGGAAGACTTCATGCGGTATTATCAGGACCGGGCGGGCTTCGACCTACGTTATGAGGCCGGCATGGATGTTCTGCTGGAAGAAATGAGCCAGGCATCGGTTACAAAGGCCGTTTTACATAGTGAATGGGAATTTGAAAACCCAACATCTCTCAATGAAAATGTCGCAAAAGCGGTGAGAGAATATCCTGACAAATTTTTTGGAGCGGTAAGCGTGGATCCGCGTAAAGGTATCAGTCGCTCTGTAAAAGAGTTCAAAAATGCGATCAAAAGCACAAAATGCGTCGGCCTGAGCTTACAGCCTGCTTTTTTAGATATGCTCCCTCATGATGCAAGGCTCTACCCGCTTTATCAAGTGTGCGAAGAATACAAGATTCCACTATGGCTCCATACCGGTATAAACTATGCACCAAATCATTCTATGGAGGCGGATCGCCCGATCTATTTAGAAAAAATACTTTTGGATTTTCCTCACATCAAGTTGGTGGCCTGCCATTCAGGATGGCCTTGGGTGGCAGAGCTTTGTGCAATCGCTCGCAAATTTTATCCGCGTGTCTTTCTTGAAATAGGGGGGGTCGCACCCAAGTATATTTTTTCTCATGGAACCGGATGGGATCCCTTTCTTCAATATGCCAACTCTTTGCTTCAAGACCAGGTGTTATTTGGTACGGACTGGCCGGTGATCTCTTTTGTCAGAGCCGTAAAAGAGGTGACGGAAGCCCCCGTGAAGGACGATGTCAAATCGAAAATATTGTATGAGAACGGGCAAAGATTACTGAATGAATGTTTTGAAAGAAATGACGCTTAAAAGCCCATTTTCATTCCTGATTTGGGTGTCGGTATCGGATTTGTGCACTGTAAGGCCTATGGTTAGGTCAAGTCGTTTGGCATCCCGGGAGGTGACCATGCGTAAACGACCTCGAAAGGAGGACTAAATGCTGAAAGGAAAAACCTACGAGGAAGTGTATAATAATTTCAAGTGGCAAATTCCGGAGTACTACAATATCGGGGTGGATGTCTGCGATAAGTGGGCGAATGAAAAATATCGCTTGGCGCTTATTTATGTCGATCCGGATGGGAGAGACCAAAAGTACACCTTTTGGGAATTAAAAAATATTTCAAATCAACTGGCGAATGCTTTAACTGCAAACGGCATAAAGAGACATGACCGTGTTGGAATATTGCTATCTCAGCGGCCTGAAACTCTAATTTCGCATGTTGCGATCTACAAAATCGGTGCAATAGCCGTACAACTTCTTACGCTTTTTGGTCCGGACGCTATTGAATATAGGCTTGAAGACAGCGAAGCCAAGGGAGTTATTACCGACATAGAGAATTTACCAAAAGTTCTGGAAATTAAAGAGCGTCTTCCAAATTTGAAATTGATCATGGTTGTTGATGCAGGCGCAGAGGAGGATGTCTTGGATTTCTGGAAGTCTGTGGAAAAAGGAAGTCGCGACTTCAGCCCTGTATTAACCAGACCAGACGACCCTGCATTAATAATATACACTTCAGGTACTACCGGGCAGCCCAAAGGGACGCTTCATGGGCACCGAATTCTGCTGGGTATTCTTCCAGGATTTGATTTTTATCATAATCTATTCCCCAGGGAGGGAGATTTGGTGTGGACGCCCCTGGATTGGGCATATATTGGAGGATCATACGATGCACTGTTTCCCACCCTGCACCATGGGTTACCGATGTTGGCATTTCGAGCCAGAAAATTCGACCCGGAACAGGCCTTTTACTTAATGGCCAAACACGGCGTCAGAAATCTAATGGCGGTTCCGACCGTTTTAAGAATGATGATGCATGCGGAGCAAAACTCTGAAAAGCGATTTAATATTCAACTCAGATCCGTAACAGCCGGTGGTGAAACGTTGGGAGAAGAGCTTCCTGAATGGTGTAAGGAAACCCTTGGCGTTGAACTGAACGAACAGTATGGGCAGACGGAATGCGATTTGGTTATCGGATTTTGCTCAAAGGTGATGACAATTGTCCCTGGAGCGATCGGGAAAGCTGTCCCGGGTCATATTGTTGAGACAGTCAATGAAAGCGGGGACGTTGTAAACCCCGGCGAACTCGGCCAAATAGCTGTCAAATGTCCGGATCCCGTCATGTTTCTGGAATACTGGCGGAATCCGGAAGCCACAAAGAAGAAATTTTTAGGTGACTGGATGCTTACAGGTGACTATGGCACAAAGGACATGAATGGGCACTTTCGGTTTACCGGCAGGCAGGATGATATCATTGAAAGTGGAGGCTACAGGATTGGTCCGGGTGAAGTTGAGGATTGTCTGATGAAACACAAGGCAGTCGCATTGGTTGGTGTGATCGGCGTTCCTGACCCTATTCGAGGGGAAATTGTAAAAGCTTTCATCCAGGTGAAGGAAGGTGTGAAGGTGGATAAGGCATTGGAGGAAAGCGTCAAACAACATGTGAAAAGTAAGCTGGAGGCTCATGCATATCCCAGGGAAGTGGAGTTTTTAGAAAAATTACCCAGAACAAAAACGGGAAAGATCTTAAAGCAAGAGCTGAGAAAAATTCATGAAAGAAAAAGCACAACGGAAGCAGATAACTAATGTGAGGACGCTTCGCTTTAAAGTCATTCTTTGTCAAATGCTAGACAATCGGAGGATATATGGCGAAAAACGCAGTTCTTTACAGTCGAGATGGAAACGTCGGGATTATTACTCTGAATAGACCCGAGCGCCTAAATGCAATAAACGGAGACCTCCTTAGAAGCTTTATTGAAAAACTGGAGCTCGCTAAGGAAGACAAAAAGGTGGTTGCAGTCATTCTCACCGGGGCAGGTAGGGCATTTTGTGCGGGGGAGGATCTGAAGGAATCCTCTGCCGGGAAAAGTTTCGAGACCTGGGTCGAGGAGACGGACGGCCTTCAGGAAATACAGCGTGCGATCATGCGTTTGGGCAAACCTCTGATCGCGGCTGTCCATGGTTACGCCTTAGGGGGAGGATGCGAATTCGCCTTGAGCTGCGATATAAGGATCGTCGCTGAGGATGCCCGGCTTGGGTTTCCGGAAACTGAAGTGGGACTCACCGTGACAACTGCGGGCACCAAGTTACTGAGTCAAATAGTGGGGCTGGGTAAAGCCAAAGAGCTCGTATTTACGGGCGAATTTGTAGGCGCTGACGAAGCACTTCGAATTGGTTTGGCAAACAGGGTAGTACCGGTCGATAGGCTCTTCGATGAGGCGCTGAAAATGGGAAAGAAAATTGGGGAAAAGTCTCCCCTTTCTCTCAAGCTGTCCCGAATTGCTATTGAACAGGGGCTTCACTCGAGTTTCGAGCAAATCTTGGAAATCGAGTCGAATCACCTTCTAATCTGTGTCGGAGCTCAAAACCAAAAGGAGTTTGTGGAGAAAAAACTCCAAAAAATGAAGGAAAATTAAAAGCAGTAGGGGTATCGTTTGCATACATTGCATATGTCATTCCTTCAACCGGAATGGGTAGATCGGATTTGAATCTTACTCAATTTCGGCAAATAACTTCCATGAATCAGGAGGATTCGGTTGATGCCTAAACGTGTGGGGATTGTGGGTGCGGGTGTTACACCCTTCAAAGGAACTTGGAGGGAAAAGACATATTACGAATTGGCCCAGATGGCCACAAGAGAAGCCATAAAGGATTCACAAATTGATATCCAGGATGTAGATGCGGCGTTTTATGCGATTTACAATGATATTTTCGAGAGAACTGCCATTCCTGAGCATGCGATCCACGGCCTTTGTGGAATGCAGAATAAATTCGGGATTCG
>JAWOGN010000303.1:0-4991 GCA_046496815.1 Desulfatiglandaceae bacterium
CTACGATAGATTTTCTCCCTGCGCCCCTGCCGCGTTTGCCCCCTTGTTCTTTTCCTCCAATAAGAGTCTCGTCAACTTCAACTCTCCCGGAAAGGACGCGCCGCCCGGGTATAACCATGGCACGACGCATTTTGTGAAGCCAACTCCATGCAGTTTGATAGCTATTCAATCCGAGAACACGCTTAAGCCCCAATGCACTTCCGCCGAATTTCTGACTCGTTACATACCAAATCGCCTGAAACCACAATTTAAGTGGCTTTCTCGTTCCTTGAAATATTGTGCCCGCGATAACGGAAATCTTGTGCTGACAAGCACTGCATCGGAAAAGTCCGTTTTTCATCTGCCAATATTCATGGCCATTACAAATTGGACAAATAAACCCGTTTGGCCAACGAAGTTTATAGAGAAAATCAAGGCACTTCTGCTCTGTCGAAAACCATTCGTCAAACTCTTGGAGAGTTCTGGGATAGTCGATTCCTCCAAGAGGGTGTGGGCCATGAAAATCCATGCTCACACTTTAGCATTAGGCCAGCGAAATGGATAGCCCCTTTTAAGAATTTACTGATTTGAAAATTATGAAACAATACTGCTATATTACATCAATGTTCAGATCCGGGAGCACGATGATCGCACGCATGTTGGATGTTCATCCGCAAGTCGCCAGTGCCAGCGATCCCATGCGCCCCCTTTTCAACAGTCTTCGCTATGACCTGGCTAGTGAAAACTACCGCTCCGCACACAGCCGCTTTGATCCTTTGGGCGATTATTTTCTACAGGATTGCGACCTGATGCAACTAGTTTTGGGGGCTTCGCTGGATATACGTGCCGGGATGCCAGCTTCTGAATTAATCACAGCCGTGGTTAAGCGTGCGGAAATGTTTTCCGGAGCATATGCCGAAGCACTGGATGCCGAGAAATCATTATCCACCTATAAAGAATTTGTTCAATATTTTCTGGACACAGTGGCTAATGTTTACGGACAAGACAAAGATTATAAGTGCGTTGCCTTTAAAGAGGTCTGGTCAACCGAATTTTATCCGGCTCTTAAAAGAGCATTTCCACCCATGAAATGCATAGCAATTGTTAGGGATCCCCGGGCGGTTGTTGCTTCCAAAAACGCCACAGGCGAGCCCTATCCTTATATTTTCATGGGGAGGCAGTGGCGTAAGCTGGCCTGCCTGGCAGCATATCTTGATCACTCATTCGAAGATTTCCTTCTTCTGTGCTATGAGGATATAGTCCAGAAGCCTGAAGAACATGTAGCCAGAATATGCTCATTTCTTGATGTAGAATATAACGAAGATCTGCTGGACCTCTCTCTTTACAAAGACGGCAGGGGCAACCCATGGAAGCAAAATACAAGTTATAAGGATATTAAATCAAGACGAATAAATGCCGGATCCGTGGACAAATGGAAAAAAACACTGGATACGCAGGACATATTATCCATTGAAGTGTTTACCCATGACTGGATGCGGTATTTTGGTTATAAGCCAGAAAATTCAGTCAGTGATATTAACTCGTTGAACATTGATCATTATAAGCGGCTGGACCATAAAAATTTGGCCAAATGGATCAGGCCCTTTGCCTTTGATTCGGACAAGGAACGCCTGGCCAATGAACTAGTTATTGAAAAGCTGCGTCTTGCTCAAGGTATGAATCTGAATGCAGAAGAAAAAATGCGCCTACATTTGAAATGGTGGTAGGGTAATGAGTCTAGCATATAAGATTATTGAAGATTTGGTTCCCCTGGCCAGGCATTTTGCTTCTCCGGATTATGACAAATCCATCGAATACCTGCAAAAAATACTTCCTTTCAAGGTCCATACGTTCGGTCCGCAGGACCAACACAACGGCTGGATAATTCCACCGAAATACACCGTAAAACAAGCCTTGATAATGAAAGACGGCCAAATCATTTATGATGGGAAAAAACATGCTTTGTCCGTCGTATGTCATTCCCTGCCTTTTAAGGGAAAAGTGGATTTGGCCACCCTGCGTAAACATTTATGGTTTGATCATCGCTACAAAGATGCCATTCCCTATCACTTTCGGTATTCGTACCGACCATGGGAGCGAGACTGGGGTTTTTGTGTTCCCCGCGTATTATACGATTCCCTGGAAGAAGGTGAGTATGAAATAGACCTTGAAATAGACGAAGATGAGCCTGAACTGAAAGTTATTGACTACTATATTCCGGGCAATAGCAACGTCGAATTTGTATTTGTGGCCCACCTGGATCATCCGGGCATGGCCAATGACGACTTGGCAGGGTGCGCAGTGGGCGTGGAACTGTTCAAGTCTCTTTCCTCCCAGAGTACCAAATACTCTTACCGATTGCTGCTTGTCCAGGAAATTATCGGTTCCCAATATTATCTTAATAAATTCAGGGAAAGGGCACACGAAGGAGTTTTTCTCGAAATGCTTGGTGTTGACGTGCCATTGTCGGTACAGCAGTCTCTCAGGGGGAATTCGATGATCACCGATTTTCATTCAGATTTAAGGACCCTAATTTGCGCGGCCGCGTGAGGCCCTTCATTTTTTTCCTTGATCAAAAAACTTATTAAATCAAGGGTTTATCAGATCAGTGCCGGGACAGAGAGCTTAAGCATTAGTACGGATTGCCTGAAATATAGTACTCATTAGATGAACACAAAGTAGACGACAATGCTTCATGCGATCAATGCTCCTCGGCAAGCCTTAGCGTAACCTGTTGATTTCTCATGAGTCTGGTCGAGAGCCTGCCAAACGGTATTCTTTTGTTATGAAAAATGACTTTTTTAACTTGACATATCATTCAGGCAATGTATACTACAAAACATGGACGACCTCGCCAGGTTCTTCCTTAACCCTCAGCAGCCCACACACAGGCGCTACGAAATATTGCGGGCCCTGTTCGTCGACCGTTTGCCCGCAAGAGAAGCCGCCAAACTATTCGGGTGCTCCGTGTTTACTGTAAACGCCATGAGACGCGATTTCAAAAAGGACATCCGATCCGGGGAGCCGCCGACTTTCTTTGTTTCCCCACGGCCGGGAAGAAAGCCCAAAGACAACCGCGACGAGTTAAGGGAACACATACTCTCTCTTCGCAAGCAGAACTTCTCCATCCTCGATATCCAGGCAGCCCTCGATGCAATGGGCCATCAGGCCTCTCACGATTTTATCCACCGCATACTGGTGGAAGACGGCTTTGCCCGACTCCCCAGACGAAGCACCCTGGAGAAGCGAAGAGGCTCTGTGAGTCGGGTTGCCGCACCTCAATCCCGGAATCTCGATTGGGAGCAGGATATGGGCCATGAGTTTCACTCTGAGCGAGGTATCGGTCTGCTTGCTTTCCTGCCTTTGCTGGTCAAGCTCAATGTCCATAGCTGGATCGAGCATGCGGGATACCCGGAGACATCCGAGTTGGGCCGCGTCCAGAGTGTGTTGTCCTTTCTGGCCCTCAAGCTCTCCGGCTACGAGCGATACAGCCATGACGATCTCTGGGCCATGGACCGAAGCCTTGGTCTTTTTGCCGGCCTCAACGTCCTTCCCAAGGCCGCCACCCTTTCCTCCTATTCCTATCGAGTAGATAGGGAGATGAACCGCCGGTTCCTACAGGCCATGCAAAAAGCCTTTAAAAAAGAGGGCCTCTTTTCCGGGCTCGTAAACATGGACTTCACTGCGATTCCCCACTGGGGGGATGACAGTGTGCTTGAAAACAACTGGTCCGGGAAGCGGCGACAGGCTCTCAAGAGCGTGCTTGCTGTCCTCTGCCAGGACCCTGATACAGGCATTTTTAGCTACTCCGATGCAGAAGTTATGCACAGAAATGAGCCGGAGTGCGTCCTGGAATTTGTGGACTTCTGGAAAGAGGGAGGAGGCAATCCCAAATGCCTGATCTTTGATTCAAAGTTCACCACCTATGAGAATCTGGCCAAACTCGACCGGAAACGGATCAAATTCATTACCCTCAGGCGCAGGGGGAAGAAGCTCATAGGGCAGATTGAGGCCTTGCCCTCAGAACAATGGCAAACTGTTACTCTTCCAGACACCTCCCGGAAACATCACAAGTTGAACGTGCATGAATCAAAAGTGAACCTCACCAAAGAAGGCCCTACCTTTCGTCAGCTTGTGCTTACCGGGCACGGCCGGAAGAGACCGGCCTTTATCCTGACCAATGAATGGGGCTGGGACCCGGCCCGAATTGTAAATCAATACGCCAAGAGATGGCTTGTTGAAAAGGGCATCTCCGAGCAGATTCATTTCTTCCATCTCAACCGTGTGTCCTCGTCCATCGTGGTGAAGGTGGACTTTGATCTGACCTTGACCGCAGCAGCCCACAACCTCTACCGCACCATGGGCATCATGCTCAAGGGTTATGAATGGCAGACCTCAAAGAGCCTGCACAACAAGTTCCTGGCCAATGGAGGATCCTTCAAGATGACAAAGGATCGTGTTACTGTATCCATGAAGAAGAAGCGTCATCTGCCGCTGATCCTACGCATGCTCAAAGAACTCGGCCCCACAAAAATCCCGTGGTTGGGCAATCGGGCACTCGACTTCGAGGCCTGGTCGGCCTCATGAAATTAGGGTGCGTTTATCTGAATGAAAATCAGTGTTTAGTATGTATTGACTGTGAAATTGGTGAGGAACATTAGCTGTGGTTAGCTTAACTTATTGAAATAAGGACTGATACGGCCAGTTTTTACGGCCCGTTTAAGAATTGAGATGCGTGGAAACAGATTTTCCTATACAAACCAGCAAGTTGAGGCGATTTATGGGCCTCTGGGGTACCGGAAAAATCTTACCGGAAGCAAAAAAACGGGAGGTGCGTGGATTTTGCTCTGTAAACCCTTGAAACCTTAATCGCATTTTGGTATAAGAGTCTGAAGCGTTGCCCTCCTTCGGGAGGGTTCATACATATACCCAAGGAGTTTCATACCCTTTTGTTCTTCAGTCTGAAGCGTTGCCCTCCTTCGGGAGGGTTCATACGACAGTTATTACTCAAT
>JAWOGN010000205.1:0-3616 GCA_046496815.1 Desulfatiglandaceae bacterium
AAACCTCACATGCTTTCGGGGAACTGAATGACGGCCTACTTCATTAGACGGATTCTTTTGATCATACCGACATTTATCGGCATTACGATTATGGTGTTTGTCGTTACCCGATTCGTTCCGGGGGGGCCGATAGAGCGCATCATCGCACAGATGCAGCAAATGCCCGCCATTGAAGGTTCTGCCGGCCCCGGGGCCCAGACCGAGCAAACGCAGCCCCTTTCAGAAGACCAGCTCGAAGAATTGAAGCAATATTACGGGTTCGACAAACCGGTACTTGTCAGCTATTTTTTTTGGCTCGGCAAAGTGCTCACCGGCGATCTCGGCACTTCAACGCGATACTATGATCCGGTTTGGGGCATGATCAAGGAGCGAATCCCCATTTCGCTCTATTTCGGGATCATATCCTTGATTCTGGTCTACGGGGTTTGCATTCCACTCGGCATATCCAAGGCCATTCGACACAAGACCGTTTTTGATAACGCCTCATCCGTCGTGGTGTTCACCGGCTACGCAATTCCAGGTTGGGTCATCGGCGTCTTTATGTTGGTGGTGTTTGCCTCCCGCTGGGAAGTTTTTCCGCTCGGAGGGCTGGTGAGCGATAACTTTGAAGATCTCCCCTATGGCGCAAAACTGCTGGATGTCATGTGGCATACGGCGCTGCCGCTGCTTGCTTACGTGATCGGTTCCTTCACCGTGATGACATTCCTCATGAAAAATACCCTCATGGATAATCTGGCTTCCGATTATGTACGCACGGCCATTGCGAAGGGCTTGCCCTTTCGGCAAGCCGTTTTCAAACATGCCTTGCAAAACAGTCTGATTCCCATTGCCACCAGCTTCGGAAATAACATTTCCATTATTCTCACCGGGTCTTTCCTGATCGAAACGGTCTTCAATATAAACGGCATGGGGTTATTGGGTTATGAATCGGTTGTGGAAAGAGACTACCCCGTGGTTCTGGGAATTCTCGTCATTTCGTCATTGCTTTTTATGATCGGTAACATTCTTTCGGATATCTGCGTGGCGATTGTAGATCCCAGGGTGAAATTTGAATGAAACCGGTTTGAGGTATGGTAACCGTTCACGGGTTCAAGGGTTCAGGGTTCAAGGTTCAATTCTCGTCCACGGAGTGCATTTGGGTTACGTAATTATGAGAAAAGCGTCAGCTTTGTCAGGCCGAATCCAAAATTTGGAACTAAATTGGCAATTACTTGGGAAAATGAGCATTTTTAACGACGATTTCAAGTCCTCAATCCTCTTTTGTCCTTAACCCTGAACCCCGATTTCATCGGGAAACCCTGAACCTGTGAACGCTTACGAGGTATGATTGTGGGTGGTTGGAGATGAAACTGAACCCTTTGACCCTAAGAAAACTCAGACGCTTCAGGTCCATAAAACGAGGGTACTATTCTTTTATTATGCTACTGGTCATGATTTTGGCATCCTTATTCGCTGAGCTTTTCTTAAACAAGCGCGCATTGATTGTTTATTACGAAGGGCAGTATTTCTTTCCCACTTACGGAAAGGTGATACCCGGCACATCATTCGGGTTGGATTATGACTATGAAACAGACTACCGTGCGCTGAAAAGAAAATTCAGTGACGAAGGCGGCAAAAATTGGGTGCTTATGCCGGTCATTCCCTATGATCCCTACGAGAATGATCTCAGAGAAGCGATATATCCACCCTATCCCCCGTCCATTCAAGACCGGCACTACATGGGCACCGACACCGTCGGGCGGGACGTTTTGGCCCGACTGGTGTATGGGTTTCGCATCTCCATCTTTTTCTCCCTGTTCCTTTTGGTCGTCAACTACACCATCGGCGTGAGCATCGGCAGCGCCATGGGCTACTGGGGCGGGAAATTCGACCTTTTTTTTCAGCGCATTATCGAAATCTGGTCCAATGTCCCCTTCTTGTATGTGATTATTATCATTTCTTCCATCCTGGTCCCGAATTTCTTGATGCTCGTTCTCATCATGGCGATTTTTGGGTGGATCGGCATCACCTGGACCATGCGAACGGTGACCTACAAAGAACGGGCAAGGGATTATACCATGGCGGCCAAGGCCCTCGGTGCCTCCGACCTTCGAGTCATTTTCAAGCACATCATTCCAAATACGATTGCGATCATTGTGACGTTCGCCCCCTTCTCAATTTCGTCGGGAATTGTGGCGCTGACTTCGCTGGACTACCTCGGGTTTGGACTTCCCCCTCCCACGCCAAGCTGGGGTGAATTGCTCCAGCAGGGGTGGAGTAATCTGGATGCCTGGTGGATCGGCGGGTCGGTTGTCCTGGCCATGGTGATTACGCTGATGACGGTAACTTTTATCGGAGAGGCGGTGCGGGAAGCATTCGATCCCAAACTGCATACGACGTATGAATGAAATGAATGAAGTCAAGTGTCTAAAGGCATGGGTGTCCGAAATCGGCGCCATGTGTTTTTTCGGTCGTCTTATGACGGTCCACAGCGTCCCCCAAGAAACCTGTTCGGCTTGACTTAGCGTATAAATCATGTGGGTTTTACCGAGCAAAAATGCACTGTTGATCACGGTTTCCCTTATCGGCTTGCTGTTTTTCCCAGTGGCCTTTATGGTCGCCTATCTGGACAAAAGCACTGAAGCGGACGCGCCGGCGATGACCGAGCTGGAAAAAAAGGGAGAAATCTTTAGCGCTGAAATCTCCAAAACACCGCCGCCTTCTGATCTTGAATGGTTGACGAACGAGGCGGATCCCGTTTTTTCGTCTCCGTCAGCCGTGAACGGGGGCACGTTTAGAGCAGCCATTGCAAGTTTCCCCCTGACCTTTCGCACCGTAGGCCCTGATTCCAATTCCTCTTTTCGGAGCGCCATCCTGGGGAATCAGCTCAGCCTTACCGGGCTGCATCCCAACACGATGAATATCATCCCCGAGCTGGCGTCTCACTGGGCTTTCGGCAAAGACAAAAAAACCATGTATTTCAAGCTGAACGGAAAAGCTCGCTGGTCCGACGGTGTGCCGGTAACGGCGCATGATTTCGCTTATACGCTGGTGTTCATGCGCTCGAAACATATTGTTGCGCCCTGGTACAACAACTATTACACGGAGATGATCGACAGGGTCATTGTCTATGATGATCGGACATTGGCGGTTGCCAGTACCAGGGCGCGACCGGACCTTTACCTCATGCTTTCCATCACCCCGACGCCCCGACATTTCTATGGAGAACTCACAGAGGATTTTGTCAGAAAGTACAACTGGAAGATTGTGCCGAACACCGGTCCCTATCAGATTTCAGATTTCAAGAAAGGCAAGTATGTAAAGTTCAAGCGTAAGAAGAACTGGTGGGCGCGGGATTTCACTTATTTCAAGAATCGTTACAATGTGGACCGCGTGATTTTTACCGTGGTCCGGAACGAAAACTTGGAGTGGGAGTATTTCAAAAAAGGGAAACTGGACGTTTTCTCCTTGGCGGAGCCGACCTATTGGCATGTCAAAAGTAAAACCCCGGTTATCGAGAACGGCTATGTCCATCGCATTGTTTTTTACAACGACACGGTTCGGTCGCCCATCGGCCTGTGGCTCAACCAGGACAAGGACATTTTCAAAGATACGCGTGTCCGCTATGCCTTCGCCC
>JAWOGN010000344.1:0-6874 GCA_046496815.1 Desulfatiglandaceae bacterium
GGGTTGAGTTTTGAGGCCCAGCTGCCGTTCCATGGAGTGAGGGAGGGCTTTGCGGTCTTCTGAAAGAGATCCCAACGGCCCCTGTTGTTCTGCTCACGAGTTCTTTCAAAAATCTAAATTGATACCAATCGCGTAACAAGGGAAATCCGTTTCGAGACCCTTACAATTCATAGGGTGTCAGACTTTCGAACCCATCCTCTGTTACAAGAATAGTCTGCTCAAATTGCGCGGAGAGGGACCCATCGACTGTAACGGCGGTCCAGTCGTCATCCAGGATTCGAAGCGCTTTCCTCCCAAGATTAATCATGGGTTCAATCGTGAAAACCATACCGGGGACCAGGGTAATCCCCTGCCCTTTTTGACCGTAATGCGGGATCTGAGGCGGCTCATGAAATTCAATGCCCACGCCATGGCCTACAAACTCCCTGACCACCGAGCAACCCTCCGACTCCGCATAGCGTTGAATTGCCCAGCCGATGTCCCCGACCGTGTTTCCGGGTCGAACCTGTTCCATTCCAACTCGAAGACTCTCACGGGCCACCCGAACAATTTTTCGTGCATCAGGACCCGGGCTTCCCACGAAAAAAGTCTTGCTGGTATCGGCATAGTATCCGTTCAAAATCGGTGTTACATCCACATTCGCGATATCACCCGCTTTCAACACCCGCTCTCCGGGAATACCGTGACAGATTTCCTCATTAATTGAAACGCAAACACTTTTTGGGAAGCCCCGATAGTTGAGTGGGGCCGAGATCGCACCCGCGTTGACGGTGAATTCGTGGACCAGGGTATTGATCTCGTCGGTGGTCATTCCCGGCTTGAGTCTCCGCTCAACCAGATCAAGGATCGCCAGCGCCACAAGCCCCGCCTTTCTGATACCCGCTACATCAGCCGACGTTTTCAAACGAATTCGATGTTTCTTCAGATATGCTTCCTCCAGCCCGCTTGCCGGCTGATCTCCTTCCTTGCCGAGGCAACATTTCTTATACTTGAGACCACTGCCACAGGGGCAAGGATCATTTCGGCCCACTTTGAAGAATTTGCTTTTTTCCAGCTTTTTCAATTTCACCTCAAGGACATCGGAAAGCGTCATCAGAGACGCCGGTCTCATACAACATCTCAATAAGTCGTGGCAACACCTCTGAATTCCGCTATTAATTGAGAAGGAACCGTGTCACGTATTTCATCCATTTTTCGGGTTGACGACACACCCTCAGGACCTACGGCATTTCCAGAAGCAGGTTGTGGCTCACATGCGCGACAACCATAGCAAATCCATTCTAACAAATCAAATAGCCAGGGAATGTACAATTTCATTGATCGTATAGAAAGGAAAGGGTATGAAATGCATCAAATTCCAATTCGAATGTCATGAAAAGACCCGGGGGTTGCCGCGTTTCTACTGCAGTGGGAACTCAGAACTGAAATCGGATGTCTGACACTTCAGAGAACTCAAAAAAACAACACATCCTTCAAACCCCTCATGTATGGGCCTTCACCACCTACTTTGCCGAGGGCTTTCCCTACACGATCATTCGTATCATTTCTTCGGTCTTCTTCAGGGACATGAAGGTCAGCTTGGAGGCCATTGGACTGACCTCCCTATTCGGCGTTCCCTGGGTCATCAAATTCTTGTGGGGACCTCAGATTGACCAGTTTGCAACCAAACGGAACTGGATGGTGTCGACCCAGTTCTTGCTTCTGTTGATGACCGCTGCGGTTGCCGTCGTGACCCCCGTACCCGGGGGCATTAAAATCATTGTCCTACTCTTTTTCATCGGATCATTCATCGCGGCTACCCATGATATGGCCATTGATGGTTACTACATGGAAGCCCTGAACACTGAGGATCAAGCCAAGTTTGTCGGCTACCGGGTAATGGCCTACCGGATTTCGATGATGACCGGGACGGGCATCATCGTCACCATCGGGACCATGACTTCCTGGCGCGTGGGTTTCTTTTCCGCCGGGGCGCTTTTGGGCACCCTTTTTCTCTACCACGTTTTCCTACTCCCCCGCGTTGAAGTTCATAAAACGCCCATCCAACTCCTCCTCAAGACCTTGGTGAACCTGAAAATCCTCCTCGGGTCCGCCGGATTCGCGCTGATGGTTTTCACCCTCCGATGGGTCTTTTCCCTGCCGTGGTGGACGAACGTGAAGCATCAAATACCAGGCCTTGAGCGAATTCGTTTTGCCGGGTGGGTGGGAATCGGCCTGTTGATGGCCCTGACGCTCATGGGGCTTTTCAAAAATCAGATAAAAGCCGTCCTTTTCAAGGACAGAGGGTCGTTTTATTCCAGAGCTTTTCTGGCCTATATGGATCGAGAAAAGATCGGCCTTGCCCTTGCGTTTATCATACTCATGCGAACCGGCGAGTCCATGCTGGCTTCTATGGCGTCTCCTTTCATGGTGGATCTGGGGATCAAGGTCCACTACGGATGGATTTCCGGGGGGGTGGGGCTACCTTTTTCCATTGTCGGCGCCATGTTGGGGGGGTGGCTCATTTCCCGTTATACGCTCAGGAAAACCATTCTCCCCTTCATGCTGGCTCAAAACTTCACCAATCTCGTCTATATGGTCCTCGCCCTTGGACTCAACAAATACATCATCTTGAATACGGGCGCAGATCATTTGACGGCCATTGGTCACTTCAATCTGTTCTTGGTAGCATCCGTCCATGCCTTTGATCAGTTTGCGGGCGGACTGGGCACCGCGGTTCTCGTCACCTTCCTGATGAGAACCTGTCTGCCTGATTTCAAAGCCGCCCATTTTGCCATCGGAACCGGTCTGATGAACATTAGCGGCGTTTTGTCCGGGGTAATGAGTGGTTTCCTCGCGCAGTGGCTGGGGTACGGTTACTTTTTCGGCATCAGCTTCCTCGCCTCGGTGCCCGGTATGGCCCTCATATTTTTCGTTCCCTTCCTGGAATCGGGCCGGGAGGGCAAGGTTGGAATGGAAACCTAAACAAACGAAAGAAAGCTGTTTAAAAAAACATTCGAACTTATTAAAAACATTAACAAATAGCGATAGGTCATGCGCAATTAAACCCGCCGGCAATCGAGTTTTGAAACACCGCCTCGCTTGGCTTATGTCGCCGCTCACAAAGGCTTTCGTTTTAGACGGATTTGATGTACATAAGTTTAGTTCGGGTTCCTCCAGGATAACAGATGATCCCCGCCGGCGCTGAAAATGTTACCCCAACGCCGGGCTCCCATCCGATACGGAAAGGCAAGGAAATATCGAATGAAATCCGGCCGGCCACGGAACACGAATAATCGGTGCGGCCGACTCCTTATCTTTCCTTTTAACTTTAAGAGACAATGAAAACTTCTACGTATCTTTACGGTCTTGATGAGCACCCGCCATTACAATATGCCCTTCTCTATGGTCTTCAATGGGCATTCATCCTTTTTCCGGCCTTGATCATTGCAGCCACATTGTGTTCAGGCGCTTTGAATCTGGATGTAAAAAACGAAATACGATTCCTTCAATTCACCCTCTTGACAACCGGTATTTTTACCATCATTCAAACCCTTTGGGGACACCGCTATCCGCTCTTGGAAGGTCCGGCCACCGCGCTTGTGCTCACGTTCATTCTGCTTGCCCCGTACGGGCTTCCGTCCATCCAGGGCGGGCTCATCATCGGGGGAACGCTTTTGATCCTCGTCGTCGTTTCGAAACAATTGGATAGGATCACCCGCCTGTTTACGCCCAATGTGATCGGGGTTATTTTGATTTTGATTGCATTGGGGTTGTTGCCGCCACTCGTCAGATTCATGACCGGCAGCGATCCGATCCACCCCCGGGGGGAGGCTCAAATATTCATCATCAGCCTCGCGCTTGCCCTGTTCATTGCAACGCTCTCCTATCGTCTAAAAGGATTTTGGCAGAGTGTTTCCATCCTGATTGGAATGATTGCAGGCGCATTGGTCTTCTATTTGATCGGTCGACTCTATTGGCAAAAGTTGGCCGTCGCCCCTTGGTTTACACTCTCCACACAATGGGTGACCTCGGCCCCCAGCTTTCAATGGCCTGCAGCATTTGCCTTCGCATGCGCATATATCGCCGTCATGGTCAACAGCCTGGGAAGCCTTGAAGGCGCCGCCAGAATCACGGACACGGAACGACTGCCCCGGTCGACCCGACGAGGCATTTTGGTGACCGGCATCTCGGGAATCTGTTGCGGAATCCTGGGTGTGGCCGGCACCGTGAGCTACAGTAACAGCCCCGGCGTGATTTTGGTAAACCGGATTGCCAGCAGGTACGCCATTACGTATTGCGGGGTCATCGTGCTGATGGCTGCTTTTATACCGAAGCTTTCCGCCCTGTTGGCATTGGTTCCGGCACCCGTTGTGGGATCTGCCTTGTGTGTGGCAATGGGCGGTCAAATAGGGGTTGGGATCTCTGTTGTCGCTGCGAAAACACTCACCTCCAGGGATTACTTCGTGGTGGGAATCCCTCTGCTTCTGGGCACGCTGGCAGGGTTTCTCCCGCACGAGCTATTTGATTCCGTGCCGGGTTATTTTCAGGTTTTTTTGGCGAATAGCCTGGTGATGGGAATCTCACTGGTGCTTCTGCTGGAGCATCTTTTTTTACGGAAAAGCGTCCGAGAGCGTTAGCGGGCATTCGATAAGCCGTGGAACGTTCACAAACACTGGACCGATGGCTGTGTGCGGGTCGTTCCCGCCTGAAGGTCTTGTTCCCATCGGCTGAAACCACATACAAACCCTGGGGGGACTGACATGCTGGAACTTGAGCTCATGCAATCCGCAAACCGGCTGGTGAACGACGTCATCGGCCTGAAAAACACGGAAAGTGTTCTCATTGTGACCGATGCACCCAAACTGAATGTCGGGCGGGCCTTCGCGCTGGTTTGCAGAGGAGCGGGAAATGAGACCGTGCTGGCAATCATGCCGGCGACCGGCGAACACGGGAATGAACCACCCGCGACGATTGCCGCGGCGATGAAGGCGGCGGATGTGGTTTTTGCCCCGACAACCCATGCCCTTACACACACCCGAGCGAGGCTGGACGCGTATGCTGCCGGTACGAGGGTGGTTATTTTGCGGGGAGTCGATGAAGATATGATGATAAAAGGCGCAATGACGGTTGATTTTAAAGCCCTAAGAGAAAAAACCGCAAGCGTGGCACGCGCCCTTCGAAAAACTGAAAAGATAAGCGTAACGTCTCCTGCCGGAACCAACGTCACCTTTTCCATCGGCGGCAGAAAGGTTTTTACCCTTGACGGGTATTTTCAGGAATCTATGGGCTTTGCAGCCCTGCCCGGCGGAGAGACCCCTACCAGCCCTGAAGAAGGCACTGCAAACGGCACCATTGTCTTCGACTACTCCATGGACGGAATCGGCCTTTTGCGCCAACCCCTGAAACTAGAAGTAAAACATGGCAGGGTTGTCTCCGTAACTGGAGACAGCGAACACACGTTTTTCATGGATCACATCTTTGAAACCGACCCCAATACTCGCAATATTGCGGAATTTGCCATCGGAACGAATCCCAAAGCACGGCTGACCGGAAATCTTGCTGAAGATAAAAAGCGTCTGGGCACGGTTCACTTCGCTATTGGGGATAACAAATCGCTTGGGGGAACCGTGGAAGCGACCGTCCATCTCGACGGCCTGATGCTGAAACCAACGGTGATTGCGGACAGCGATAACGTCCTGGTCAAAGACGGCAAATTGATGGTGTAGTGCCGGGGAGCAAGTACATGAAAGCACTGATGAATGGGTATGTGGGTGTGAAATTCAGAGCAATTCAAATCACCCAAGAAGCGCCACCCTTCGTGAAAGTTGTTTTCCCGCGCTTCAAAAGAAGCGCTGAATCGTTGAGAGAATATGGAATGACGCCAAAGAACGGAGGCAATATCAGCCTTAAGAAAGCGAAAGGTTTTATTATTACTTCAGCAGGCAGCAATTTAGGGAAGCTTGAAGAAAGTGAAATTGTCTATGTTCAAAGTTGCTCAGTTGAGGAACGGCAAGTCGAATATGCGGGGCAAAATGTGCCTTCTTCAGAGACATTCCTGCATTACTTGATTTACCGGTGCAGACCCGACATTGAGGCCGTCGTCCATGCTCACGACCCCAAAACAGCTCTGGTGTCGGTGTCAAGCCTCAAAGAAACGCCAAAAGAGGAAGCCTATGGCACACTGGCGTTAGCACAAATGGCTTGCAAAACCTTCAGCAAAAAAGAACGCATCATTGTGTTGAAAAACCACGGGTACGTGGCCATTGGAAAGAATCTCGATGAAGCGGTCGATCTCATTGTTTCGGCGCACCTCGATCTGGCCGGAAAATAAACAGCGCGTTAACGGCGTGCGTGTCTCAAAATACCGATGCCGGATGCACAAAGCCGGATATATCCAGGAGTGAGTCCCCCGGCTGGGCGATGAGGGGACAATAACGATTCAGGGGGACTGTTCAGGCTTTGAGGTTCTGAGCCATGATGTCTCTCAAATCGGCAGGGATCCTGATCAGTTTGGAAGAAGTGTTTACGCAGGCGTGAACGGTGTATCCGTCGACCAGCAGTTCACGGTTTTCATCAACGATTTCATATTCGAACCGAACTCTGACCGCTCTTAAATCACCGATTCTGGTTTTTACGGTGACAAGTGAGTCGTATCCGACGTTGGCGTGATACTTGGCATTGGCTTCCGTCACGACCAGGATAAACCCGTCCTGCTCGAAAGCAGCGTATGGGAAACCCATATCCCGCATGAGCTCGGCCCGGCCCACTTCGAAAAATGTGCGATAATTTCCGGTGTTTCATAAGAATGCAGTTTTTTAACAGTGCTTATTATTTTTTTAACATTTGACTTGGGCGCCTTTATTATCATTATCCGTTCGTCCGCTCTTTCTAT
>JAWOGN010000216.1:0-3463 GCA_046496815.1 Desulfatiglandaceae bacterium
TTCACCATGGACGCTTTTCAAGCCAGTGAGGCAGTGAAGCTGCTCAACCCAAAGCGAGCCATACCGATTCATTACGCTTCGTTCCCGATTATCGCCAAGACAGCCGACGAATTCATTAAGTTATGCAGCGAAAAGGTTCCCCATGTGCGTGTGACGCCCCTCTCGGCCGGTGAAACACTCAAAATCTGACAGTGAAAAGTCCTTGTTACCCGGACGGCCGTTCGGTTCAGCTTCGATCTTCAGCCCAACATCGGCGTGTTGCCGCAGGGAGCGGTTTTAAACCGAAGCGCAGGTTATCTGTGAATAAGGGCCAGCTTTCTGGTGATATTGTCCTGTATCCAGTGGCCATCCCACCACTCGATGGGGTTCACGAACACCCCATTTACCATTACGCCGAAGTGAAGGTGATCCCCCCCCGCGAGCCCGGTTCGTCCGGTCACACCGACCGGCTGACCTTTTGCGACGTCCTGGTTGGGCTGAACATCTATCTTACTCAAATGGGAATAAATGGACGCGAGTCCCTGACCATGATCCAAAACCACCGTAAGGCCGTAAATACCGAGTCGATCTGAAAAGATGACGCGCCCATGGTTTGAAGCCTGGACTTCGGAATGGGCCAATGAAGCCAAGTCGACCCCCATGTGCACCTGTTGATCAACTTCATTTCCTTTGTAAAAATAGGAACGACGGTCACCGAATTTCGCCATGGTGGCGGCGTTGTTGAGTCTCAGCCAAGTGCCGTCCCAGAGGCGCTCGGGCTTCGTATCCGTCCTCAGATTGAAAAAGACGGCTGCATTTTCATTTCTTAAGTCTCTGTTGATCTTTAGGAATTTATTGAGGTCGGTATCGGAGGCGTTCAACGTATAAAAGGAAAAATAAGGAAGCACCTGTTTCAAAAATTGATCCGAAATATTCATCCGGTCTTTTATGAAACGCTTCCTCAAGACTTTGTAATTCAAAGCACCTGTCGACTCGTTTTCCGCCCGATCTTTTGCCCAGAGATGGACCTCCGGGGTTGCTTTCACGTCATGTCGAACTGCAAAATAGCATACATGGTGTCCTTCTTCGGAATCCTTCACTGGATAACCGGGAAAAAATTTGTCGTCCACGAAAACACCGCTTTCAACGGAATCGGAAGAGGCCTGGTACACGGCAAAACCGGTTCCCCCAACATTGACATAGTGCATATTGCTGATCGCCCGAATCGCGGGTGGAATTGTATCCACGGTCATCTTATGTTCAATCACTGAGAAATTCCCGTCGCCGCCATTCCGCCGGGAGTGATCCCAAATTCGGACCTTGAGGTCGACACGCCCCTGTGCCAAATTGAGTTGAGCAGGATCTATTGAAAATTCCCTATTAAATTCATGGACACCTTCTCGATTGAAAAGGCCAATAAAGGGAAATTTTTCTTCAAAAACGCCGATCTCCCGTCCTTCCTGATTCAATAACACCTTGACCGTCTTCAGCCCCCTTTTCCTGTCGCCGGCAGACAGCGTAAACTTCCGGCCGGCAGATAGAAACTCAGGCAGCGGCTCGACCGATACGTCGGGGAGTTCTCCCTCGAAGACGTCGGTGAGAAACCAAGCAATACCCCCTAACGTGACGACAAGTAACGCCACCGTCAATAACAAGCCTATATTTCGTTTCTTGCGCATGATTCATTATCGCCTAACCCGGCTTAACCGGAGCAGTTACCGTATAAAAAACGAGAAAACACGCTTTTACATTCCTCTTCCCTAAAAAGGGTCAGGGTGCGATCACGCATTTATTATCAATTCTTCTCAGTCATGGCAAACGTTTTTGAGAACACCCGGAAGACAAGTGGTAACCTTTAAAATTGGTTCGAATGCGCGAATGACAACTGTAAGGCCCGTGCTTTTTACCCGAGAGCCCAAACGCGGATTTCTTCACTGATACGTCGCACGTTTTCCATAATTTCAACCGGGTCCAATGTGATGAATTTCCGGTTCTTCATGAGTATCTTCCCGTCCGCCACAACATCCTTCACATCGGCACCGTCAGCCGCGTAAACGATGGCGGAGAAAGGATCGTAAAGCGGGTAAAGGTGCGGGCTTTTGAGGTCAACCACAATCATATCCGCCTTTTTTCCTATTTCGATCGTTCCGATCTCCTTTTCCAAGCCCAGCACGGCCGCTCCCCAACGGGTGGCCATTTTTACCACTGTCTTCGCGTCCAAAGCGACGGGGTCGAGCGCAAAGACCTTGCTCAGTTTTGCGGCGGTGTCCATTTCCCCAAAAAGATCCAGGTTGTTGTTGGACGAACAGCCATCCGTGCCTAGACCCACGACCAGTCCCCCATTCACCATGTGCGATACGGGCGCAACGCCGGAAGACAGCTTCATGTTGCTCTCCGGCGCATGCACGATTTTGACGTCACCCGCTCGAAGAAGGTTGATTTCTTGGGGATCGATATGAACCGCATGGGCTGCAATCAGGCCCTCTTGGATCAAGCCGATGTCCCGCAGGTAGTGAACAGGTGGTTTCCCGACTTTTTCCCGGATCGCCTTGACTTCCTCAGAAGTCTCGGACAGATGAATCTGAAGCGGTAAATTGAAGTGCCGGGACAGCTCCCAAGCGGCCCTGAGCGTCCTTTCGGAGCAGGTGAACGGACTGTGACAGAACACCCCCGGCATAATCAGATCTGAAAACCCGAGCCATTTTTCAACAAATTCCGTTGCAACGTTTACATTTTGTTTGGGATCCGGTACTCCCGGCGCGGGGAAATCTATGATCCCCTGCGCGATGAGGCCTCTGAGTCCCGCCTGGTCCGCCGCCCGAACCGTCCCATCCTGAAAAAAATACCCGTCGATGAAACAGGTGGTACCCGATGCGATCATTTCCAGACATCCGAGCAACGACCCCCAATAGACGGTTTCCGGGTTCAAAAACTTTGCTTCAACCGGAAAGATCTTCTCGAAAAGCCACTGTTTCAAAGGCAGATCATCCGCAAGGCCCCTGAAAAGCGTCATGGCGGCATGGGTATGGCCGTTGATCAGGCCGGGCATCACCATCGCATTTCTTGCATCAATGATTTCCGGAGCATCATCACCGTCACGAACGCTTGGATCCGGCGTTCCAATGCGGATAATTCGCCCCTCCGCGACGTAGACGTCACAGTCCGTCATCGGCTGTTCGTCTTCCACCATGGTGACGACCATACCCCCTTTGATGATAAGATCCGGTTCAGGATCAGCAAATGCCCGATTCATAAAAAATTTCGCCTATCATGGTAGAGGATGAAAAAGGCTCTATTCCTTTCGTACCAGTTCTGGATTTAGCACCTTCTGGAGCCCCATAAAAAGCAGTTTCATTTCGACCTCATCGCAGAGCCTTGCGACGCCTTCTTCCCATAACGCGTAAACTTCTTCTGCGCTCAGGTATTCTGTGGACGCAATTGGTACACTTGGGGCAGTTATAAAATAGCGATGATCTCGGCAAAC
>JAWOGN010000024.1:0-7177 GCA_046496815.1 Desulfatiglandaceae bacterium
GAGGTTCAGGTCGTAGATGAAATCTATGATCTGGAAAAGGCCCACGCTTACGATCTTTTTGAAGGTCAGGTTACGGTCCTTATTCATTCCGGGTCCCGAGGTTTCGGCCATCAGGTATGCGATGATTTCCTCAAAGAAATGAGTCGACACGTCCTGCAGGAATCCCTGGTACTGCCGGACAGACAACTGGCATGCGCCCGCATAAAATCCGACCCGGGTCGACGCTATTTCGCGGCCATGGCGTGTGCGGCAAATTATGCGTGGGCCAATCGGCAGATCCTGATGCATTGGACACAGGAAACGCTGCAACAACTGCTTTCGATCCGCCCCGGAGAACTCGGCATGAAACTTCTTTACGATGTCTGTCACAACATTGCGAAAAAAGAACAACATATGCTCGATGGAAATCGTGTCACGCTCTGTGTGCATCGAAAAGGTGCGACCCGCGCGTTACCTCCGGGGCATCCGCTTCTCCCGGGGATCTATCGGGATGTGGGACAACCGGTTCTAATTCCCGGTGACATGGGCACCCATTCCTATGTACTCTCCGGCGCGGAAGGCGCAATGTCTCAAAGTTTTGGCTCCAGCTGTCACGGCGCCGGACGGGTGCTAAGCCGTTCCAAGGCGTTGAAAATGGCGAAAGGTCGAGCGATTCATCGCGAGTTAGAGGATAAAGGGATCTTGGTGCAATCCAGAGGCAAAAGAACCCTGAAGGAAGAAATGCCGGAGGCCTATAAGGACGTATCCCGGGTCATCGATGTGGTCCATAAAGCCGGCCTGGCCCACAAAGTCGCTCGGCTCACGCCTCTCGGCGTCATCAAAGGTTGAAAGCACCGTTTGCTGGAGTCTTGACCGAAAGACTTGCACTGAGCTTTCAAGACGAATTTATCAAGGCTGTTTGATCAGGTCAACCAAAAAGAATTGTGTAACCGTTCACGGCTGAACCCTGAACCTGTGAACGCTTACAAAAACATTTTGTCGCTTTGTGTTCAGACACCGGTCAGGGAGGGATTGTGAGAGCGGAATCAAAAACAGCATCCGTAATCTTGGCTGCCGGAAGGGGCAGCCGCATGACGGGATTTACCGGAAACAAAACGCTCCTGCCCCTTGCCCCAAAAGACTCGCCTTACTCCGGCCATCACCCTATTTTGCTGCACATCCTGCGCAACCTACCCAAGGGTCCGAAAGCGCTGGTTGTCAACTACCGCAAGCAAGCCGTCATAGCGGCCACCCGAGGCTTAAATCTCATCTACTGTGAACAGCCGACGCTCAACGGAACCGGAGGCGGCTTGCTGGCGGCGCAGCCTTTTCTGGAAACCCAGAACTGCGATGAAGTCATCATTACGATGGGTGACGTTCCCTTCGTAAAAGCAACCACCTACGCGACACTTGTAAATCATCTGAAGGAGAACAGCCTGGCGGTACTGGGCTTTCGCCCGAAACACAAAAAACAATATGGCGTGCTCGAAACCCGTGAAACCAAGGTGTCCAGAATTATCGAATGGAAGTACTGGAGCGAATATCCGGAGAAGACAAGGCGGAATTTTAAGATTTGTAACGCAGGAATTTATGCCGCAAGGAGATCCGAACTCCTCCACTACCTCTCCGTGCTTGCCTCCAGGCCTCACAGCGTTCAAAAAACCATTGACGGAGAAGAAAAAAAAGTAGCGGAATACTTCATCACAGACCTCGTGGAATACATGCATCAGGATGATCTACCGGTGGGATTTATCGTATCGGAGAACGAAGCGGAAGTGATGGGAATCGACGATGTTTCCGCACTTCAGGAGGCACAGAGAATTTTCATGCGGGACGGTTAGGTCCCCGGAGATGAACTGACTGCCTCCACGGTAAACTCACTCAAATTTTTGGGTAGATTCTCGAAAACGATCGTAAACGGTGTGAGCGCATCGGGAGGAACGTTCACATTCTTTTTGTCTTGGCCGTACCGGTTTTTCATGGATTTGTTGATTTCCTCCATGGGCATCGCCCTGATTTCCTCCTCGTCAAGAGTGTTTCCGGCGTATGCCAGTTTTCTTGTTACGATCTGTCCCTTATCATCCAGGATACTCCCTTTGATGAGGATAAAGCTTCGCGGTTTCGGATAGTCGTTGCTCACCATGCCTTGAATAACGAAGAGATTCCCTGAGGTTTCCGACTCCACGAAAGAACCCGTTACGGCCTTGAATGAAAGGCGGCGCACGCCCATGTCGGTCATTTCTTGCTTTTCCGCAGGCTTCAGCATTGACAAGGAATCAGGAATCATCTCGGGTATCCACAAAAATATGGCGACGGCCCCACCGATAACCGCGAGTATCACCACAAGAAGAATCGGCAGCAAAAGCGATTTGCCGGCCCGTTTCCGAGCAGTTGTGACCGTCTCTGATCCGGTGCCTTCTCTGATTTCCGCCCCATGTTTCTCTTCGCCGGCCACCTTTGGGGTTTCTTCCGCCCCGTACCCGGACTCACCCATTTTTTCGGCAAAGGTCGATTCGTCCACTGTTTGATCAAGCGGACGCTCCGAAGTCTCAGCGCCCTTACCCTTTAGATCTTCAAACGAGTCCTCAAAAATATTGTCGAATTCGATCTCCGGATCCTCCGGCACGGTGTGACCCCCGCTCTCCGCTCCGACTCCGGGAAAATTTTCGGCCATCGAATCTTCTATCGCTTCTCTGCGAAACGCAACGGTCTCTCCTTCTTCCGCATACAGAGGTTCGGGGGGGTGGACAAGAAAGATGTGTTTACAAAGGGAGCACCTGACCTTTGAGCCCGCTTTCTTGAGATGGGATTCATCAAGCTTGAACTTTGTTCCGCATTTTTCACATTGAATGATCATGTCACGCTCCCCTTTGAGATAATAAACGCCTTTCACTTCAAGACATACACGTCAGGCAGGTTCCTGTATTTCTCATTATAGTCAAGTCCATAACCGACCACAAAACCTTCCTTCACTCGGAACCCGCAATAATCGATAGGAACCTCTATTTCGCGTCGCTCAAGCTTTTCGATGAGCGCACAGGTCCTTAGGGATTCGGGACCTTCATTTTCGATTCTGTCGATGATTCTTTTTAGAGTCAGACCGGTATCCACAATGTCTTCAACGAGAATAACCGACCGATCGTGGAGGGGAATTTCGACATCTTTGGTGAATCGCACATCCCGGCTCGATATCGTCCCTGAACCATAGCTTTTGGCTCGGATAAAATCGATCCGGGCGGGGACAGTGAGCTCTCTCACCAAATCGGCAAAGAAAAAAATCACCCCATTGAGTATTCCGATGAGGACGATCTCCCTTCCCTTGTGATCGGAGGATATCCGGCAGGCGAGCTCTTTCACCCGGTTCCTGATGGCCCCTCTGGGGATCAGCAGCTCTTTTTCCACGGCTGTCTTTTGAAGTGTCTGAAGATCAATGCTTCTCTTCAGCGCTTTTTCCGCCTTATCCGGCATTTGAAAAGTAGAACTTTGCGTATAGGCATCGTTTCGTTGCAAACAGAATTTTCAGATGCCAAACATATTGAGATTTCAATTTTTTGTCAACCGGATATGAAAAAATGCAGGGGGTTTTCACTTGGAATCTTATGCGATTTGGAGGGAGCCGAGTGCGCGGAATGCGGTGCGGATGCAAAGTCACTTTGCTTTATCCGTGCCGTTGGGGTGGCATGGCATTGAATCCGTGCCTTTCAGGCGTCACCGCAATCTCCGACGATGGGCAATAAATACGCCGAATCTTAAATGGAGCGGGCTGTCTTTTGCACCTTCAGCTCCCCGCCGACTCGTGCGGCTGCGATCTTTCCTTCAGGAAGGGGAGCTTTTCCTTTTTTCTGTAGGCAAGGGCCCGACATGAGGCAATGAGGCGATCCGTTTCATCTCTAACCGTGATGTCATAGGTGGCCGTTTTCGGGGAACGATGGATTTCCGTGGATTCCGCCACAAGCTTGGCGCCCGCTTTGGGAGGTTGATGATAGACCACGTTCACACAAAGTGCGACCGCAACCGTGCCGTAAGAGTTGCACGATACCTGAAAGGCCTCATCCATGAGAGAAAAAATCGCACCGCCGTGGACCATCCCGAAAATATTGGTATCCGAGTTCCGTGAAACCATTTCGACAACTGCATGTCCGGGAGTCAATTCAATGAGTTTCATCCCCAACTTTGTGGCATAACCTTCCTTCGCCACACTCGCAAAAATGGATGAACGAATCGTTTCATCCATGATTCACCCCCTGCTTTCCGTGTTTCCGAATCCGGAGTTGTCGAAATGTTCCAATCCGCACGGCCTACTCAGACGCGGGCGGGAAAAAAACCGTAAACACCGTGCCCGAGGATTGATGACAATCCCCCTGTGTTTTACAAAGATCACAATCACTTATTTTCCCTGGACATACGTCTTTGTCCCTGGGAAGATTCCGGCATCTTTGGGAGGTCATGTCAATTTTGAAGTTATAGCGTTCGGAAAAAATCTTCATGCGCAGAAGATCGGCACCTTTCCCCCCCGCGTTAAAATCAAACGGCCGTTTGGATGAATAATCCATTGTTTCCTGTGTGGTGAAAAATCCTTCAAAAATCCGTCTCTGATTTTCAGCTGTGATCCCTACCCCGTAGTCATGGACCACCAGTTCCGTCCCGTTCCCCCTTTTCCGGACGAAAATCTCTATTTTCCCTTCGTCCGGGGTGTTCTCCACCGCATTCTTGATCAACCCGGCGACGACCTTTTTCAGTGGATCGACCGGCATACGAATGGCCGGTGCGGATTCAAGTCGAGTTATCAGCTCTACCTGACGGTGGGAAAACTGCGGTTTTATCGCTTCGAGCGTTTCCGAAACAAATTGATCGAGCAAAATATCCTGAGGGGGGCTTTCTGTTTCGCCGAACATTTCATCAATTCGATTTCGGATTTTCTCCACCAGTTCACCCTCACCCACTTCCGCTGCGAAAAGGGACTCCAACGCATCGGCGCATTCATCGAGCAACCACGAAAGCAACCGATGGGTTTCGTAGTGCCTGTCGCGCATGATATCCTCCACCTGGTATTGCATCTCCAGTATGCGGTCCAGATTTCGTTTGGCCCTTTCGATGGTGGGTTTCCAGCTCTCATGCGGCAATTCGGAAAGACGCTTCGTCAAAATATTCAAGGAAGCGCCCAACACGGCCAGCGGTGTCCTGAGTTCATGAGAAAGATGATTGATAACCCTGTCTTTTGCCCGGTTGAGGCTTGTCACCTCATTGTACGCTTCCTTCAATTCATCTGAAAACCGGGCGTTTTCAATAGAAAGCGCTACCGTACTTCCGATCATGTTCAGGAGTTCGACGTCTGTCTTGTCGAATGCACCCGCCTTTTTATTCATCGCACACAGGACTCCGATGACCCGCTCTTTGCTCTTGAGGGGCACATCCAAAAGACTTCGGGTCTTGAAGCCGGCCTGGGTATCCACCACGGAATAGAAGTCGGGATTTTTCGATACATCCTGAACGATGGTGGGCTCCCCGGTCCGAATCACCTTTCCGGAAACCCCCTTTTCAGCAGGGAAACGAATTTGGATTTCTTTCACCCGCTTCTCGGTAGCCGAATCATCATGTGCGGCGGATTTGAAGAAGAGCTCGTTTTTTTCCTCATCCAGGAGGATGACCAGCGCCCCCTCGGTCCCGATCAGGTTCTTGATCTCACCGCTTATGTAATCCAAAAGCCCCTCCAAAAGTGGGTATTTGGGGAGTGCCGTACTGATCCGCAAAAGCGCCTCATTGTTCCGTGCGATTCTCTTTTCTTGAGTGATATCCCGGAGGATGACCAGTTCGCCGGAAGGGGTCGCTTCGGTTTCCGAAAACACCGCCGCCCTGAAACTCACATCCAAGACGCGACCGTCCTTCGTCATTCGTCGGGTTTCTTGACGCAGAACCTCTCTGTCTTCAAACAGCCTTTTTCTGTTGTCTCTGAACTCCTTCTCAAGGTCCGGCGGAACATAGGGGATCTCTTTGCCCTCCAGTTCGGCCAGGGTCCACCCAAAAGTCCTCGAAAAAGCCGGATTGAGATAGGAAACCCGTCCATTCAGGTTGAATACAACCAGAGGATAGGGAACAAAATCCAAGAGGGTTCGGTAGCGTCTTTCTGATTTTCTAAGATCTTCCAGGGCATCGAATTTTTCCGTGATATCACGGGCAATCCCACGAAATCCGATTCTCTCTCCCTTCTGATTGGTTATCAGGTTTGCCGACAGCTCAATGACGCTGACTTGGCCGTCTTCTTTTTTTATTTTCCAAATGAGATCTGAAACGGCTCGGCCCGTTTCATACATTGTGCCGAATGCTTCAGATCCCCCTCTGGCTTGCGCTTCATCCAGAAATTTTGCAAAATTTTGAAACTGTATTTTCTCTCTGGGGTACCCGAGAATCTTGCAAAGGGATTTATTGAAGTATAGAAAATTTCCATGAATGTCTAATTCGTATACCCCTTCCTCAATATTCTCCACAAAGGCCTGATACCGTTCGCTTGACAACCGCTCACATGCCGTCAGGAAGCTCTCCCCCGCATAGCCGTCGTCTCCGGGCGCGAACGTTTGAGGACTTCCCGGCGTCGAGTCGGCAGGCCGCTTTGATTTATCTTCTTTCATCGCAAAAAAGATCCTGACCCAAAGGGTGGGGTTTCGTGGTTGGGAGGGACATGGGCGCCCCGCAAGACAACCGCTTTCGGACCAAACTTGTAAGGCAGGGCAGCGGCCCGACTCTCGAGGTGCGCTGCCATGGCCTTTTCAGTTCTCCTTCGAACGAAGCGCCGAAGAATCAATTTCAAACTTCTTGATTTTGTAGTGGATAGCCCGGCGGCTTATGCCGAGCAATTTGGCTGCATTCTTTTGCACACCCCCTGCCTGCTTCAGCGCACGAAGGATGGCATGACGTTCGCTCTCTTCCAGAGAGAAAGCGTCGTCATCGGAAGCAGTCGCACCGGGAGCCTCAGGAAGACCGCTCAAACGGAGGTCACTCGGTCGCAAGATCCCGTCCCGACATAAGACGATGCCGGCTTCCAAAGCGTTCTTCAGTTCCCGAACATTTCCCGGCCAAGGATAGTCGCTCAGCCATTTCATGGTTTCCGGTGGAATCTCGACCCCGGGCAACTCACGGCTGTCGCAAAATTCCTTCACAAAATACGCCGCCAAAGGCGGTATATCCGCTTTTCTCTCACAAA
>JAWOGN010000032.1:0-8413 GCA_046496815.1 Desulfatiglandaceae bacterium
CATCATCAAAGTCGTAAGAGAGATTTAGAGGAAGCCCCGAGGACTTGAGGGCCAGAAACAGGTGTTCAATCACGTGACCGGTATCAAGCAGGTGGTACCGATAAGCTCGGCCCCGATATTTCCATGCGCTGCGGAAAAAAATCGCAGAAAAAAAGAAGGTCAGCGCCGGGGTGGCTGAGCGCGGCATCTGCGTCGCATCGGACACCACGTCGGAAAAATCTCCCCTGCGTAGAAGCGCAAGACCGTGATGTGCAATCGAGAAGTGGTAAAGACCATCGGCCACGCCGTCAACCCCGAGAGACCCTAGGTAGATCTCGGTGGGGTAGAGGGCTCCTGCGGAAGCCGCACTGCGGTAATAGAAGTCTCCTCCAGGATGGCGAGCTTTTGCGGTCAGACTGTATGTCAAGCGCAGCGTGCGCGACAGGTCCGTTTTTGAAAGGGTTCGGGATGTAATGCATTCAGGGTCTTCTTGGCGCAATAAGCTCGACAGTTGTATTTCAGGGAAGTGGACTTCTCTGGGAAGCTCGTTGGGCGTGATCCCGGGGTATGTCTTGAAAACCGTCGGTTGATCTTCCCAATTGAGGGAGTGTCCCGACATCTTGTAGCGGTCGTAACCGGTTTTCTCGTGGTACTGGAATGCGTTGATCGTCATTACTTCCTCATTTTTTTATTCGGGTTGGCTTTTCCTCTAAAAAAGTCCGATCTTTCCTTTTTTTTGGAGCGGCGCACCTGCTCCTAATTCCAGAGCCCCTCAAAATCAAAATCTTTCGATAAGATCTGATCCTTAACCCGGGAAATGTCCGCCTTTTCCGACATAAGCTTGGTCACCTTATTGAAAGCATTCGTGTCTCCCAACATGATACACCCGACAATTTGATTGTTTTCGAAAACAGCTTTCCGGTAGATGTTTTCACCGGTGACCACGCGGGATTCAAGTTCGTTTTCAGCATCGATATTTCCGGCCGAAGCCAAATCGACTCCCACCACCTTCAATGTGTTGGCCATGGTGGTTCCGCTGTAAGCCATGCTTCCGCCGGCCATATTCGTCCCGGCTATTTTCCCCTGTTCCATGGCCGCGGGCCAAATTCCATACGGCAAGCCATTGAACTCGGCAACATCGCCTGCGGCATAAATGTCAGGTTGGTTGGTCCGGAGGTGCTCGTCCACTCTGATGCCCTTGTCATGTTCCAGTCCGAGCGGCTCCGCCAGCTCCATATTGGGTCGCACGCCCGCAGATATGACGACCATTTCGGAATTCAGCGTTTCTCCACCCTCCAACAACACTCCGGACACCCGGTCATTTCCTGTTATCTCCTGTGTTTTGGCTCCCAAACTAAAAGAAAACCCCATGTTTTCCATGGTATCTTGAAGCATTTTCGCGCCATCCACATCCAGTTGCCGGGGCAGCAGTCTCGGGAAAAATTCAACGATCGTGACACGCTTCCCCAGTTTGCGAAGGGCGTTTCCCGCCTCAAGTCCCAGCAGGCCGCCCCCGATGAGGACCACATCGTTCATGCCTTCGGCCCACGCAGAAATGTCACGGGCATCCTGTATGCTTCGGAGGGCGAACACGCCTTTTTTTTCAGACCCGTGTATGGGCGGAATGAACGAATGACTTCCCGTAGCAACCATGAGGGAATCGTAAGTAAATCTTTGGTTGTTTTCGGTGCGCAGGACTTTTTCCTTCGGTTCCGCTCCCACAATGCGCGTGCCCAGCTTGAGATCGATTCGCTGCTCCTCATACCACTGTGTATGCTTCGCGACGAGCGCGTCTTCAGCGATATCCCCTGCCAGGAAATCATTCAGCCTGATTCGCCAATAAAATGGGAAATTTTCATCCGTCAGGATTGTGACGGTTCCCGCGCTGTCCTGCTTGCGGATATGCTCGGCAGCCGTGGTGCCCGCCACTCCATTTCCAACAATGAGGTAGTTTTTCATGTGCGTCTTCCCCTTTCGTGTGCATTTGTGAAGCAATTCAAAACAACGGGTGGCCTTGATTTCCGCTGCTTTTGCGCACACCGCCGATCTCCGGTGTGCGGCTGCGAAAAAACCGGCAACTCAAAACCGATATATTTATCAAAGACACATCGGCGGTCAATCAAAATGCCTTTGATATCTTAATGGTAAATGCAGAATTCACAAGGCGTATTCTTTTCTTTTTTTCGCAGAGGCCGTGCATTGCATTTCACGTTTCGTGGGTTATATTCAATTTATTATTCAATAATTAATTGCCTGTATGCACTGAGCGCCCTCGGGATCCGGCCGCCGCGGGTTTTGACATGCAAACTTTTATACGTTAGTATCATCCCCAATGCCACGATGAGAAGGAGGAAGTTATGGTGTTTGAATCTTTTGAAGAAATCATGGATTACGCGATAAGCAAGGAGAAAGAGGCGGCAGCCTTCTATGAGGAGGCGAGCAAGCAAGAGCATTATTCAGGTGCCCAGGAGATTTTCGCCGGGTTTGCCAAAGAAGAACGGAAACATCAAGATATGTTAAAACATTTTTCTAAAGAGAATGTTGAACATTACAAAATCCAAAAGATTCCGGATCTAAAGCGAAGTGATTACCTCGTAGACTTGACTTATGAACCTGGGATGGCGTATGCGGACATCCTGAGACTTGCGATGAAACGCGAAGAAAAAGCCTTTAAGTTTTACAAGGACTTCAGCGAAAGAACGGAAACCGACACCCATCAAAAACTGTTTCAAGTTCTGTCTCAAGAAGAAGCCAAGCATAAGTTGAAACTGGAAACCATGCTGGATGACTATCTGGCGGAGATGGGAGACTGATTCGCAGGCATGATGATGCGTGTTCAAAAGCCCTAGGTCGACCATCGCCTATTCCATTCGTAACGCGCCGCACGGGCCGAAGATAGAAACGTCAGCATGAACAGTCAACTCCAGACGAATGCCCACCCCGTCCAGACAGTACAAAAACCTTCATGGGTCCGGAGGTGGTGGACCGCAACCCGGGCGTTCGCATTGCCCGCATCGACCATGTCCGCCATTTTCGGTACCGTGCTGGCAGTAGCGTATGGAGAAGCCCGGGGGAACTTCCCCCTTTTTCTGGCAGCTTTGGTCGGCATGGCGCTTCTTCACACCGGCGCAAATCTTCTCAACGATGTGTACGATTTCAAACGGGGTATAGACCGGCAGGTAAACCCGGTCAGTGGTTCGGTCGTGAGAGGCTGGATCACGCTCCGTGAAGCCCTGTTCGCAGGCTGGGTGTTCATGATTACCGGATCGCTCTTGGGGCTATACATCTTCAGCCAAGTTGGGATGCCGATTCTGTGGATCGGAATGGCCGGTGTGGGAATCGGCGTTTTATACACGTGGGGACCATTCCCGTTAAAATTCAACGCGTTGGGTGACCTGGCGGTCTTTTTGAACTTCGGTATCCTCGGAAGCCTCGGCGCATGGACGGTTCAAACCGGCGGCATTTCCTGGGTCCCCGTGATCTGGGCGGTTCCCATGTCCCTGCTTGTTGTTGGGATTTTGCACGCCAATAACTGGCGTGACATCCGGAGCGACGCCCGCGGAGGCATCCGCACCATGGCCGGCCTGCTCGGTGACACCAGGTCGGAAGGATACTATTCTTTCTTGCTTTTCGCGCCGTTTGCTTTGATTGCATTGTTCATTTCGGTTCCCAGAGTGCTCGGGATCGGGCCGGAAATGCCCGTAACGTTTCTATTGACACTTCCGGCACTGCCTTTGGCGCACAGGCTGATAAAAAAAAGCAAAAGACGCAACAACCCAAAAAGCCGGCACCAGTTCCTTGCCCTTGATGGCGCAACGGCTCAACTGAATTTATTGTTCGGTGTGCTTTGTGTTGTCGCACTCGGGCTCCATGCACTGATCCGCGGCTAAGCGCTTATCCCGCGAGCATTGAATTTCGGGCCACTTCAAGCGTCCCCGGATGTATGCGTGTTTGCTTTATGGAGGAAGACATATGAATAAGTCGCAAAATGAACTGGATTTTTCTTGACTTAAAGGGCTTTTTCACGTTCCATAAAGCCCTGGGAGGCTGTCCGAGAATCCTCGCTTTATATGAATTAATTCGAGTCCGGGTTTATCGCATGGAGACACCACGCAAGATGTGCCGACCCATTTCCTGACAGGACATTCATCGTCGTGTCGGGATCCGAAACGCTGAATCCAAAAGCCGAGAACTTTATGCCGAGAAGGTGAAGCGCGTCGGTTTAAATTTCTCTCACCTTCCGGGAATTTAATGAAACAGGAGGAAGCATGAAAGCGCTGACCGCAAAGGACATTATGACCCAAGATGTGTTGGTGGTAAGAGCAGATTGGTCCTTGGAGCGACTCGCGGATTTTTTCGTTGAGAATTCCATTTCGGGTGCGCCGGTCGCGTCAGAGGATGGAAAATTGATCGGTGTGGTGTCGGTGACCGACCTCCTCCTGAAAGGCACGCTGCCGGTAAAAGCACCGCAGTCCCATGAACCCCATGAGTACTATCTTCAAACGTTGGATCACCGGTACGGACGGGAGGAGCTTGCATCCTTTCAGGTGGGGGGAGAGCCGATCATAACGGTCCATGACATTATGACCCCCACGATCTATAAAGTTAAGGAAGATACGGGGGTCAAGGCGGTGGCCGAGCTGATGTTCAGGAGTCGTATCCATCGAGTTTTCGTAACCCGTGATGAAGAGGTCGTCGGCATCATCGCGACGCCGGACATGTTGAAGGTTCTCATGAATATGTGACGGATGGAAAGGCACCCGGAGAAGACGGATGCAAAAATCAGGACATAAGATGCTCTGCGTATTCCCAGTGCGCAATTTTTTATTGACATTGAGTGTTAAATGTTTAATATTTTGATTGCTTTTAAAATTTAATCGGACGACTCACATTTAGTTGTTTCGCAGGTTGATATTCGGTCAAAACTTTTTCTTTTGCCATCAAGGCGACCTGAGTTTTAGGAGCATCAATTTTTAAGAAAGGAGGTCCGCCCTATGGCAGAAGGAACCGTCAAGTGGTTTAGTGACAAAAAAGGATTCGGCTTTATCGAGCAAAACGAGGGTGGTGACGTATTCGTTCATCACTCAGACATCAATATGTCCGGATTCAAAAGTCTCGATGAGGGTGACCGGGTGAGCTTCGAAGTTGAAGAGGGTACCCGCGGCCCTGCGGCCAAAAACGTCACCAGATTGTAGTTTTGAGAACAGATCTGTTGAGGGCATCTCGTAGGGGCGAGACGAGATGCCCTTTTGTTTAGATGAAAGTCTCGAACCAGGCAGATGAAGCGACTGCAAGGATTCAGACTTACAAACTATGCGAAATCGTATTTGATGAACGCGTAAAAAGTCGAAAATCATTGCTTTCCGTCGATCCGGTCCCGCATCACGTGCGGAATAGGCTATAGCCGTAGTCCAATTTTTTCAGACAGCAAAGGAGGCCCTGGACTTCGGTTGAAGATCCCGTATTCATCGGGCCCGACACCGGAGTGACGGCTTCTTTACGAGACTTACCTATTCGCCAATTGAAATAGTCAGGGGGTATGGCCGCAAATGGAAAAAGAAACACGTGAAGGGATCAAAGACGAATTTCACACGAACGGAGATGTGAATTCCAAATATGATAATGCTTCAGCGGGTTTCCCGATGGGAGAGGAAAGTGCGCGCAATGGGAGAGAGGATCACGCTGAGGAAACGAATGATTTCATGGAGTTATATGAAGAAAGCCTTAAAGGCTTCGAGCAGGGAAAGGTTGTTAAAGGTGAAATTGTCCAGGTAGACAAAGAATATGTCCTGGTCGATATCGGATATAAGTCGGAAGGGCAAATTCGGGTTGCCGAGTTTACCGATTCAACCGGCAAAGTAACGGCAAAGGTCGGCGATACGGTGGATGTCCTGTTGGTGCGGAAAGAAGATAAGGATGGCCACATTATTCTTTCCAAGGAAAAGGCAGAGAGATTCAAGGTATGGGATGATATCAAGGATGTTTATGATCATGATGAGACCGTCAAGGGAAAAATCATCTCTCAAGTAAAAGGCGGGTTTTCCGTGGACATTGGTATTCAAGCTTTCTTGCCGGGCTCCCAGGTGGATGTGAGGCCGACCCGGGACATGGCGGCATTCATTGGGAGGACTTTCGATTTCAAAGTCATCAAATATGACAGGATGCGAAAAAATGTTGTGGTTTCCCGCAGGGTGTTGCTCGAACAAGAACGGATGGCTTCGAGAGCAAAAACGTTGGAGAAACTCGAGGAGGGGGCGATCCTGGATGGGACGGTCACAAGCATTACTCATTACGGATTGTTTATCGATCTGGGAGGGATCGACGGCCTTGTCCATGTCACCGATATGTCTTGGGGTCGAGTCGGGAATCCGGCCGGGCTTTACGAGGTCGGGGACAAGATCACGGTCAAGGTACTGAACATCGACAAAGAAAAGAACCGGGTATCCCTTGGTATAAAACAACTGACACCCGACCCCTGGATGGAGGCCCCCAAGAATTACCCCGTGGGCGCGAGGGTCGAAGGCCGTGTTGTTGGACTGAAGGAATACGGGGCCTTTGTGGAATTGGAAGCGGGTGTTGAAGGGTTGATTCATTTGTCCGAACTGTCGTGGACCGAAAAACTGAGACATCCTTCACAAATATTGAATGTCGGGGATCCGGTAGACACCAAAATATTAAATGTTGATTCCGATAAGAATCGTATTTCTTTGAGCATGAAACAGTTGGAGCAAAACCCTTGGGACACCATTGCGGAGAACTATCCCGTCGGGACCATCATAGAAGGAAAAATAAAAAATATCACCGACTTCGGCATTTTTGTCGGCATTGACGATGGAATAAACGGACTGATTCACATCACCGATATTTCATGGACCAAGCCGACGAAGAATCCTTCTGAGCTCTACAAAAAGGGTCAGAATGTGCAGGCGATTGTTCTGGACGTCGACAAGGAAGCCGAGCGTTTCTCATTGGGAATCAAACAGTTAACACCGGATCCGTGGGAAGGGGTCGCCGAAAAGTATAAGCCCGGCACTCAGGTTCGCGGCACGGTAACGAGCGTTGCCGATTTCGGCGTATTCGTGGAGTTGGAGGAAGGGATCGAGGGGCTGATTCATATCTCTGAATTGCCCAAGCGCAAAGGTGAGGATCAACTATCGCAGTTCCAGGTGGATGACATTGTTCAGGTTCAGGTTGTGAATGTGTCTCAGGATGAGAAAAGAATCGGTCTAACCATACGAAACATGAAGACGACAAATCCTGAAAATGACGCGTACAGCAATTATGTGAACAACCAGAAGAAAGCCACTTCCAATTTGGGTGAAATTTTGGAAGGAGCGATCAATCAGCAACAGCAAACTTAACCGGAAAGGGAAGATGGAATCCGGTTTTACCGAAATTTGATTCGGAGTATGAATTTAGCCCTTTGCAAATCCCCAATATTGTAAAAGGGGACCGTTGGGATCTCTTTGAGAAGGCTGCAAATGCTTCCCTCATTCCATGGAACGGCAGCGAGGCCTTAAAATTCATTCCGGGACAGCCCCGGAGGAAAATCTCTTGCGCACCTGAGGTCTTCTCTGCCTGCACCGTGCCCTTTATTTCGGGTATGGGGGCGTTCTACATGTCCCGATGTATCGGGATTGCAGCCTTCTCAAAGAGATCCCAACGGCCCCCAACCCACAATTTCAAAGCGCTAAATTCATACAAAATGTGAAGCGTTACGGCAGCAGACGTTTTTGAGACGAGACATGGCCGGAAAAAATGCACAAATCATTGCCCTCGGAAGTCGGCTGCGCGGGGTTCCGGAGGTGCTTACAGTCGGGGTCAAACCCAACTTCCTCGACTACACGGTAGCGGAAAGAAAAATGATTCTGGATGCCGACATTATCCTCTACCCAACGTTGAACTACGCGCAGTTCCTTACAACGATGGGCAAGCGGATTTTTCCAAGTCTGGAAACGTATCTCTATGCGGATGAAAAAATCAAACAGACGACGCTTTTTCTGATGCTTTCGATACCTCATCCTCGCACGCGAATCTATTATCATCTCCATCATCAAGATATCCAGAGAGAATTCCAGTTCCCCTTTATCGGCAAATTGGCCCGGTCTTCCGCACGGGGGCGCGGGGTATTCAAGATTCACAATTTGCCGGAACTCACGGCATATCTCAAACAAACCCGCACCGCCTATGTCCAGGAGTTTCTGCCCCATGATCGAGATCTGCGGGTGGTGCTGGTCAACTACCAGCCGGTTCTGGCCTACTGGCGCATTTGCGCGCCGGGGGATTTCAGGGCAAATCTGTCCCGGGGTGGAGCGATCAGTTTCGATGATATCCCCCCGGAAGGCATACGGTTGGCGCAGCTTTCGGCTCTGCTTCACCAGGGGTTTGTTCCGGCGGGGCAGAAGCGCCTTTATCAAACTTTTTTTTGGCCTTG
>JAWOGN010000230.1:0-12012 GCA_046496815.1 Desulfatiglandaceae bacterium
GCGATTGGACGCCGTACCCGATTGCCGCGTGTCACCTTGCTGTTGATATTGGGTTTTGTATTCGGTGTCAGCGAACTAAATTTGTTGTCTCCACACGATGGAAGATGGTTTCCCGTTGTGACCGCCATGGCATTGGTTATGGTCGGTTTTCTCCTGGGGGAAAGATTTACCTTTTCTTCACTCCGTGAGCACGGCAAGCTTGTGCTCTGGCTTTCCATAGCCGAAGTGATCGCAACCGCCTCAGTGGTGCTTGTCGGTTTGTGCTTGATCGGCGTACAGATGGATATCGCGCTGCTTCTCGCCGGAATTGCGACCGCCACAGATCCGGCGGCGACAATCGACGTTGTAAAAGAAACGAAGGCGGACGGAGAATTCACGCGCACCTTGCTTGGTGTGGTCGGCGTTGATGATGCATGGGGTCTGATTCTTTTCAGCCTCATGCTCACTGCGGTCCAAGTCTTGAGTGGACAAGGCGATTACACAGCGCCGCTCCTCGCTGGTGCCTGGGAGTTGGGTGGTGCGATCTTGTTGGGGATTGTTCTCGGAATCCCGATGGCTTATGCAACCGGCCGGATTAAACCCGGTGAGCCGACTCTTGTGGAAGCATTGGGTTTGGTTCTGCTTTGCGCCGGAATCGCGATCCGGCTCGACGTGTCGTTTTTACTCGCTTCCATGGTTCTGGGAAGCGTGGTTGCAAATCTGGCTCGTCACCATGCCCGTCCCTTCCATGCTATCGAAGGCATCGAATGGCCTTTCATGATTCTGTTTTTCATATTATCGGGTGCATCGCTCCAAACCGAAACCCTTTACCGGATCGGCTTTGTCGGCGGAATGTATATCCTTTTCAGAATTATAGGGCGATTCCTGGGCGCGTGGTCGGGTGGCGCTATCAGCCACGCCGGTCCGGTGATGTGCCGATGGATGGGAATGGCGTTGATGCCTCAGGCCGGTGTTGCATTGGGGATGGCACTGATTGCAATCCAACGGCGCCCCGATCTCGAGGGAGTCATCCTTCCTGTCGTCATCGCTTCAACAGTGTTTTTCGAGGTGTTGGGACCCATATTGACGCGTATCGGGCTCGTTCGGGCAGGTGAGGTTCACCGTGGCTTCAACGCCGGGTAACAATCCATTTCCAGATAAACGGAGCGGTGAATTGTGAGTTCGGCAAGGGTTGAAGATCTATCAAGGACATATTTGAGGGGGCCTGAAGCTTGAGAACAAGGTCTTTACGCTCACGGTTACGGCCAAAGCGCAGCCCCGGCGGTTAATGAGTGTTCAGGGTCGATGAAATTACTCAGCATATTCATGTTCCTACTCATTCTGTTCCCACATCTTGCACCTGCCGGGGAAGACTATTCTTTTGACTTGTCGGAAATAGAAAAAGAAATCGGAAAAAAGCCATACGGCATCGGTGGCTATCTGGAATTCAGACCGAACTTTTTCTGGCTGGACAAGGATTCCGCATTTTATAAATTGAAATTTGATGATCTTTCCGGACGCAGCCGGCTGGATGAATACAACTTCAGACTTCTATTGGATGCAGACTACGAAAGGGGAATAGCACGCCTTTTTCTGAAAACAGTTGCCGATGTCAAGGAGTCCGATTTGGACTCCGATGCGGAGGCAAAGATATTCGAAGGGTATGCATCGCTGAAGCCTTTTCCTTTTTTTTCCATTGATCTCGGCAAAAAAACATACAACTGGGGCACAGGCTACGCATGGAATCCAGTAGACTTTGTGGGAAGGCCTCAAGATCCGGATGATCCCGAGCTTCCTCTTGAAGGGTTTCTCACGGCCTCGGCGGATTACATAAAGAGTTTTGAAGGGCCTTTAAAAACTTTGGCGCTCACACCGGTCTTCATCCCGGTTTATGAAAACATTAACGAGGATTTCGGAAAGATAGAGCACGTGAATTTCGGCGGCAAAGCGTATTTTCTTTTTCACGACACGGACATCGACGTCATGTTTCTCACGGAAGGCAGCAAGTCCGGCCGATTTGGTGTGGATTTTTCCCGAAATATTACCACAAATTTCGAAATACACGGGGAATTTGCGTTTATAAATGATTTCAAAAAACCCGTCATTGATAGGGATGGGAAGCTTTCCGAGAAGACGTTTGATGCAAAAAGCTTTCTTTTGGGAATCAGATATCTCACATCATCCGACACGACATTTATATCCGAGTATTATCGAAACGGGACCGGATATAGTAAGAACGAGGTGGAGGATTTTTTTGCGTTTGTCCATAAGGGTCATGATGCGTTTGTTTCTTCAGGCGATGAGGTTCTATTGGAACGTGCCGCATCACTTGGCGAAAACAATTACGGCAAGCGCAATCCCATGCAGGACTACTTCTACCTCCGTATCGTTCAGAAAGAGCCCTTTGATATGCTTTATTTCAGCCCATCCATCACGTGGATATACAATATCAATGACAAAAGTTATTCCCTCTCCCCGCAATTTTTGTACACGGGTATTACCAATCTGGAGTTGCGGCTGAAGGGAGCATTTATTGTGGGAGCGCAGGGAACCGAATACGGTGAGAAGCAGAATGATTACCGGTTGGAATTCAGGGCGCGTTACTATTTTGATGCGGTCAAGCTTTTTGATGGGATAAAGAGACGCGTGAGTGGGGGTGACAATTAGATTAGGACTACCGGTCGGGGGGTGTTCAATGGGTCATATCGACGCGATACTGGAAAAGTATGAGGAATATCTTAAAAGGGCAGAGGCCGGTACGTGTAAGAAAGTTGGTCTACGCATGCAGTTTCGAAAGGTTTTAAGACAGAGATATAAAGAGATATTTGAACCTTTGTTGGCGGAGATAGAGCAAAAACTTTTGGCTAAGAACCATGTGGCAAGTGTTGAAGAAAAAACATCAAAAGAAAATTTTTATATGTTCACCTTGGGTATCATCCCCAGACATCTTATGAGATGCCCGGTTGACAGGTATTATCCGAGTCATCTGCTCTCAACGATTTCCTTCATTGCAAACGAATGCACATTAACGATTGATATTGAAACGCTTATAAACCCCAGCATCGGAATTGAAAGTAACAAGTTCAGTGAAAAGCTCGTTATTGATGAACTTACGCAAGCGCTCTTCGTGCAAAAGGTTTTTGAATTTCTCGAGAAGGTTTTTGAGGAAACAATCATCCTCGATTATCAGGAATGATTGCAAACGGTCGGTCTCTCGGTAAAGAGAAGCCCGGGCTCGGGGATTGCCGTTGCTTGAGGCCGTCTGATCAATCGTCAGTCGGATGCAGATAAAGGAGACGATAGAAGCGGTATTGCAGCCGGAGGCATTTAAGCAAGTTGCATTTTCGCATCCTCCGCCGAATCTTTTCTTCTCGGGTTTCCTGCCGTAATATTATTTATCATGCTGAAATATCTCAATAAATTACTCATACAGGCGTTTCCGCTTTTCTTGGCATGAAAAATGCTCTTACAAACAACAGCGGCCGTAATTGAATATAAACCTTCATACAGGAACGGAGATTACCATGACTGATGAAACTTATTATGATGACAGAGCGGAGATGACGACCGATACGCACAAACCGGCGCGTCCTTTGAAGTATTTTAAGGACAAAGATGGATACGGCTGGCTGTGCGATAAGGGTATCGACCCAAGCAAGGATTTTAGGGAGCAGGGTTGCTGGCGGTGTGATGAGATGGCTTTCCCGACAGGGGGAAGATGACACCCAAGCCGGCGCGGCCAACATCAAAAACATTTGCGGATCAACCGGTCTGAAGATGATCCGCAAGGACATATCCAGACTTAAACGCTTTGGATAGCCAAGCAGATATAAAGACTTACCCGTCACCTGATTTAGCTGTAGATGCGGGTCTGGGGATGGTTCAAAAAGGGGAATTTAAGCAGGCCCTCGTTACATTCACAGCCGCGATCACATTGGATCAGCGCCACTGGGAAGCATACCGGTTACGGGGGATCACTTACACCAGGCTGGGTTGCTATGATTCGGCTATAGCGGATTTTGACAGCGCTGTCCGAGGCGATCCGATGTGCGCCGGTTGTATATATGAGCGCGGGAGCGCCAAGATGTTCGCGGGCCACCTCGAAGGAGCCTTGGCGGATTTGTCCGAGTGTTTGACCCTGAAGTCCGACTTTGCGCCGGCCTATTCGATTCGTGCAGGAATTTACACCAGAATGGGTTGTTGCAAACCGGCACTTAAGGATATTGATGTCGCGTTGGAACTTGAGCCCGACAATGCCGGGTATTTACACAACAGGGGCGTAATACTGACGGCGATGGATCGGTATGACGAAGCCATTGAAAATTACGAGAAGGCCCTTAAATTAGACCCTAATGGTGGGGGCACCTATAACAACCTTGCCTGGCTGCTTGCCACGGCAAAAAATTCTAAATTTTGGGATTGCCGGAAGGCGATCATTTACGCTCACAAGGCAGTCGAACTCGGAAAAATCGGGGCTTGGCTTGACACGCTTGCTGAGGCCTATGCGGCGTGTGGTGACTTTGAAAAGGCGGTAGAGGCAGAAACACAAGCTTACGAGTTATCCAGGCCGCCGAATGAGAAATTCCGAGAACGCGTCGCCCTGTATAGATGTGGCAAGAGCTATTCGGCTTGGCGATCGGAGAACCCCGTGAATTGATGGTATTCGCCTACCGGGAAGGGCGGTCACCGGGAGGGGACAAAGGAGAGAAGGGATGAAAATTGCCGTGGGAACGGATGACAAAAAGACGATCCGTAAAAAGCATTTCGGCGAAAGCAGATATTTTCTGGTTATCGAAATACTGAACGCTCAAATTGTGGGCAAAGACTTGAGAAACAATCCTTATTTCGAGGGGGAAAAACCCGGAGCACACCACGGGCAAGCCGAAGTCATTATGAAACTGCTGGGAGATTGCGAGCTTTTCATGGCAAGGAGCTTCGGGAAAATATCCGTTCGAGAAATATCGATTCGGGGAATTGATTGCATTACCACCCGCAAGGAAAGTGTCGATCAGGCAATTTCCGCTTACCTTGATGGGAAACTGGAAGACTTCAATTACTACGATTCAAATGCAAAAGATTATGTGAGATGCTCTCAAAGGCCATATAAATAGTGCCCGACCAAAAGCTGCTATCTTGCCAATCTCCGGGTCAGACTCAATTATGATCCTCGAAATGCTCAATTTGTTTATTCGGGTATAATCTTCACCTTCCTTGATCTTGGAAAAAAATCTCTAGTTTTCTTTCAGACACTCAATAATTTAAAATAGGGATCATCACAGAATTTTGTAGGAGGAAATCACATGTATTTCAAACAAATCATCGTTGAGGGCATGGGCTGCCTTTCCTATGTGATAGGCTGCCCACAGGCGAAGGTCGCTTGTGTCGTGGATCCGAAAAGAGATGTCCAAGACTATATCGACATTACCCGTAAGAACGATATGAACATTACCCATATTTTTGAAACCCATGTCCACGCGGATCACGTCAGCGGCAATTTGGAACTCAAATCCAGGACAGGCGCTGAGGTTTACTTTATGGAGGGCAGTCCTGTTAAATTCGATCATAGCGTGGTTAAGGAAACAGACGTCATAGAGTTTGGGGTTGCCAAACTGGAATTTATAAAAACGCCGGGGCATACCCCCCACGCGATGTCCATTCTGGTCACCGATAAATCCAGAAGTGAGGACCCGTGGCTTGTTTTGACCGGGGATTGTCTTTTTGTGGGAGACGTCGGACGCCCCGACCTTGCGGGGGCGGAACTCTTGGATGAACAGATTCAGAACTTGTATGATTCCCTGCATCACAAACTGGGCGGCCTGCCGGAGCGTGTGGAGGTATTTCCGGCCCATGGAGAAGGTTCGTTGTGCGGAAAAGGCATGAGTCCCAAGTCCAGTTCCACGATAGGCTTCGAAAAGAGAAGCGATCCCATTTTGAGACTTTCACAAAGTGAATTTGAAAGAGAGTTCAAACAGAGCTTCCCTGAAAGACCCAAGAGCTTTACCCATATCATTGAAACCAATCTCAATGGCCCCCCGCTGTTGGAACGCTGCCCTGTGGCCCGGGATATGTCGCCGGTGCAGGTGAAGCGCGAGCTGAAAAGAGGTGCCACGATTCTCGATACGAGAGATACGGCTGCTTTTGGCGGGGTTCACATACCGGGAGCCATCAATATCGGTTTTGCCAATCAGACCGCAAACTGGATCGGCATGGTGATTGATCCCGAAGTCGAACTGGTTTTGGTCGTAACGGATGATAAGGCGTATGAAGAGATGTGTACGCAGCTTCACCGGATTGGGTATGACAACATCGTTGGATTTCTCTATGGAGGGATTGCGAGTTGGCAGGAGATGGGCTACCCCATTAGCCAGTTGTGGCAGATTTCGGCTGCAGCGTTAAAGGAAAAGCTGGAGACGAAGCGGTACAAACATTTTCTGGATGTGAGAACGCCGGCCGAATGGGCGGCGCGACGCATCCGGGAAGCTGAGCATTTCCCGTTGACAGCGCTACTGAAAGGGGTGCCGGATATCCCAAAGGATGAAGAAGTTATTGTGACGTGTGGGGTGGGATACCGGGGTAACATTGCTGCAAGTTATCTGCAAGGGGAAGGTTTTCAACATGTCCACAGCCTTGCCGGCGGCATGAAGGCCTGGGTGAATGCCGGCTATCCTGCGGTGACATAACAAGATAAGCTGCGAGGATTAGGGTGAAAATGCCGAAATACGAATTAAGCGGGCGGGAACTGAAGCGGAAGATTTCAAATATGCTTAGGACGGAAGACATTGACCAAGTCCTGGATGCTTTGTGCCGCATGCCCGGGCGTCGAGCAGTCAACCCTCTCTTTTCTTTTCTCCTCAGCACCGATGCCGAGCTCAAATGGCATGCGGTGACCGCCTTGGGGGGCGTCATCGCAAATCTTGCGCGACAAGATATGGAATCTGCCCGTGTAACAATGCGACGGTTGATGTGGCAGTTGAACGACGAATCGGGCGGCATTGGCTGGGGCTGCCCCGAGACAATGGGGGAGGCCATAGCCTGCCACGAAGGCCTTGCCGGGGAGTATACCGGTATCCTGGTATCCTACGTAATGGAAGACGGTAACTTTCTCGAATATGAACCCTTGCAGGAAGGTGCGGTCTGGGGGATGGGGCGGGTCGCCCAGGTGAGGCCTCACATAGCCCGGGTTGCGGTTCCCCATCTTTTGCCTTTCTTGATGGCGAGACCTGCAGCGCTCAGGGGACTTGCCGTCTGGTCTCTTGGACTGCTTGGCGCGGGTGAAGCCGCCTCACAGATTCGGCTGCTCCTGAACGACGGCGCGCAGTTTGATTTATATCGGGAGCGTGCACTCAAAAAGTGCACGGTAAGGGAACTCTCGGAGGAGGCGCTGGCAAATATAGAAGGGCATTGAAAGGTTTTTTAAGGTTGAAAATCGCTTGCGCTTTGTTTTTTCCTTTTTGCGCATTATATTAATTTTATTAAATGTAAATCTTGAACGAAATATGTGAGGAGGAAAAGATGAAGCCGATTGAAATTGCAAAGGATATTTACTGCTTACCTGCCATTGACTGGAACATCAGGGATTTTCACGGGTATTCCACGTTTCAAGGCAGCACATATAACGCCTACCTTATTTTGGACGAAAAGGTCGCGCTTATCGACACCGTTAAAAAGGAATTTGCCGATGATCTGGTCTCCGGTATCAGTCAGCTGGTGGATCCGCAAAAGATAGATTATGTCATCAGCAACCACACCGAAATGGATCATTCCGGAGGCCTTGCCCAAGTCATGCATCGAATTGGTAAAGACAAGCCACTTTATTGTTCTCAAACAGGTCACAAAAATCTGTCAAAGCATTTTCCGCAAGAATGGAATTACCATCCCGTCGAAAATGGCGGCGAACTCAGCCTGGGCCGACGAACCCTGGCTTTTTTGGAGACCCGGATGCTTCACTGGCCGGACAGCATGTTCACCTATGCGAAGGAAGACAAAATTCTCTTTTCCAGCGATGCATTCGGGCAGCACTATGCAAGTCTTGAAAGGTTTGATGATCAGGTGGGTGAAGCGATCATGCCGCACGCCCTCAAGTACTTTGCAAACATCCTGCTGCCCTATGCTCCCCTGATCCTGAAACTGGTCGACCAGGTGAAGGACATGGGATTGTCGCTCGATATGGTCTGTCCGGATCACGGCATCCTTTGGAGAGAGAACCCGGGTAAGATCATTGACGCATATGTGGAGTGGAGTCACCAGAAACCCAAGAGAAAAGCATTGGTTATCTACGATACCATGTGGCACAGCACGGAGAAGATGGCAGAAGCCATTGTGGAGGCGCTGGGAGGGGAAGGGGTGTATGCCAAATCCGTGCACTTGCGGTCAAACCACCGCAGCGACATCATGACGGAAATTCTCGACGCCGGGGCCATTATCGTGGGGTCACCTACCCTAAACAATGGGCTTTTTCCGACCGTGAGCGATTTTACGACCTATATGAAAGGCTTGAAGCCCCAAAATAAGGTTGCAGCTGCCTTCGGCTCTTACGGGTGGAGTGGAGAAGCCGTGAAGTTGATAAATCAGGAGCTCGAAGCCATGAAATTCAACCTTGTCGATCCGGGTCTCAAAATTCAGTATGTTCCCGATGCGGACGGATTAAAGGCGTGCCGGGAATTGGCGAAAAAAATCGCCCGGGCGTTGCCGGCCGAATAGCGAGGTAACCAGTCGCTTCTCTGCGAAAGGCGTGCCTGGCAGAGACAACCCTGGAATATTTTGACCGGTTGGGGTCGATGTTACAGTGCGGAATTCCGCGCCCTCCTTATATTCCGTGTCTTTGGGATCTCAGATGCCCCGGTGATGGCCCTCGACATGGCATGCCGGGGCAAACTGTCGGCACGATGGATGAACACGTCGCAAGATCAAAAAAAAACAAGTTGGTTCAGCACTTAAGGGAGTTGGACTCGCTGCTGGTCGCCTTTTCAGGGGGTGTTGACAGCACCTTTCTCTTAAGCGTTGCCCAACAAATACTGGGAAAAAATGTTCTCGCCGTCACCGCGAGTTCGCTTGTTCATCCGGTCCAGGAAACTGAAAATGCTCAAAATTTTACCCGCCGGCAGGGTATTCGTCATACGATCATTCACACCGATGAACTCAACCGACCGGAGTTTGTATCCAACACTGCCGAACGCTGTTATCATTGTAAAAGGTATCTTTTGGAAATTCTATGTCAAATCGCGAGCAAAGAAGGTATCAAACATGTGGCTCACGGTGCCAACATTGATGACCTGAATGATTTTCGCCCGGGATTCAGGGCTGCCGGGGAATTGGGGGTCGTGGCTCCCTTGATCGATGTTCGGTTGGGGAAGGAGGAAATACGGTTTTTATCTAAGGAAATGGGTCTGGGCACATGGGACAATCCTGCCATGGCATGCCTGGCATCCAGAATTCCCTACGGGGATTTGATCACTCAAAAGAACCTCACCATGGTGGCGGAAGCCGAGAAGTTTCTGGCACAGAGCGGCTTTAAGCAATTCCGGGTCAGGTGTCACGGGACTTTGGCCAGGATTGAAGTGCACCCGCCGGACCTACGGAAGATCACCGAGGAGTTAATGAGAGAAAAGCTTGTGGAGAAGTTTAGGCAAATCGGTTTTCTGCATGTGTCGGTCGATCTGGAGGGTTACAAGACGGGGAGTCTGAATCGCGCCCTCACCGAGGTTGTGAAGAGAGGAAAATATAAATGAATTGCAGAATTACCCTGACAGATGTCTACAAGGGTTATACGTCGGACCTGGACAAAATGGTCACGCCCGAGGAGACGGTGCGACGGTTCAGGGAAAAACTCAAACGCATTGACTTGGATTTGCTCGAGCAGACAATCCGAATCGACAACCGCCGTCTTGATATTCCCGTATACTTCAGCGTTTGCGGACGCGACGCAGCCGGGGTGATCGGCACGAAAAAGCAAATGGGCAAGGGAGCGACCCCTCAACAGGCCGAAGCCAGCGCGGTTATGGAGCTGGCTGAGCGGTTTAGCTTCTTCAGTTTTTATCAAAAGCCGAGCCATTTCATTGTGGATACTTACGGGAATTTAAAAGACAACGCCCTGCCTTTTGAATATGTAGCCCAATCCGTGCATGATGAATCGGATGAGCTTGATAAGGCCGAGGATATCTTTTCCCGAATCCCGCTCAAATGGACCCGGGCCTACAACATTACCAAAGATGAAGAGGTTCTGATTCCATTTGACTGGTTCTATACCATTAATGAATTTAACGGTCCCTGTGCCGGAAACTGCGTGGAAGAGGCAGTCCTCCAGGGGATCTGCGAAGTCGTAGAAAGACATGTATCTTCCATCATCAGCCGAAACAGAATGAAGACGCCCGCCGTCGACCTGGATTCCGTAACCGATCCTCTGGTTCTCGAATTGCTTCGGAAGTATCGCAACGCCGGCATTGCACTTTTTGTCACGGACTTCTCACTCGACACCGGTATTCCCAGCATTGGGGTCCTGGCTTACGATCCTTCATCCTTCCCTTTGAAGAGTGAGATCATCTGGACCGCGGGCACGACGCCCAACCCCCAAAAAGCGTTAAGCAGGGCGCTCACAGAGGTTGCCCAGCTGGCGGGAGATTTCAATACCGGCTCCAATTATGTTGCAAGCGGACTGCCCAAGTTCAAAGCCCTGGCTGATGCTGATTTCGTTCTCAAGCCTAAGAAAAAGCTCAAGATATCGGCGCTCCCCGATCTGTCCGATGCGAACTTCAAAGTGGAGGTGGAAAACTGTATCGTCCGCCTCGCCAATATCGGCATGGATGTGTTCCTCGTTAATGTGACCCACCCGCAGCTTGAAATCCCCGCATTCTATACCATCGTGCCGGGCGCCCACTTCAGGGAGCGGGCCGCAGGCACCAGTGTAGGCATGTTTTCAGCCAAGCTTATTGCGGAAAGCGGCGACCCTCAATGGGCCATTCGGGAGCTGCGTCGGATGGATTTTCAAATGCCTGAAAAATATTATGTAAAGTTTTTCCTGGGGCTGTCTCACCTTTCGATAAACAAACCCCTCGATGCGTTGCAATACCTGGAGCAAGCTTTGAAATTGGATCCCAAGGAGGAAGATATCCCCAGCATCTACGCCTACATGGGCATATCACTCAAGGATCTGGAGCGTTACGGCGAAGCCGTTGAGATGCTTCGTCGGGCGGAAACCTACGACCCGGAAAGAACCGACATCTATAATTTGATGGGGTTCTGTTACTTCAAGGAAAAGGCACACGAAAAGGCCATCGACTGTTTCCGGAAAGTGCTTGAGCTGGATCCCGGATCGGCCATTGATTACGCCAATATCGCTTCGAATTACCGCGACATGGGTGAAGCGGAAAAGGCAATTCAATATTATACATTGGCCCTGGAACTGGACCCCACCATTGATTTCGCTAAAGAGAACCTGAAAAAACTGGTCCGGACAGTCCCCCATTAAGAATTCATCAGCCCTTGCCCACACTTGACAACCGTCCAAACGGCATTAATAGTTGAAACAACTTGTTTTGTGCGAATTTTTAAGGCAGAGGAGGGATGAAAAATGATAATTAGAAGACTCAGAGATTGGCCGGCAAGGAAGTGGCCGAGTCCGTTTGAGGAACTCGAACGTATGCGAAGACAAGTGGACCGGCTTGCCGAAGGCTTGGGTGGAACCCTTGTCAGAGAGCCCGCAGCGGGCGTGTTTCCGTCAATAAACTTGACGGAGGACACCGACAAGTTTTATGTCCGGGCGGAGCTTCCCGGAGTGAAGGCGGATGATCTTGATATATCCGTTACGGGAAATAGCCTTTCCATTGAAGGTGAACGAAAGATTGATCCGGCTGAGGAAAGCGCTAAATATCATAGGAGAGAGCGGGAAGCCGGAAAATTCAGTCGAGTCTTTAGTTTGCCGACACAGGTGGACACAACCAAAGTGGAAGCTCGCTCCGCCGATGGAATTCTGACGATTACGCTGCCCAAATCAGAGTCGGCGAAGCCCAAGCAAATAACCGTAAAGGCATTATAGAT
>JAWOGN010000043.1:0-12181 GCA_046496815.1 Desulfatiglandaceae bacterium
GAAAGCCGCGGCAATGGGTCACGAAAAGTCGAAGCACTATTTGCCGGACCAGACCAAGAAAGAAGTTAAAGCGAAGCGCGCTTCATCGCCATCCGCCGTTTTGTGGAAGAATGATCTCAGCAATGCGAAAATACCTGCTACAGCTGCAAAGGGGCGGATCCATGGGGAGGAGTTTGTCTCCAATTCCTCTGATTTGGCAAATGGGATTCTAACCATACGCGACGGAGCGGACCTTTTTCCAAACCATGCCGTGATGGTTTTTCTATTCCTCAGGGAGGGTGAGTCACCCGACGGAAAAACATACCATATCCCCCGGAACAGCGACTCCGGATCGCCGCATATCCACATGAAATGGAAACCCGAAAACAGTAAGGTTCCCAAAACAAAAGTATTTTTGAAAGATTATTCGATGCGACTCGATTTTGGAACCACCGAGAATGGGGAAATTCCGGGAGGGATATATTTGTGTCTGCCCGATGAGATGAAGAGTGTGGTTGCAGGAAGTTTCAGCGCACGCGTCAAATAGCATCTGAACGAAAACGATGAATTTTTTTCCAGGATCAAGGAAGACAAAAATTATAATAATATCATAATATTGGTTATTTCGAGATGAACATGCCTCAGGCGGTTTAAAATGTGAGCCTGACGTGCCGCCATGAACGGGAGAGAAAATAACCGTTTTCGTTCGGGCACCAAGACGATCGGCCCGCCCGGCTAGAGGAGGCCCTTCGCTGCGCTTTGAATCTTTTTTCTCAGTTTGGGCTCATTGCCGGACAGACCGTCCGCTTTTTGAAAATGAAATCTTGCCTTCTCAGATTGGCCCAGTTTCTTGAAATAGAGGCCAAAATTGTAATGGGCAAGTGCCAGTCTATTTTTCCTGCCGTAGGAAACGCCCAGGTTGTAATAGACGTCATTGTTGACGGGTTTTAGATAAGACAGCTTCTCGAGAAGCGCTATCGCTTTATCGTAGTTTTCGATATTTTGATACGATATTGCCAGTGTGAATAGCAAAGAACGATTTTGATGATCCAGGGCAACCGCTTTTTCAAGGATCGAGATGGCTTCCTCGTCCTGCCCGATCAATTGATAAGTTTCCCCCAGGCTGCTCAATATGGGAGCAGAAAGGGGACCCATCTCCATGGCTTTTTTGAAATGCCGAATCGCCTGCGCATAATCTCTTTTCTCCTTATAGACTATCCCAAGGCCGAAATAGGGTAAGTAAGAGTCCCGATTCCTCTCAAGATCAAGACGGAACAATCCTTCTGCTTCCTGAGGGTCCCGACACTTTGCTCGGAGGATAACTTTGAATAGAGAAAAATCCTCCTTTAAACGAAGTGTCTCCGAAGTTGGCGGGTCAGGCTTGAAGTGGCTCAGCATTGCCTCAAGATTGGACATCCTCTCGGGACCCGTAGGATGGGTCATGAGATACGCCGGGATCCTTTCCGTGCCCAACCAATTGCTCCTCTGGAGAGTTTGCAGGGTTTTGATCAGACCCGACGGATCGAAGCCGGAGGGTTTCATGTAGTCGAAACCTAACTGATCAGCCTGCCTTTCGTCGTTTCGGCTGTAATGTAGCTGCATCTGCGCTCCAGCCGCCATGGATCCGGCCATCATGGCTTGCGCGACCTCACCCCCGATGAGGGCACCTGCCAAAATGCCCGCCATTGTCGCCAGGCCGATTTTCTTGCTTTGTTCGATGCGCCGAGACAGATGCCTGGCGGACACGTGACCGAGTTCATGGCAAATAACACCTGCCAACTCATCCAAACTTTCCATAGCTTCCACCAGACCCGAGAAGATGAATATATGTCCTCCGGGCGCTGCAAAGGCATTCAACGTATTGTCATTGATGATGTAGAACCGAAACGGGAAGTGCTTTATCTCCAATGGCCGGGTGAGGTACTCACCCAGATTCATTATAAATTGATTGGCAAAATCATCTTCCACAAGCTCAAAATAATTTCGGATCTGTGCGACAAATCTGTTTCCTAATTTCCTTTCTTCCTCGATGGACAGCGCAAATGCTTTGGTGCCGAGCGGATAAAAACCCGAAAAAAATAAAGCTAGGGCAAGGCAAACAACAATCGGCTTCGTATGGAAATGGCGTTTCATTTTGACGCTTCAATACCTTCTGAGTTCTCGCGGTCCGAATTTACCCGAGGGGCATCGATCCAGAGGCCCTCCAGATCGTAAAACTCTCTAACCGGTTGGTAAAAAAGATGAATAATTACGTCCCCGTAATCCATTAACACCCAGTGCCCCTCTTGCTGCCCTTCGATGCCGGCAGGCCTGAACCCTTCCTCACGCATTCTTCTCTGCAGATGCCGTGTGATGGCCTGCACCTGCCTGCTGGAGTTTCCGCTTGCGATAAGAAAATAGTCGGTAATCGAGGTAAGTTGACCCACCTCGAACAGGACGGGATTCACGGCCTTTCGCTCGTTTATGATCCTGAGGCACAATTTGGCTTTATCAAAGGTTCGCATGTCTCTTATACAATCCTTTATCCATTAAATAGTTCCGAACCGGATCCGGCAAGAGAAAGCGAATAGACTTGCCATCTGCGATCAATTTTCTGATGCGGGTGGAGGATATGTCCATGAGAGTTGTGCTCACTCGAAAAACGCTCTTACCGGACGGCCTGGTGAAGACATCTTCTCGTTTTGCGTCTTTTGTATCAAAACCAAGCTCCTTCAGAAGCGGCTCAATTTCACACATTCCAACCCCGGTCCGCTCAATGATGACAAAATGTGCATAATCGAAAAGGTCTTGGTAGTCTTTCCATGTCTTGATTTCCCGGAAGGCGTCCGTGCCCAGAATAAAGAAGAGTTCAGGCTGCGGTTGCTGGGTGCGATGAATCGCCTTGAGTGTTTCAATGGAATAGGAGAGTCCGGGACGCTTTCCTTCCATATCCAGAGCTTCAAGTCGGGTTGAATCACCGATCGCCAATTGGACCATAACCAAACGATCATCAAAAGGTGCGACCGGTTCACTGGTTTTGTGAGGAGGCGAAGCGGATGGAATGAGGTAGACTTTCTCTAGGCTCAGCTTTTGACCGACTTCCTCAGCTGTGCGCAAATGCCCCAAATGAATAGGATCGAAGGTTCCGCCCAAAATACCGAATCTCAAGGGACTCCTCTTCTCAAAAAATACTTTCAACAGACAAAAATCCAGGGTTGTTGCACGGTGAGAGAAGCACTCTCATCACCCATATAGTGCGTTGTATTCACAAAATACCTTGCATGTGTTTTTCCCCGTTTACCCCTCGTAGCAAACCGCATGTGCCCGGAAATACGATCATTTACGCTTCCGAAAATGCGCCCTGCCCGTCCGCCCATTTATTAAGGATCATCTTCTTTACATCTTCGAGACCTTCGCCCGTCAGCGCAGAAATGGCGAATGACTCAAGACCGATCGTGGCCAACGTTCTCTGCAGTTTTTCCAAGCTCCTGCATTCCGGGCTGTAAAGATCTATTTTGTTGATCAACACGACTTGAGGTTTTTCGATCAAGGAGGGATCAAAGATGGCCATCTCACGCCTGACCGCATGGAAATCCTCCAAAATATCCCGATCAGATTGGTAGGTAATGTCAAGAAGGTGTAACAGGAGTTTTGCACGTTCAATGTGCTTCAAGAAGCGATGGCCCAAACCCTGTCCTGCACCGGCACCGGCAATCAATCCCGGGATATCCGCAATCACCATTGAGTTCCCATCGTCAAGGGTCATAACACCCAAATTGGGTATGAGCGTAGTAAAAAGGTAACTGTCTATCTTGGGACGTGCCATGGTAAGGCGGGAGAGAAGCGTCGATTTGCCGGCGTTGGGCAGACCGATTAGGCCGATGTCGGCCAAGAACTTGAGTAGAAGCTTTACTCTTTTCTCTTGCCCTGGAAGGCCCGGCTGTGCAAACCTGGGAGCTCTGTTGGTCGGAGTCGTAAAATGCTTGTTTCCTTTTCCTCCTTTCCCGCCTCGAAGCAGAAGAAACTCCTGTTCGTCATCGGTCAGGTCCGCAAGCAACCGACCCGTCTCAACGTCTTCAATGATGGTCCCCAAAGGAACCTCTAAAACTAAATCAGAGGCATTCCTGCCGAATTTATTTTTTCCTCTTCCAGGTTCGCCATTCAGTGCCCTGAAATGCTTGCGTGAAATGAATTCGGTTAGTGTCTGAATTTTCCTTGATGCTCTGAAAATAATGCTTCCGCCATTACCACCGTCACCCCCATCGGGGCCCCCTTTGGGTATGAACCTTTCTCTTCTGAAACTGACACAACCTCTTCCCCCATCACCCGAGCGAACCGTAATGACCGCTTCATCCAGAAAGCCCATTTTACGCCCCAAGGGAAGCGGAAGCCCAACGCACTTTCAGGCAGCAGCGTGTACGCTGATTTTTTTCCGTTGCTTACCAAAACGCTCAAATGCAACGATTCCATCGATTTTGGCGAAAATCGTATAGTCCTTTCCAAGGCCGACATTTTCACCGGGATGAAATTTGGTCCCCTTTTGCCGGACGAGAATGTTTCCGGCACGAACGCTCTGACCGGCGAATCTTTTTACCCCATATCTCTGACCCGCACTATCCCGGCCGTTTCTTGAACTTCCGCCTGCTTTTTTGTGTGCCATTATTCCTGCCCTCCCATTTCACTCCTGCGGCTTACGCTTCAATGTTTTCGATGCTGACAAGCGTGAAATGCTGCCGGTGCCCGTGCTTTCGGCGATAGCCTTTTCTCCTTTTGTATTTGAAGACCACGACTTTTCGGTTCCTGCCTTGACGCGTAATTCGACCGGTGACCTGCACGTTTTGAACATAGGGCTGCCCGACCCTGAAGTCTTCTCCGTCGGAAGTCAGGAGGACCTGATCAAACGTGACGGTATTGCCAACCTCTCCGGACAGTTTTTCAAATTTAACTTCATCACCAGGGGCGACTTGGTACTGTTTCCCGCCGGTTTCTATCACCGCATACATAGTTTTCCACTCCTTCTTCAATGTAGATTGCTAATCTAAACAATAAGAATTTTTAAGTCAAGGTAAAAAGACAGCGGAAAAATATAGATCTATCAGCATTATTAATCACTTATGCGGGAGAATCAAATACCGAAAAGATTGTTTCCAGTGAAGCCCGGGCTCCTCCTGTTAAAATCCCAGCGCCCGTGAATCAGATCGCGCCAACATGTCATCTAAACACCCCACGGGTCTCCATCGGACGAGCGATCCTTAGCAGCCGATGGGACCGGCCCTGTCGGCGTTCATGGTCGGCGATGCATGTTTTTGAGAAAAATTGCGAGAGCCTATTGGGAAGCTTTCAAACGACGCCCAAGTTTTCTGCGGGCCTCTTGGATGGTGAAGCGGGTGATGACTTGCATTTTCGGTCCGGGCGGACATGACAGGGCCAAAGCCACGGCATCCAGAAGCTCTGATTGCCCCACGGGTTTGAGCAAATAACCTGATATTCCCACCTCACGACACTTCGCTGTATCCCCTTTTTGTCCCACGGAGGTAAGTAAAAGGAGCTGCAAATTTGCACCGGAGTTACGTGTTTTCAGTTTTCTTGCAACTTCAAATCCGTCCATTCCCGGCATTTGCAGATCTAAAACGATGAGTTGGTAGGGCTTTCCGGCACGAAAGGCTTTCTCAGCCTTTTCAAGTGCCTCCTCTCCATTCGTCGCCTCGTCAGGTAGCACACCTCGTGAACCCATCATTCCTTTAAAAACCAGCCGGTTAATCTCGTTGTCATCCACAATGAGGACCCTTAAGTCAGAGAAATCCAACGCTTCCAAGCCGGCGGTCTTTTCATGCCGGGCCTGGCTCAAAGCAAACCGCACTGTGAAGTGTAAAGAGCTCCCATTGCCCAGATCACTCTCCAACCATATGCGTCCACCCATCATCTCCACCAAATACTTTGAGATACTCAAACCCAGCGCCAGGGTCCCACACTCTTGTAAGGTAAAATCATTCACCGGCCTGAACCGCTCGAAAACGACTGCGATCTGATCATGCGAAATCCCGTTGCCGATACCCAACACTGTAAAATGAATGGTTGCTGAAACCTTATCTCTCTGCTGCGTTTCGAGGTGGAGCGTTACCGCTCCATCATTGATGAACGGGATGGCACTTTGCATCAGATTTGTAAGGATCTGACGGAGTCGACCCGGATCTCCCATCAAACCTGTGGGAACATCTGGTGAAATACCCCAGGTTAGACGATGTCCCGCTTTTTTCATCTCCTCAGACAACATTTCCGAGACATAATCCAGTGTGTTCCGAAGGTCAAAATCGATTTGTTCAAGCGTGAGTTGATGCGTCTTAATGCTGGAGAAATCAGAAACTTCGTTCAGAAAACAGACCAATCTATCAGCGGACACCATAGCCTTTTCCAAATAGCCGCGCTGCGTTGCGTCCAGATCCGTATCGAGGGTGAGCCTTGTCATCTCAATGATGGCATCCATTTGTCTGCGGATCCCATCATTAATACCGGCGAGGAAATCATGGCCGGTTGAATTATCCGATCTCGGCTTCAACGTCTTATGATTGATTGGTTTCATCCGTTGTTTAAGCCTATGACAATAAACTTTATTATTTCAATATTTTATTTTTACATTCTAATATCATTGCTGAAGATGAAGGTGTTCAGTCTTGGCACACCTATTTTCCTCTGCGGAAAGCGTATCCGAAAATCTACCCGTAAAAATAAATCGAAAAGGACTCCCCTGGAAGAGCTGAAGGCGTTCAAAAAAAGCTCCCCGCGCGTTGGGTCGAATGCCGGTCAGGCATCCGGTATGTATAAAAACGTTCGAGATCCTGCGGCCGTTGTGTTCAAGCGCCCTGAATATTTCCCTTACCGAAGTGATATCGAAATCCCCCATTAATTTCAGATGCAAGCTGTCTTCATTTCTGTGGACTAAAATTCTGAAACTCGTCGTCATGATCTGTGCGCTTTCTGTGTATGATCCGGGCAATCGGATGGAATCGTTTAGATAAAAGGCAAAACCCCTTGCGAGGTCCTCAAATTTAAATCCTTTAGAAGTCTGTCATGAGTTTTTGCTATGGAGCAACTTCAGCTCTTCGCCCGGAGATATTTAAATAGGGTGCGTTCGTAAATTCGACAGAGAAAAGCCGCCCGGGCTTTTGCAAAGCCTATGTCTCTAAGTCTGCAATAGATATGCAATGGGTTGATGTAGTGTTTAATGACGGTACCCATAGTAGGAGTCTCATGCCGGCTCTGCGTTGAAAATTCTAAAGCTGTTCAAAATTCTACCAAAGGTTTCGATATCTTTTGAGAAATAATGTCGCTTTGCTGCCGTGTACCGGATGCCAAAGTACCTGCCCCCTGACAAAACCCCGTAGTATAGGGTTTTAAGTTTCAGACCATCCCTGTTCGTATAGGTGAACAGGATCCTAAAACCATCTTGGCCATCTATTGTGGCCGGCACGTTTTCAAGGATTTCAAAATCCAAAACTGACTGATCGGCCGTAATCTCATCTATAACCACTTCTGCCGCCTCTTGGGGCAGCATGCCCGTTTTCATTTTCTTTTTGGTATGGCGAAAGGGTTTGTCCAAGTGGCGATCTTGAACGAGCACATATTGCAGAAAAGGGCCTTCCTTGCTGACCAGAAGATAAGTGTCCGTATCCAATCTCATCCATCCTTCCGGTATGTAAATGGAGAAATTGCGAGAGGGAGATTCATATGATCCTTTCGCATTGATCCACGGTGCGCAGGCCGCAAGGATCATCAGTAGGGTCAGCATAATGGGCGTTTTCATTCTTATTCTACTTTACTGATTTGCACGCTTTTAAGTACGCCAAAATGTATGCTTCATCTCGTCTGTGAGGTGTAAGCGACAAACACGTTTCAAAAGATCTTTTTGCAAGTGCCTTCTTCCCTTCCTTGTAGTAAAGTAGGCCGATCGCTTTATAAATGTCGGGATAAAAGGGATTCAAACTGAGCGCTTTCTCGTAAAAGGCCTTCGCCTTTTCCGCATCATCTTCTTCCTCTCTTTGCCTGAAAATCTCACCCAAAAGGTAGTAAGGCCTTGCCTCATTTGGAGCAGATTTCAAGTACTTTTCTGCTCCCCTCTGTGCGGACTGAAATCGTCCTGCTTTCAAATCCAACCATGCGTTTTGAAGTATCACTTCTCGAGTATTCATCAGAAAAACTTCGGAATTCTGGGTTGCATGCCGGCCTTTTTCATAGGTGTTTTTAAGGAAGTTTTCACAGTTTTCAATACGTTTTCGAAGGCCTGGATGGCTACCAAAGAAAAAAGGCTCTCTCAGATTTTCTGCTTCAAGTTCCCGTTTCAGGTGATCAAAAAGCTTGAGAGCTTCGCGCGGATCATAACCGGCATTTATCATCAGCTTAAGGCCGACCAAATCCGCTTCGGTTTCAAACTTCCGGGAATATCCGCTCCGTGAGATTCGCGAACCCAGAGTACCCAATCCGGCAGATTCAACCTCCGACTCTCCAACCCCGGTGCGCAACAGGTTTCTGTTTCTGACATATCGAAAGGTCCTTAGGGCGTGCCTATGCGTGCAGTGGGTCATCTCGTGACCCAAAAGCGCTGCGAGTTGCGCTTCATTGTCCATTCGGGCAAGAATTCCGGTATGGATATAAAGGGCTCCGTTTGGAAATGCGAACGCGTTTAAGTGAGGGTTTTTGAGAACCTTCACTTTAAAAGGCATCTGTGCCCAAACCTCAGGCGGCTGTAGCCTTTTTGCGATTTGTTCCAGATAATTATTCAACACATTATCGGAATATAAGAATCGGCTTCCGTCAAGAACCTCTTGTTCCGCCGCTGACCATCGCCAAAGTCTTTCCTCATCGCTTTCAACCCCATCGACAACCGCCGGCAACGGCCGAGTTTCAGCGGTCGTGCAAGCTGGTGCGGCAGCCCAAAGTATCAAAGTCAAGACCACATATCTCATCCGTTCACCTCAGGGTAAAACCTGATGATATTTTCCATAACTTCAGCCGCATGCTTTGGGTCTCGAAGGCCGCTTTCACCCCGGAAACCGCTTACGCAATACCACAGGATGTTTCCCGAAGCATCCGCCACAGCCACACTGACGAATCCATCTTCTCCTCCCGGCAACACATTATCCATCGCATGCACAAATATCAGTGAATCCGCGCCTAACTTCCGTAAGAGTCCATCGATGGGGCCTAATGCGTAGTGGAAATTTTTCTTCTTTTCCGGAAATAACTGTGGGCCGTACGCATGCAACCGGATGGATTTGTTCACAGACCTGTAAAGGGCTTGGATTTCTTCAATTTCCGCTTCTGTTCCCTCGTCTCCAGTGACAGGTTTTATGTGGTAGCCTCTTTTCTCAAATTCCATTATCAGTGCCTGAACCAAATTTTTCCTGCCGATTGCGGACCAGTCCTCTCTGGATTCGACGACACCATACCCTGTCACTTCATAAAATTTCATATCGCAAGGCATCAGCCCCCCCAGATCTAGATGCCCTGCTTTTGTTCTAAATTCCGGGTGAGCCCGATATGCAGGTGACGCACAGCCAAACAGCATCATGGAAGTGCAGACAATCGTCCAAAGGTTCCAAGCCCATCTGCGAGCCGCACTGCCTCGCGCGCATTCTAATGCTCTTTGTAAATTCATTATTTGCCGTGGCTGGGACGTCTCGTTTTATCTGCGAAAAGTGAAAAATGCGCCCGTCCCTCAAGATACTCGAAGGACATGCAAGAAACATGCAACGATTTATATCCTAAAATATTAAATGAATTTCATACACTTATGCGATATAAAGACAGACACTGTTGATGCGGAGTGTCAAGAATTGTTAGATGACGTCGAGAATTGTCAGGGACAGAGAAACGTTTGTGCGGCACCCCACTAAGACAGCGATGTCTGAACGAAAACAGGAGTTTCTTCAAAGATCAAAAAAGATGAAAATTATAAACACAGAAATACAGAGCCCAAAAAGGGTTCTTTCGCAGGTCTCGCGATGTAAAAAGAGATGGCCGGGGGCAGAAGACACGAGGAACAGATGACGTTTAAAAACCGTGATGCATGAATGCACGGCAAGACGTTGTGCCACCGATTGAACACGTTTTTCGAGGGCCGTTTAGGCATTGCACCCAGTTAAGAAACGGAATACGCATCGACATCCAATATCTTGTCAAGGATAAGGGCGGCGACGATGAATCCTACAATGCAATAAATTACAACCTCATCGATCATTCATGATCCTCCCTTTTTCCGATGTTGGGAAATAAAGTCGGCATACAAGGTTTTTATCGGCATAGAGCGAATTTCCTTGAGAGAAATCGACCAAAAGATTTAGGAGAACATATGAACCCCGTTAACGGTCGGAATGAAAAGGGGGTGCGGATAAATGTTCCGGTGGCTGATGAATAGGGTCAGCGGATTAATTAGATGACGTTTGAGGGGAGTTGCCGGCGAATGGAGGCATCCAAAACGAGGCGTGAACGCATCATGCAAAAATCTGGTGCCCCCGGCATGACTCGAACATGCGGCACCCAGATTAGGAATCTGGTGCTCTATCCACCTGAGCTACGGGGGCACAGGGTTATGTCTTTATCATAAGCGCACCGATTGTCAAATTATTTCGCGCTCGCGTTTTTTCAAAAAAACGTTGATTAAACCTTCAGTTTCCCTATAATCTAATAAATGTCCGCGAGAGACAAAGGTGCAAGGGGGTGTAGCTCAGTTGGGAGAGCGGTACGTTCGCAACGTACAGGTCGGCGGTTCGATCCCGCTCACCTCCACCAATAATATCATGGCCTTTGACACCATGCTTTCCAAAGAATAACTTTTTTACTATCTTCAAGAAAGCATTTCTATAAAGATCCCCATTATTATTGACTATTACAAGCGTTATCCTATCTCAAAAGCGGTTCCTTCCCCACCTCTGAATGCCCTCCCCTCATCAACCCGATTTCCAGACAAAATGAAGGACTCCCCATCATGGGTCCACTTTCTGCTTCACACCCAACTCGAAATTCTCTATGCTTCGGCTTCAAAAAAGCGAGTTTTATCACCATTACCAGATCGAGGCCGGGCAATGGGTCCGGAGGACGGGGATCGAGCCGAGCGGGTTTGTCATGATCGGGACCGGGACGCAATGCTTGCAAACATTGAAAATGCCGTTCAAATTGCCGAGCAAATTTTTAGGGCGGTATGATCTCGTTGGGCAACACGGAAGCCTTTACGGTGCTGTCAGGGTTTTTGAAAGACCTGCCCCCTCCGAAGACGATCCAGGAAGTCCATTTTAGAAGAGATATCCTGAGATATTTACGTCGATCAAAAGCAAAAGATGAAAATGATCCTGGCACAGTAACGGCCCGAAAGCGAGGGAATGAATGAGCGCGGGAGATGCGCCGCAGCATATCCTTAAAAACGTGTTCGGGTACGATACATTCCGGCCCCTTCAGGAAGAGACCATCCGTAATGTCCTGACCAGGCTCGACACCCTCGTCATCATGCCCACAGGGGGTGGGAAGTCCCTGTGTTATCAGGTCCCCGCGCTCCTTTTTCCGGGCCTGACCATTGTTTTCTCCCCCCTGATCTCGCTCATGAAAGACCAGGTGGAGCAGCTGGTCCAGGCAGGAGCACCGGCCGCATGCCTGAACAGCTCATTGACGACAGGAGAATTTCGACGCAATGTAAAGGCCGTAAAGGACGGAGCCGTTAAACTTCTCTACATGGCGCCCGAGGCGCTGCTACGGACCAGCACGCTGGCGCTTTTGTCGTCGCTTCGGGTGGACTGCCTGGTCATCGACGAGGCCCACTGCATCTCCGAGTGGGGTCACGACTTCCGTCCGGAATACCGGCAAATCGCCGAGGTCAGAGGCCGCTTTCCGGATGCGGTATGCATGGCCCTGACCGCAACGGCCACGCTCAGGGTACGGAAAGATATCAAGATCAGCCTCGGATTCAGGGATGCCAATGAATTTGTGGGAAGCTTCAATCGTCCAAATCTCTTTCTCCGAGTGGACCACAAAATTGATCCTTTTGAACAAACAGTTAAATTTATTGATGAATTTTTGGAACAGTCGGGGATCATCTACTGCTTTTCGCGGCGCCAGGTGGATGACCTGTCCCAGAGCCTTGGCAATAGGGGATGTTCGGTCCGGCCTTATCACGCAGGTCTGTCAGATGACGAGCGCAACAAAAATCAGGAGCTGTTTATCAGAGATGATGTCCAGA
>JAWOGN010000052.1:0-6782 GCA_046496815.1 Desulfatiglandaceae bacterium
ACCCCCCCGGGATGATGGTGTGGATACAAGTACCCTCGGGCATAGCCCAGGCTTTTCATCAACGCTGTGGGGGCATTCCTCAGGTGAAGGGGCACGGGCAGATGTCCGGTTCTTTCGATTTCCGCTTTTACGGACTTCTCCGCCCTGTAGAGCGCGTTGCTCTTCGGTGCCGAGGCCAGGTAGGTTGCGGCTTGCGCCAATGCGAGTTCCGCTTCGGGAGGTCCCACTTTTTGCCAGGATTCGAAGGCCGCCAGCGCAATCTGCAAGGCGTTCGGATCCGCAAGGCCGACATCTTCTGCGGCAAACCGGATCATTCTTCGGCCGATAAAAAGTGGGTCTTCGCCCGCCCCGAGCATTCGGTAAAGCCAATAGATTGCGGCCTGCGCATCGCTTCCTCTCAGGCTTTTGTGGAATGCGGAAATCAGATTGTAATGTTCCTCACCATTTTTATCATACAGCAACGCCTTCCTGCCGAGCGCATTTGCAACGGATTCAAGATCAATATGCACGGCCCCCACTCCCGGATCATCCGTGATGAAGAAAAGGGTCGTTTCCAGGTGGTTCAGGGCCACTCGAGCATCGCCCTGGGAAGCGTCGATCAACTGTTTGAGCGCATCCGGCCTGATTTCGACATCCAACTGACCGAATCCCCGCCTTTTGTCGCTTAAGGCGCGCAGAATCAGCGTCTTCAGCGCATCCTCTCCCAAAGGATGAAGCGTCACCACCCTGGCCCTGGACAGAAGCGGCGCAATGACTTCAAAAGAAGGGTTTTGTGTGGTTGCCCCGATGAGGATGAGCAGACCGTTTTCGACATGAGGCAGGAACGCATCCTGCTGAGCCTTGTTAAATCGGTGGATTTCATCCACAAAAAGGATTGTCGATTTTCCCGATCGGGTTTCGGAAAGCTTTGCGTATTCAATGATTCTCCGGAGTTCCTTTACGCCGGCAGTGACCGCGGAAAACGCATGAAAAGGAAGTTTGGTGTATTCACCAATCAGTTTGGCGAGGGTCGTCTTGCCCGAGCCGGGAGGTCCCCAAAAAATCATGGAACCTATGCGACCGCTTTGTATGGCCCTGTACAGGGGGCGACCCGGGCCGATGAGATGTTCCTGCCCCACCACTTCTTCAAGCATTTTGGGCCGCATTCTCTCGGCCAAGGGGGCTTCTGGATTTTCCGAAAAACCCGTCATTGAGGAGCCCTCGTCATGAACAGGGCTTGGGAAACAAGCGACGCAATCCTATCCATTTCTAAAGGCCGGGTAATCAACAAGTCCGCTCCTAAAATATCCGCCCGATGCGAGGTATTGGACCTTTCTTCAGGATCTATGAGGGCAATTGGTATCCCACGTTCCATTTTTTTAATTCTTGAAATAATTTCCGGGGCCTCGAGATACGTCAGGCCCAGGTCGATGACCACCAAATCAATCTGTTTTTTCTTAATGAGCTTAAGCGCCTCCGTACCGTTGGCGGCAGGGGACACCTTTCCGCCTTTACTCAGAAACAATTGGGACAGCAGGTCTTTGAAGATCCCCTCATCGGAGATTATTAAAATGTGGGAATCCCTGATTTTGTTTCTGGGATATCCGGCCTTGCGGGATGGGAGGGGGGGCGCAAGGGGAATCTTGATGACAAACGTGGTTCCTTGACCCTCATGACTGACAACCTCAATTTCTCCTTTATGTCGACGGATGACCGCGTGGGCGAGGCTTAATCCGAGACCGAGGTGATTGCCCTTTTTGGTGGTGAAAAATGGGTCAAATATCTTGTCTTCGATTTCACCCGCTATTCCGAGCCCATTGTCCTGCACATAGACATGGGCAAAACCGGAGGCGGCCTCCGTGGTCAAATAGATCTCCCCGCCGTCCGGAAGCGCCTCGACGGCATTTGAGATCATGCTCACGAAGGCGTTGCCTATTTTTTCCGGATCCCCTTGAACAGGCGCCAGATTCCGAAGATAGGTTTTTATCTTAATCCCGGGTTTTTCTCCTTCAAGCATGTTTTTCCCTTTGGGCTGGGTTGACGCGATTGCATCCTGAACAATTTTTTTCAAATCGAAACGCGGTGAATCCGGACGAATCGGCTCGACCCGTGTCAGGGTCGCAAGCGTCTCAAGGATTCGGTTTCCCTTTTCCCGCATGCTTTCAATCCGCGATTGGTATTTCGAAAACTCAACATTGTCAAAAAGTCCCATGGACTGGATCCGAGCGGCATCTTCATCAAGATGTCGCAGGCAGTCAGTCAGCAAATGCGTCAGACCGGCGCCCATGCGGAGGAGCGCTTCCGCTTTTTTTTCGCGGATGTTCCGGATTTCCTTTTTTATCCAATGGTCAATGCCTATGATGCTGAGCAGGAACGCACTCCGACCCTGAAAATCGGATTTCTTGGCCCGAACCTCACACAATAGTTTCTGCCCGTTTTTCCTGGCCAGGCACGCTTCGAATCGAACCGGGACAGCTCTTCCCGAAACCATCCGATGATAGACCCTGCGCACCCGTTCCCGAGAATCCGGATAGACGAGGTTTAGAAAGCTCTGGTTCAGAATCTCCTTTTCGGTATACCCCAGTTGATCCTGAGCCGCTTCGTTGGCCAGCATGATGATTCCCCTCTGAACAAGGAGCAAGGACACCGGCGTACGAATCAGTAATTCGCGATTTTGCAACGATGCTTTTAGGCAACGCTGTTCGTCTTTCTTATGGGCGTCCAATCGGCGTTTCAATTCCTGGTTGTCGGTTTTTAGTCTTTCGATCACCGGGGCCGGATTCTGAGGTTGCCCGTTATTCATTTCTATCCCCCTGACCCGATGGATTGCACATGGTTTTTGTGTCGTCTGGGAAAACGGCCTTGATGATGCATCGTAATTACCGTATCATACTTTTCAGGTGTCTTACAATAGCCGGCAAAGCCTTGCCGGAGGGACTGTAACAGTACGGGAACGGCAAGGGGACCAAAAGCATTTATCACTTCCGTAAGGAAGTCCAACAAATTTATGAGGATAACGTGGGCGACCATTCATCATTTGTGCATCTTCACGTTCACACCGAATATAGCCTTTTGGATGGGGCGATTCGGACGGATCAACTGCTCAAGAAATGCCATACCTTGGGGATGCGTGCGGTAGCTGTTACGGATCATGGCAATATGTTCGGGGCCGTCCAGTTCTACGACCAGGCGGCCAAAGCGGAAATCAAACCGATTATCGGCTGTGAGATATATGTGGCGCCGCGGGACAGGCGAGATCGCTCACCGTCCGGAGACGGGAGTCCCAACGCCCATCATTTAATTCTCCTGGTCATGAACGAGGAAGGCTACCGAAATTTGAGTCGGCTGGTGACCCTGGGTCATCTGGAGGGCTTCTACTATCATCCCCGGGTCGATGTCGACCTGCTGAGGAAATTCAACGGAGGCCTGATCGCCCTGTCGGCATGCCTCAAAGGGACGGTTCCGTATTTTATCAATGCAGGCCGGTTCGACACTGCCAAAGAAAAGGCGAAAGAACTGGCCGGTATATTCAGTGATGATCGATTTTATTTGGAAGTCCAGGCCAACAAACTGCCGGAGCAGGTAAGAATAAATGAGGCACTGAGAGAACTGTCTGGAGATCTTTCGGTTCCCCTGGTCGCAACAAACGATTGCCATTACCTCAACCAGGAGGATGCAGAGGCCCATGATGTCCTTCTTTGCATTCAAACGGGAAAGTCCGTCCAGGACACAAAACGGCTCAAGTTTTCCAGCAGTGAATTCTATTTCAAATCCCGAACAGAAATGGAAGAAGCGCTTCAGGGCTATGAAGACGCCATCGCGAATACCGTCCAAATCGCACGGCGTTGCCGATATGAGATGAAATTCGGGCATTACAAATACCCGGTCTTCCAGGTTCAGGGAAAAACAACCTTAAATGAGATGTTGACCGAAGCATCCCAAAGAGGGATCGAGGAGCGGCTCGAGCAGAAGCGGGCGGAGGAAGGCGAGTTGTCCGAAGGTGTGGCACGGGAATACCGCGAGCGGCTCGATTCAGAACTTGGAATCATCCACACCATGGGGTTTGCGGGTTACTTTTTGATCGTTGCGGATTTTATTGCCCATGCCAGACGTCGGCACATTCCGGTCGGGCCGGGCCGGGGATCAGCAGCCGGCTCGCTGGTCGCCTACTGCCTAAAGATCACCAATATCGATCCGATCAAGTACGGTCTTCTTTTTGAGAGGTTCCTGAACCCCCAGCGAATCAGCATGCCTGACATTGACATCGATTTCTGCATACACGGCCGGGACGAAGTCATCCAGTATGTGGCCGATAAGTATGGCCGTGATAACGTGTGCCAGATCATCACCTTCGGCACGATGAAGGCCAGAGGCGTCATCCGAGACGTGGGACGGAGCCTCAACATCCCCTTGGGAGAGGTAGATCGCATCGCGAAGCTGGTACCCGAAGGCCCCGGGGTCAGCTTGGATAAGGCGATCCGAGAGGAACCTGAACTGAAACGGCTTGAGGAAAGCGGGGGGCCGGGGAGAAAGCTTCTCATCATATCTCGCGCCCTGGAGGGCTTGACGCGACATGCGTCGACGCACGCCTCCGGGGTGGTCATATCGGACAAACCGCTTGTGAAGTACCTGCCGCTTTTTAAAGGGTCGAGAGACGAAATCATGACCCAGTACACGATGGATCGAATCGAGCAGCTGGGTCTCATCAAGTTCGATTTTCTCGGACTCAAGACGTTGACGGTTATCAAACAAACGCTCAAGCTCATCGAAGAAACCACCGACGCAAAGGTGGACATTGACAAGATTTCATTGAATGACCCGGCGACCTATCGCCTTTGCAGCGAAGGGAGAACAACGGGAGTCTTTCAGCTTGAAAGCGGCGGCATGAAAGAACTGTTACGGGGACTGAAACCGGAGGTATTCGAGGACGTGATCGCTCTGGTCGCACTTTACAGACCCGGACCTCTGGGTAGCAATATGGTGAATGAATTCATAGACGGAAAACACGGAAAATCAACGATTAAGTATTTTCTGCCTCAGCTCAAACCCATTCTAAAGGAAACCTATGGGGTGATTTTATATCAGGAACAGGTCATGCGGATTGCCCAAACCCTTTCCAACTACACGCTTGCCGAAGCAGATGAACTCAGGAAGGCCATCGGCAAGAAGAAACCGGAGGTTTTGGCGAAACATCGGGCACGCTTCATTGAGGGTGCGACCGAAAATGGTGTTGAACGCAAAACAGCGGAAAAACTTTTCATGCTGATAGAGAAATTCGGGGGATACGGCTTCAACAAGTCTCACTCTGCAGCCTATGCCATGATCGCCTATCAAACCGCCTACCTGAAGGCGCACTACCCCGTTCAGTTCATGGCGGCCTTGCTGACTCAAGACATGGGGAATCAAGACAAGACCATTAAGAACATTGCTGAATGTCATGGGATGGGAATTGAGATTCTGCCCCCGGATATCAACGAGAGCCAGGCCGATTTCTCCGTTGTGGGGGAAAAGATTCGGTTCGGCCTTGCCGCCGTGAAAAATGTGGGTGTGAAAGCCGTGGAATCCGTTATCGAGGAGCGTGCGGCGCATGGCCCATTCCGAAACCTGACGGCGTTCTGTCGGCGGATTGAAGGGTCCAAGGTAAACCACAGGGTGTTGGAGGGTTTGATCGAGTGCGGCGCTTTTGATTTTACCGGAGTTTACAGATCCCGGCTTTTTCGCGGCCTGGATGATCTGCTCAGAATTTGCGGCTCGAAACAGGATCCAAACCAGCTCAATATGTTCGGATCGATGGACTTGAGACAGGGGGGGGTTGAGGGATTCATTGAGATGCCGGATTGTGAAGAGTGGGATGATAGAGAAAAGCTGAGAAGGGAAAAGGAAGCGCTCGGCTTCTATATCACAGGACATCCGCTCGCCGGATTCCGAAAGCAGATAGAACAAGTGGCCACCTGTGCAATTCAGGATCTCCCGAGTCGAAAGGATAAAAGCCTCGTCAAAATTGCCGGTGTGGTGGGAAATGTGAAAATAAAGCGAACCAAACGGGGTGATAAAATGGCGATTGTGGATGTGGAAGATTTGACCGGATCGGTTCAAATTGTGCTCTTTCCGGATCTTTTCAAAACTGCCTCACCACTTCTCAAAGGCGATGAACCTTTACTTATCAGTGGGACTGTTGAGACCGGGGACGCCGCGGCAAAATTACTCGCACAGGAGATCGTCCCCCTGGAATCCATTCGTCAGAATGCCGTAAAGGCCATCGAACTGGGATTTGTCCGCAAGCGCCCGTCGAGGGAAGAGTTGGAGGATTTGCTGGATATCGTTTTCAAATATCCGGGTGAGTGCAAGCTGCTTTTCAAACTCAACACCGACAATGGAGAAGAAGTCCTCATTTCCGCTCACGACCGATTCAACGTGCTGCCCTGTCGGGAACTCATTTCCAAGATCGAACCTTTGATTGACGGTGAAATACTGGTTCATGAAAAGGGCGCTCCTGCAGCGCCTTTGGGACCCTGAAACGCAAAGCAGAAGAGCTTCAAAAGGCAAGGCAGCGCCCCTAGGAGACTGTCCGAGAATGAGGAATTTTTTTCAAGATCAAGGAAGGCGAAAATTATAACCACAGGAATACATTTAAGTATTTCGAGGATTATAATTTGAACCTGACACAGAGATTGGGGAAAATAGCCATTCTCGGACAGCCTCCTAGGGACACTGCCTTTTAAAGCGGGTAAAACGGCAAGGTCCGGCTGAAAGTTACCTATGAAATGACGGCAATGGGTTTGTGTCGATCAACATGGTTTGAC
>JAWOGN010000201.1:0-9408 GCA_046496815.1 Desulfatiglandaceae bacterium
CCCAATCCGTTTGGCAATCCAAGTCTTTTCTTGAAGACCTTGCCTTTATCCCAGTGTGACATCAGGTTGAGATACATTGAGAGTACCTCAGTTTACGCAAAATCTGTGATATCCCATGAATCAGAATAGAATTTGATGCTCTTCCGGACCTATATAATCTTGGCGAGAAAACCAAACGTCATCTGAGTTCAATTCTACGCTTACCACACCTAAAATCGGGAGACAAGAGGCACCGAATACGTGAGGTTTCGGAGCTCAACCTACTGAAAGGATTTCTGCGTTATTTCTCAGTACAGGATTCTACCAAGAACCTGAGACGACTGACAAATCAAACGGCCGCAACGCAAAGGCGGAAGCCTTGAATTCCTTCCTGCTTTAGTTTTCAAAATGAAGTCATAAGTGAATTCAAGGGGTTATGCATTAGCTTGTAGCGAATGATTATTCGTATTGGTCGTTTTTAAATATTCAAATATCTAAACATATTATTGACCTCCCTCCTTTTTGCGGGTAAATCAATCATGTTATACGTACCTCCACAATGATCCCCTATTTCTGTCTCATAAGGACAATACCGCGAAAGGAAAGGACCCATACACATTGAGCGATGACTTTCTCTATCGGAATGTGGCCATCTTTAGGCGTCGCGTGTTCCGACTCGGTTTAGCTACTAATTACGGCGTTGAAGGAAAGGACTTGGAGTGGGCGCTGGAGCAGGGTGTAAACTATGTCTTTTGGACCCCCAAATCACGACAGGTAACGAAGTCACTTAAAGCGGCCATAAAGCGTGACCGTGAATCGCTCGTCTTGGCCTGTGGTCCAACCACCGGATATTTTGGTGGGAGTATAAGGCGCGCCTGCGACCGATTGCTTCAGAAACTCGGAACAGACTATCTCGATGTTTTTCAACTTTTTTGGCTTGGTCGCGCGAGCGCCTGGACGCAATCCACGATTGACGCGTTGTTATCCCTTCGGGAGTCCGGTAAGGTTAGGGCCATTGGGGTGAGCATTCACGACCGAAAAAGAGCGGGGAAACTTGTCGAAGATTCTCCTTTAGACATGCTTATGATCCGGTATAATGCCGCTCATACAGGCGCCGAGCAGGACATTTTCCCCCACCTCGCTAAACGCAAACCGGCTATTGTCGCTTACACTGCCACGCGATGGCGCGGTCTCCTTAAGCGTCCAAAAGGTTGGAAAGGACCTGTCATGACCGCAGCTGATTGTTATCGTTTCTGCCTGTCCAATCCCCATGTGGATTTGGTGCTCACGGGCCCCAAAAACCGCCGCCAACTCCAGGAAAACCTGCGTAATCTTCGGAAAAAAGGCCCCCTGTCAGAGGAAGAAAACCGCTGGATCTCCGAGTTCGGTCAGGTTGTGCACAGGGCAAGTTCGAGATTTACCTTCAGGTTTTAGCCGATCTTTTCAAATTGGATGTCCCTATATCGAGTTATTGATATTTAACCCCAAAGTCAATGACGATCACATTGGAATGGGTGAACATATCGACTGTTTAGGATTAGTATAGAATGAAGATCAGCACAGTGGCAAAGCTGACCTTATTCGGTCTGGCCTATATCTACACGATCAAGTTGATTGACTATATATCACGGCATATTAAGACCTGCCGCAGCAGCCGGAACGGTCGTCGGGCTGAACATCATGGCAGGGCTGGTCCAACTTCTATTTTTCATTGTTCTTTACCAACAATTCGTTACGGAGGATAAACCGGCCCTCAAAACAGCCTCCTGACTATCTATCATTGGTTCGGGCATCGGTCTACTCCCCAAGCTGTTAGCCATGGTCGTTTTGTTTCAACCGCAACCCTTTTCTTTTTCATCCGTCACAGAGCGCAGATCACTGCCTTCTGCCCTTGGATGACTGCTGTGTTACTTCTGGCATTTAGCCTGATATTTTTCTTCGATCACGAATTCAGGAACGACAAGCCCCTAAAAAGGCCTTTGGCGCCGGGGCAGCTGGCTGGTTCATCATGGCTGTAGCCCAGTCTCTGGTGATCATCAATTATATGGCTGCCGGCCGGCTGCTCTTGGTGCCCGATCTTTTTGCTGCCGGTCTAATTGTTTTCGTGACCTTCTCATCCCTAACCCTTCTGGGTTTAAGCGTTTTCTACCTACTTTCGCCTGCCGCTGATATAGTACACCAGTCAGTTCTGAGATAAATGATTTTCCACCATTCATCTACAACACATAAGTTTTTTGAGCTCGTCTGGCTTATGATTACATCATCAATTCTGCCGGTTTTTTGCACTGGTCAAAATTGCAGCTTACGATCAGTTGTTGTGTTCTGGCGCCGTATAAGCTTCTGCTATAAACCTGTTGCCTTGATCACCCCATAATTTTCAGGTATCGTATTAGAAACCTTTATTCCAAGTCCTTGAAATTTTATGATATCTGCAATCAACTGATGCTTGGCCTTCCATTAAGAAATCACCGGTTTTGACAACCCTCATCTGCATGAGGTATTCTCAATAAATATGAACCCGGCTGATGTTTGGTTTTCCGGTATGCAAACAAATAGCATTTAATGACGGATAGAAAGAAATAGTTCGGGTGCGTTTTTAAATCAATCTCAAGGAGGACCCTATGGATGATAAAGGAAAAGCAATGGTACTCGCCTCTTTTGCTGCCGACTCGCTGGCTTTGGGCGCCCACTGGATCTACAATCCCGAAACCATCGTAAAGTTGTTTGGTCGGGTAGAGTCGTTCTTGAAGCCTTCACCCAAATCCTACCACTCCAAAAAGGATAAAGGTGATTTCACCCACTACGGTGATCAAGCCTATGTGCTGCTGGAGTCTCTGGCTGCGGAAAAGAGGTTTGATCTTTTTGACTTCTCGACTCGCTGGCGCGCGCTTTTTCAGGATTACACCGGATATGTGGATCACGCCACAGAGCTCACACTCTCAGCCTATGCCTCCGGAAGCACGTACGAAAATCCCGGCTCGCCTTCGGATGACCTTGCCGGCGCCTCGCGTATGGCCCCCCTGGTCTATGCCTATCGTCACGATCTTGAAGAACTCGTGGCAAACGTCAAGGCGCAGACGCGGATGACACACAGCAATCCCGTTACCATTGACAGCGCAGAGTTTTTCGCACGGGTTGCATGGCGGGTGTTGCAAGGATCGCAACCGGTTGAGGCGATGACCAACATTTCTCAAGAACACTTTGGAAGTTCTCGCATATCGGGCTGGGTCCGATCGGGCCTCGAATCAAAGGGCCAAGACAGTGTTTCCATCATTTCAAAATTTGGTCAAAGTTGTCACACGGAAGAGGCCTTTCCCGGAGTGGTTCACTTGATAGCTCGTTACGAGAATGACCTAAAAGAGGCCTTGATTCAATCGGTGATGGCAGGCGGTGACAGTGCCGCACGGGGGATGATGGTCGGGATGGTGCTGGGGACTTATCTTGGATTGGACGGCATCCCGGCGGAATGGCTCAATGCGCTCAAGAAAAAAGACCGTATCCTTGCGCTGCTGGAAAAGCTCTAGGCGGACGTTCAGAGCGTCTACAATAAAAAGCATGCCGCAAAGTGATCTGTGTTCACTTCTCTCAGTGGGGGCACGTGTTCCCTGCATTCTTCCTTTGCATATAAACAGCGACCGTGAAAAACACATCCTGAGGGAAGGTTGATGGGGGTCGGCACCTCACCTCGAAGTTTGATATGTTTGGGTTTGAGCTTGCCGATTACGGGTATAGCGCTCAGGAGCGCTTGCGTGTAAGGGTGCATTGGGGTTTGGAAAAGTTCCGCCGCCGGCGCCAGTTCACAAACCATGCCGAGATACATCACCGCAACGCGGGTGCTGATGTGCTTCACGACGCCCAAGTCATGGGTGATGAACATATAGGTCAAACCCCGTTTTTGTTGTGCATCCATAAGCAAGTTGAGTATCTGCGCCTGAATCGAGACGTCGAGGGCGGAGACCGGCTCATCCGCCACAATGAATTCCGGATCCACCGTCAACGCCCTGGCAATGCTGATTCGCTGACGCTGTCCACCGGAAAATTCATGGGGATAGCGTCCCGCCCACTTGGGATCCACGCCGACGAGTTCCATGACCGTGGCGACCCGCTCCTTTACCTCCGTGGAGGAAATGGATTTATTGTGAAAGTACACAGGCTCTTCCAGGGTTTTTTGAACGGTCATACGCGGATTCAAGGATGCGTAGGGATCCTGAAAAATCATTTGCATTTTGGCGCGATAAGGCAGCATCTTTTCCTGTGTCAATTTGTCTATGCGCTTGCCGCGGTAATAGATTTCGCCCGCATTGGGAGGGTAAAGACGGAGAATTGTCCTTGCAAGCGTTGACTTTCCGCACCCACTCTCCCCGACCACGCTGAAAGTTTCACCCGGTTTCACGTTGAAGGTGACGTTGTTCACTGCCTTCACCGTCGTGCGTCGCCGGACGAGCTTTCCATTTTCAAAACGAAGCTGATCCAACAGACCACCCGAAATATCAAAGTGTTTCACGAGATTCCGTATATCCAGGAGTCCATTTGCACTGGGCATGGTTCTACACTTTCCCGAGCATGTGGCAGGCGATCATTTGATCGCGCTCACCGGTGCTCACGAGAAGAGGCGTTTCCATTTCACAGACTGCGGTGCTCACGCCGCAACGAGGGTGAAACGCGCATCCCGGGGGGATGTCCGTCAACGTGGGCATCATTCCAGGAATCTGATTCAGCCGGGTCCCGGATTGAAATCCACCGGGGATGGATTTCAACAGTCCTTGCGTATAGGGATGCTTCGGCTTGTTGATAATGATTTCGGTGGGCCCTATTTCTATTATTTTGCCTGCATACATGACGGCGATCTTTTCTGTAACCTGTGAAACAACGGCGAGATCATGGGTGATGAGGATCAGCCCCATGTCCTCTGTTTCACACAGTTCGATGAGAAGATCCATGATTCCCGCCTGGATGGTTACATCCAGCGCCGTAGAAGGTTCATCGGCGATGATGAGAGAGGGGTTCGCCAGCATGGCGATTGCGATGACGATCCTCTGTCGCATCCCACCTGAAAACTCATGGGGATATTGGCTCAACCTTTTTTCAGGAGACGGGATGTAAACCTTCCTGAGCTTTTCGACGGCAACAGCCATGGCATCGGTCCGGCTGATGTTTTGATGTGCCATTAAGGTTTCGACCATCTGCGTGCCGATGGTGAGAACCGGATTCAAAGTCATCATGGGGTCCTGGAAAATCATACTGATACGGTTTCCGCGAAGATCCCGCAATTCCTCCTGAGACAGTCGCGTGATCTCCTCCTCCTCAAAAAGAATTTTCCCTCCTGAAATGTAGCCGGGTTTGCTCAGCAGATTGATTATAGCAAATCCCGTCACGGACTTCCCGGCTCCACTTTCGCCGACCAACCCGAGCTTCTCCCGCTTGTCGAGGGTGAAACTTACCCCGTCGATGGCTGTCAGATCACCGAATCTCAGGGCAAACTTGACTTCGAGGTCTTTCACTTCCAGCAAATGCGCCATTTCACCCCTTATACAGCTTGGGATTGAGGACATCCCGCAACCAATCCCCCAGCAGGAGGATTACCAAAATAAAAACGACCAGGAGAATGCCGGGGAAAAAGGTGATCCACCAGGAACCACTGAATATGTATTCAAAACCGGACCGTATGAGGGAACCCAGAGAGGGCTTGGTAATGGGCATGCCCAAACCCAAAAATGAGAGTGCCGCTTCACTCATAACCGCCTCGGCCACCTGAATGGTGGAAATCACCAGGACGGATGTCATCGTATTGGGCAATATATGTCGATACATGATCGGCCAACGACTCAAGCCGATGACTCTTGCGGCCTCCACATACTCCTTGTTCTTTTCCCCCAACACCGATGCCCGAACGGTCCTGGCATATATGGGCCAGTGGGCCACTCCGATAATGATGATCAATAACGGTATGGCCAGGTCTTCATACCGCCCCACGCCGAACGCCAGCTTGAAAATGGCGCTGGTGAAGATCGCAACGATCAGATAAGGGATGGAAAACTGGATATCGGTAATCCGCATAAGGAAAGAATCGAGTTTTCCCCCGAGATAACCGGAAAACAGGCCGAAAAGAATTCCGATAAACGCTTGAAGCAAAACGGCACCGCATCCAATGAGCAATGAAACCCTCAGTCCAAAAATCATGGTGCTCAACAGACACCGACCCTGGATATCGGTCCCCAGGATAAAATCCGTGTTGCCCCCTTCCATCCATGACGGCGGGGTTTCAGCATCCATGATGTCAAACGTCGATGTGTCATAAGTATTATACGGTGCTACCACAGGGGCCAGAAGGCTGACCACCACCAGCAGTGCGAGAACCACCGAGCTGACGACGGCGATGGGATCTCTTTTGAAACTGTAAAGCAGATATGATTTTCTAAATCGCTCCCAGGCTTTCATCTTGTTCCTGCAATTCGTACCATGGGGTTGACGATTCCATAAATAATATCAACCAGTGTATTGACGACTACGAAAATCACCCCCACAACGACCAAGTAAGCGACCAGTAAGGATGTGTCCGAGCGTTCCACAGCTTCCAGAAACATAAAGCCCATTCCCTGCCATTGAAACACGGTTTCCGTCAAAATCGTAAAGGCGAACATAATTCCCAGCTGAACACCGAATACGGTGATGACCGGAAGGAGCGTGTTTTTAAAGGCATGAACGAACCAGACGCGCCGGCGGTAAAGCCCCTTGGCCCATGCGAACTTGATATACTCCGTTTCCAGGACTTCCATCATTTCGGCACGGATCAGCCGAATAAAGAGCGGCAACATGATGGATGACAGGGAAAAACTGGGGAGAATCAGGTGCGCCAGCCCATCCCAAGTCAGGAAACCGGTATCCCACCATCCTCCAATCTTAACGGTCTCACCCCGGCCGTAGGACGGCAGCCAGTTTAGCTCCACTCCAAACAAATAGATCAGCGCGATGGCCGTAAGAAATACCGGAATGGCCACCCCAACCGTACTGAACGCCATTGCGAACCGTGAAAGCCACCTTTTCGGATAAATGGCGCAATAGATACCCGCTGGTATGGAGACCACAATGAGGATAAGGGAGGTACAAATGACCAGTTCAAGGGTGGCGGGCGCCTTGGATACGATCACCTCCAAGGCCGGTTTCTTGTAGAAAAAAGACAACCCCAGATCACCTTGACACGCCTTTTTCACGAAGCGAAAATATTGGATATAGAAAGGGTCGTTCAGCCCCAACCGATCTCGAATGACCTCTCGCTCGGCCGGCGTAACCCTCTCCCCGACCAGATCCCTGACCGGATCGCCGATTTGGTGCTGGATCAGAAACCCCACCAGGCTGATCACCAGCATCACAATCACGGCTTGAATGATACGTCTTACGATGAACGCGAACATGGGTCTTATGATTCCGTAATCAACGTTTTACATTTTGTGCTCAGTTCATTTCCTGGAGCGAAACGCAGGATGGCAGACAGTTTCCGGATTTCGTCTCTCGGCTTAACGGAAGCGCATTTTCAATCACGAACGGATGCCTGCAAGCCATAAATTTGGGGCAGGGGCGTCACATTTCATAACGGCCGCCTGCCCCATTTTTCGGCACGATGCCTGTCGATCCGATTTCTTTGCGCGTTGAGACACCATGGATTGTTGCCAAGAGGCACCTTTTTTCAGCTGACAACAAACCACCGACAACTGCCCTTTTCGCTTTTACTTGTACACCAGATCTCCCAAATACGGGAAGTTCATCGTGTTAACGATGGGCTTGATACCCACCTTATTTTTGCCTGCGTAGGAATGGTTCTGCCAGTGAAACGGCACAAAGGCTGCTTCGTCATAGAGTATCTTTTCGATCTCCTGGAGCATCTGCGTGCGTTTCTTTAGATCCGTCTCGGACTGAGCCGCAAGTGTCAGTTCGTCGATTTTAGGGTTGCAGTAATTGCCGCTGTTATACTGTCCATAGCCCGTTTCCTTGTTCGGACACATCATCAAAAATTCACTGAAATTACCGGAATCTTCCGTGTCCGAATGCCAACCGATCAATTGCATATCGGCGACCTGGGCGTCAAACTCATCCCAGTACTGCGCCTTTGGCATTGTCTTAAGGTTCACCTTTATTTTGATCTTTGACAGCATCGACACCACGGCTTCGGCAATTTTTTCGTCATTGACATAGCGGTTGTTCGGGGCGATCATGGTGCACTCAAACCCGTTTTCCAGCCCGGCCTCTTTCATCAGGGCCTTGGCCTTTTCCAGGTCATAGCGGGGTACCAACGCAGGATCGTGTCCCATGTATCCTTCAGGGCTCTGCTGACCGGCCGGCGTAGCCGTTCCTTTCATGATCATTTTGGCAATGCCCACATTATTGACGGCGTAGACAATGGCTTGCCGCACTCGCACATCCTTGAACTCGGATCGCCGTTTCTGGTTTAACTGAACCGTGATGATCCGACCGCCGGGATAAGTCACCAGCTTGACATTGGCATCCTTTCGGATTCTTTGAAAATCCTGGGGCGGCACCGGCGTAATCATATCGACATCCCCGGACAGCAACGCCGCCACACGGGTGGCATCCTCCTTGATCGGCGTCAGAATGATCTCGTCGACATTTCCGGGGGAATTCTTATCCCAGTAGTCGGCGAATCTTTCAAAGACATACTTCGCACCCTGTTCCCAATGGGTGACCCTGTAAGCGCCCGTGCCGGATTCATTCTTCAGCGCGAATGACGGGCCGATCTTTACGACCGCGTCTTTCGGCTGGCCGGTGTCATCCGTGCCGGTGTAGAATTCGCTGTCCAGGGGAAAGATATAGGTGGCCATGTTTATCAGGAGCGCATAGGGCTTTTTGGTCTTGATATCAACCGTGTAATCATCGACGATATGGCACCCTTCAAATGGCTCGAAAAGTCCTTTAAAATCCGGGCTCTTGTAGAACCGATCAAACGTAAATTTTACATCTTTGGCCGTGAAGGGGTTGCCGCTATGGAATTTGACACCTTTTCGCAAATAGAATCGCATGGTCAGGTCATCCAGACGCTCCCACTTTTCGGCCAGGCGGGGTTCAAAATGCATGTCCTGAGCGTACCGTACCAGGGGATCAAAGACCCAGTGTGAGTATTGAAGCATTCCACCGGACAACTGAACCTGGGGATCCTGCGATACAGGACCGGCATCCAGTGCCAGCTTCAGGGTCTTTCCACTTGCGAAGGTCCCCAGTGATAACAGCACGACAAACGCCAAACACAACACAAATAGCTTTCTCATCTTTTCCTCCTTTTCTTGGTTTCCGTTTGTTTAGAAACAGGCGATCCTGTCTCGGCGCGATACCCGATGGGCTCGGCTCACGAACGGGAAAGAGTATAAAAGACCCCGGTTTGTGTGTCAACGAGAATACATCTTAAAAAATGCGCGTTGC
>JAWOGN010000270.1:0-4930 GCA_046496815.1 Desulfatiglandaceae bacterium
GCGGGGCGAGGGTGCCATTTCAGTGGTACCGCGGCTGATGATGCAATGCACCGGCGATTGGGCCGACACGGTGCTGGAACTACCCGCGGGACGGTGGCACAACATCCTGACAGGCGAACAACTGGAGGGGGGAACGGTTCGGCTTGAGGCGTTTTTGACTCGTTTTCCCGTTGGGTTGTGGGTCCGTACCCGGGGCGCATAACCGTTTGCGCCCCCATAGGATCGATGCAGTCCGACCGAACGAGGATGAATGCAATTTGGAAATAATGAACATGGCTGACATATGTGTGTGGGGCCCGAAAGCCCGGCGGATCGAACTGGAGATTAATGGTCGGCTTCTCAGCATGACAAAGAATGATGACGGCTGGTGGAGCGTGGATGCGCCGTTCATTCAGCACCGCCTTGACTACGCCTTTCGCATCGATGGAGAAGGCCCTTTCCCGGATCCGCGGTCTCCGTGGCAGCCGGAGGGTGTGCATGGCCCATCACGATGGGTGGATCATACGCGGTTTGGCTGGAGCGATGCAGGCTGGCAGCAACCTCCGCTGGGATCGGCCATCATCTATGAGCTGCATGTGGGTACATTCACCCCCGAGGGCATTTTCGATTCGACCACCGACCGTCTCGATTATCTCGCGGACCTTGGCGTCACCCACGTGGAGCTCATGCCGGTAGCGGAATTTTCCGGGGATCGCGGTTGGGGCTATGACGGCGTGGATCTCTATGCGCCCCAGCATGGTTATGGAGGGCCCGAAGGGCTCAAGCGCCTGGTGGATGCGTGCCACCAACGGGGATTGGCCGTGTTGGTCGACGTGGTTTACAATCATCTTGGTCCTTGCGGAAACTATCTTGACCGATTTGGACCCTACTTCACCCACCGCTACAAGACGCCTTGGGGCGAAGCCGTCAACCTGGATGGGCCCGGAAGCGACGAGGTAAGGCGTTTTTTCATCGACAATGCTTTCATGTGGTTGCGCGACTATCATGTGGACGGACTGCGCATCGACGCTGTGCATGCCATTGTGGACACTTCCGCGACCCATTTTCTGGAGCAGCTTGCCGCCGCTGTGAAAGATCTGGAAGTCGAACTGGGACGGCATCTGGTACTCATCGCTGAAAGCGATCTCAATGATCCGCGGGTGGTTCGCCTCCCCGAACTGGGGGGATACGGCATCCACGCCCAGTGGAACGAGGACTTTCACCATGCCTTGCATGCCGCCCTTACCGGAGAGAGGGACGGGTACTACCAGGACTTCGGGACCCTGGCCGATCTGGCCAAGGTCTTGACCCGGGGTCTCGTTTATGACGGATCCTACTCCACTTACCGGCGACGGAGGCATGGCCGTCCCGCCACGGGACTCTCCGGCCACCAATTTGTGGGCTGTCTTCAAAACCATGATCAAGTGGGCAACCGGGCCACCGGAGATCGCACGAGCCACATGCTCCCTCCGGGCCGGCTCAAGATCGGGGCAGCCCTCGTGATGACTTCCCCTTTCGTTCCAATGCTGTTTCAGGGTGAGGAATGGGGGGCTTCAACGCGCTTTCTCTATTTCACCGATCACCACGAGCCCGAGTTGGGCGAAGCCGTGAAGCGGGGACGGCAAGGGGAATTTGCAGCCTTCGGCTGGGATCCCGACGAAATCCCCGATCCTCAGGCCGAGGAAACCTTCCGCCGATCCAAGCTCGATTGGAAGGAGCCTTCCCGGCTGCCGCACAGCGAGATGCTTCAATGGCACCGTGCGCTTATCAAGCTGCGCCGCCGCCATTCAGATCTGACCGAAGGGCGTTTTAGCGCAACCAGCGTGCGATTTGACGATACTGCGCACTGGTTGACCATGAAACGCGGATCGGTATGGGTTGCATGCAATTTCGCGGACACATCCCAGGGAATTCCATGCCCCGATGTGCAGGCTACGGAAATGCTGCTTGCTTCCGTCCCTGGAGTTTACAGGGGGGCTGGTGAGATCGTTTTACCGGGAAACGGGGTCGCAATATTCACCGGCGGCGGCGTCGGCCGCTGCCTTGTGTAAAAAAACAATCAATCTTTTCCAAGGAGGTAGAGGTCATGGCTAAAAAAAAGAGACGCATCGAGTTCCGGATTTTCGCACCGGAGGCCGAAAAGGTCCTGCTGAGTGGAAGCTTCAATGAGTGGTCGGAGAATTCCGACCCCATGAAGAGAGACGAGACCGGAACATGGAAAAAAATAAAGATGCTTCCAAGAGGTTTGTATGAATACAAATTTGTCATTGACGGCATCTGGACGCTCGATCCCAATTGTCGGGATACGGTTCCCAACAAATATGGGAGCCAAAACAGTGCGCTGGAGGTCTCGGGAGAAGGGAATTAGGAATTGGGGATTGGGGTTCGGTTCCCTGGTGATGTACGGACCGGATCGGCCCATCCCTCAGATGCATCCTCAGCGTTGTGCCCAGGAGCAGGGCTGCAATCCGGGGTGTACCGGTGTCGACCTCATTGTCGGGATGTTTCTTTACAACGTCCCGGGAGGAAGTCGTTGAATTGGAAACACAAGCACAGGGAACACAGGATACGGAGACCCGAGAGATCCAGCGGATCGCTTTGTACGGATTCCTGCTGAACCTGGGCCTGACGGGGATGAAGGCAGTGTTGGTCTTTTTGTCCGGCAGTCTTGCCGTCATTGCAAGCACCATCGATTCTGCCACAGATTCCATTGCTTCCCTGATCCTTTATGTCGGATTGAAACTGTCCGCTCGAAAGACCCCCACATTTCCGCTCGGACTGTATAAAATTGAAAATCTTCTTTCCGTGGCGGTGGCATTCTTTATATTTGTTGCCGGATACGAAATTGCCCGCCGGGCATTTTCTCCTGCATTAACACCGCCCAATATATCAATGACGGTTATCCTGCTCTTTGCGGCAGGGACGATTGCGATTTTTCTCTTCGGTCGATATGCGATTGCCGCAGGACGACGAACCGAGTCACCGACGCTGGTGGCTGAAGGCCGTCATCGGCAGGTGGACGCCCTTTCTTCGATTGTCGTACTCGCCTCCGTGATTCTCAGTCATGTCAAGCTGGATGTGAGATTTTACGGCATCACCATCGACCAGATTGCCGCGGCCGTGGTGCTCCTGTTTATCGCGCATACCGGGTGGGAGCTTCTCGTCGATGGAATGCGCGTACTGCTGGATGCGTCCATCGATCACGAAACGTTGGGCAAAGTTCAACGGATCATCGAGGCCGAACCCCTGGTGGCGGAAGTGCATTCCTTGACGGGTCGCAATGCCGGCAGATTTCGTTTTCTGCAGGCCGCCATAACGGTGCGGACCGACGACCTGCAAAGAGCCCATCGGATCAGTGAAAAGATTGAGTCGAATATCCGCGGAAAGGTCCCCCACGTGGAACGTGTTGTTATCCATTATGAACCGCAAGTCCGCAGGTATCTGCGCATTGCGGTGCCCCTTTCAGATCCGGGCGGGAAAATGAGCCGTCATTTCGGCGAATCGCCTTACTTTGCCATTGCCCTGCTTCGGTTGAGCGACAATGGAATCGAGACTCAAGAAATCATTGAGAACCCCTACGTGGACATGGAAAAGGCGAAAGGAATCCGGGTGGCGGAGTGGCTGATTGCAAAAAAGGTGGACGCGGTGGCGATTACTGAAGAAATGAAACACAAGGGCCCCGGCTATGTATTTTCAGATGCGGGTGTTCAAATTCACGTGGTCTCGGCAAAAGATGTGGGAGAGGCCATTGCGTCCATCGTTTCAGTTGCACGCCCTTTCGGCGACAGTAAGCTTTGAGGGCGGTCCATTGTCTGAAGAAGAGAAACTGCCGGAAACTCCGGCGGGTCTCCATGAGAGAATCCACGAACCGGTAGGCTCAGGCTCCCAAGTCCCCGATGCCGTATTGGGAGGGGAGTGAGGTGACGTGAAGAAGGATCCCGCTTGCCCGGCTTTTCCGGTACGGACCGAGCAAACACGCCGGGACCGTTGAATGGGAAAATACATGATCGACCCCATTGCCTTTTGCCGTGTGCTGCCGTAAAAAAAGGAAAAAATTCACAATTCATCAAGCGTGTCAATCCGGATTTTTGGAAGGGATGCCAACGGCCCCTTCTGTTTGGGAAACCGGTTTTTTTCAAAGATCTCCATAGATCCCTTCGGGATCCCTTCAGGGATCTTTCAAAAAAACGCATAATTTTAACCGGCTGAATGAAAGGAGAGAGAAAGATGCATACGTTGAATTTGGCGCGTGGGGGCATGCTTTTCGTGGGATTAACGGTCCTGTGGTTTGCCTTTTCCGGATGTGCGACCACCTCGCAGATCCAAGCACTGGAAGAAAAAGTCGTGCAAGCACAAGAAGCGTCCAAGCATGCCATGCGTGAGGCTGAAGCTGCAAAAGCCGAGGCGGAAAAATGCTGCACGGAATCGACCCGGAATGCCGAAAGGGCTGAAAAGGCCGCCATGCAAGCAAGAAGTGAGGCGGACAGGGCTGAAGAGGCCGCTATACGAGCAAGAAGTGAGGCGGACAGGGCTCAGTCCTTCGCGGAGAAGAGTGAAAAAATCTTTGAGAAGATCATGTCAAAGTGAAACCAATTCCCACCTTAAATTGATAGAACAAGCGTATCAATTTAGCGCTTTGAAACCCCCCGTAGCGGAGGAATGGGAGGCCGTCGGGATCTCTTTGAGCAGGCCGCGACCGGACCCTGCCGGAATCCGGCCTGTCATCCGTGCATTTTTTTTGTGACTTAGGAGGGAATAAAAGTGTATAAAAAAATTTTAGTGCCGTTGGACGGATCAAAACGAGCAGAGTCAATACTCCGATACGTGGAAGAGTTGGCGTATCGATTCGAGGCCAAGGTTGTCTTTCTTCAAGTGGTCGAGTCTCCTCGTTTGATTCTCGGGGCCGAGGAAGGTCATACTGCAAATGTGGAGTTCTACAAAAAGGAACTTG
>JAWOGN010000313.1:0-9542 GCA_046496815.1 Desulfatiglandaceae bacterium
AAGGCTCCGGGCAACCCCTGAGCCAAAACCGGTCGGCAAACAGTCCGGTAGAACCAGCCTGTTCGAAGGCTGAACATTGGAGGTCGCCAAACAGGCGGCACGAGAAAAACGGGCGTCAAAACGCATTTTCAGTATTCTGCCTCCGGACCAGGCGGAGGCGTTTCGCAGTTTGCGGGATGAATTTGAGGATCGAAAAACCCCGGAATCACGATTTGCAAATGCCCTCGATTGCTTCCAGCCCATACTGCACAACTACGGTACGGACGGCAAAATATGGAAGAAGCACCAGATCAAGAGGGATCAAGTTCTTGCAAGAAATGAACACATCCAATATAGTGCCCCGGTCATTTGGAAGCATATCGTCAGGTTTATTGATGATGCAGTGCAAAAAGGCATGCTCGTGAAGTAGAATCGGTATGTTTTTCACAAGCAACAAACCCGACCGTTGAAGAAAGAATCTATTTCCGCTTTTTTCGTGTGGCGCAATCATGACGAATCGTAAACGAAATTCAATCTTGTGTCCCAATTGCAGAAAGCTGATCAGCGTGGATGAATCCCGCTGTCCCCACTGCGGCATCACCAACCCGGGCTCAAGGTGGAAGAATAATATATGGACGCGGGGATTCGGCAATACGGATCAATTTGTTCGGGCGATCATCTATGTCAACATCGGCATGTATGTGGTTTCCCTGCTCCTTCATCCGAGAGCAACCAACCTTTCACTCAATCCATTTTTGCTTCTCTCTCCTGCGAACAGGAGCCTTTTACTTTTGGGGGCCACAGGGACGATTCCCATCGACCAGCTGCATCGGTGGTGGACGCTGGTCTCAGCCAATTACCTCCACGGCGGTATTTTACACATTCTCTTCAACATGGTGGCGTTCAGTCAGCTCGCACCTTTCGTAATTCAGGAGTTCGGGGTGTATCGAATGTTCACCATATACACGCTGGGCGGTATCATCGGATTTTGGGTCTCTTATATCGCCGGGGTGACACTGACCATCGGCGCATCAGCGGCAGTGTGCGGCTTGATCGGCTCGGCGCTCTACTTTGGAAAGAGTAGAGGCGGAGCCTATGGACAGTCGATCTATAAGCAGATCGGCGGCTGGGTCGTGGGGCTCTTCCTTTTCGGTTTCTTGGTTCCGGGGATAAACAATTGGGGCCATGGCGGAGGGATCTGCGCCGGTGCCGGGCTCGCTTTTCTGCTGGGGTATCACGAAAGAAAGCGGGAAAGATTCTTCCACAAACTGATTGCGGGGGGCTGCGCGGTCTTGACGCTATTGGTTCTCATGGGCGCAGTAATCTTCAGCGTTTACTACCGCCTTCTGGGCTAAGCGAGCCAACAATTCGAAGCAAAGCCGCCTTTCAGGAATTCCGGGGCACAACGGATGGAAAAGGTGACCTTTCGCATTCCAAAAATCGATGTAACACTGACGCTTCAAGGGGACAGGCCATGTGAAGCGCGTCTAAAATCCCGGGCCGTCCGCATCTTTAATGCGCTTTCGTATGCCGGCGCACAGATGGGTTTTAAAAGAGATCCATGATTCCAAAATCCGTCAAGTTTCTTATTCTCACGCATATTCTTTTGTCCCTGGGCGGGCTCTTGCTTCACGTACGAATCCACCCCCCGTTGCAAACCCTTCTCAACTGGTGGGCCCCGGCGTTTGGAATCGTGAATTTGTGTGTGCTGCCTTTTCTCTTCAGTCGGTCCTCGACGGTAAACTGGGCCTATCTTATCAACTTTGCCACAGTGATTGCGGGTACGGTCGGCATGGCCTATTTTTCAATCATTACGTGGAAAGATCCCCTCACACTCTATGCCATTTTTCTCAATTCGACATTTCCCGATATCGTCATCCTGTCGGCAAAATTGCCTGTAGCGCATCTCATATGGGTTACGTTGCGGCCCACGACAACCTCTGTCGCAAGAGAGGGGTGCAGACCGTGACTGAAAGAAAAAACATACGAACCGTGGTTTTGCCGCCATCCGCTCGCTTTTGGCGTGGCGCCGCGTTGGGGATTGGTGCCGTGGTGGTGGTGGCCGCTGCATGCATCCCGTTGGCCGCTGATTCGACCCTTCCGGTTGTGAATCGCGACTTTGAAACGTGGCTGGTCATAGCCGGCAAGATGTGCGGCGTTGCAGCCGGAACGTTAGTGCTCTTTCAATTGCTTCTCGGGGCACGCTTGAGGTGGCTGGATCGGATATACGGACTGAACCGGCTTTTCCACTTTCACAGGGTCTGCGGCGTTTGTGCGGTAATTTTCGCGTCGTTCCATCCGATGCTCATGTTCGCCCCAAAGACGGTCGTCGCAGGACCGCTCAGTCCGGATTTGTGGCCCGTGTTTCTTGGTGCCGTCCTCTTGGTGTCATTATGGGCGATTGCGGGCGTGGCGATTTGGCGGATCTTCCTGAATCTTTCGTTTGACCGATGGTGGTTCGCCCACCGACTCGGGGTATTCATGGCAGTCGTGCTTTTGGCCTTCCACAGCTTCAACGTCAGTGATGATTTCGATAAAGGGTGGCCGCGCTATGCATTCTTTGCAGCGGTGGGACTCTATGCAATTGTTTTCGCTTGGGTCAAAGTGATCAAACCGGTCATTCTCAAAAAAGGCGTCTATCGATTGACAAACGTGATATTTGCGGGGAAGGATGCGTATGGTATTGAATTGACCCCTGAGGCCGGGCATGTATTTCCCTATGCACCCGGACAATTTGCATTCCTCAAATTCAATTCCAAACAGGTGTCGCGCGAGGAGCACCCCTTCACCATTTCCTCTACCCCGACCCGAAACAAAAACTTCCATTTTACAATTCGTTGCAGCGGAGACTACACGCGTGAGATCGGTCACCTGAAACGGGGAGACACGGCAACCATCGATGGGCCCTATGGGCTTTTCACGCATCTCGCATTTGCTCCGCACCCGAAAAACGAACTCATCATGATCGCCGGCGGCGTCGGAATTACCCCCATGCTCAGCATGTTGCGCTATATGGTGGACATGAATGATGAACGAAGGGTGACACTTGTGTGGAGCAACCGGACCGCCGAAGATATCGTATTTGAAAGTGAGTTTCGAGAAATGGAAAACCGACTCAGCGGTCTTAAAATTCATCACGTTTTTACAAGGGCGTCCGGGCATGAATTTGAATCGGGACGGCTGGACGAATCCAAACTGCGGAATCTTCTGGCCGAATGCAGCAGAAGGGCGATGGTGTTTGTTTGCGGCCCACCCAAAATGATGGAAAGCGTCCATGTGGCGATTCGGCGGATTGGGTTTTCAAAACGCGCCATAAAGATGGAAAGATTCGCACTATAAGAATGTGGGAGTGGCTGCCGGGTCCGATGACAGGGTTCGAAGTTGATCCCCATTACGCCTTGACACACGCATGCATTTCACCTATATCCAATCTATTCAAACACAAGCCCAAGGTGCTTTTCATCCCAAAAGTTCCTAGATCGCGCTCCCTCGATCGGGAGACGGAATTTGCGGATGTCCACCGGCCGGCTACTTCAACCCCACACTGAACATTCGGTAAAGCCCCGGTTCCGCAAGCGGCACACTGCGGCAGGGAGGACTGTTTTTTAAAGACCGAGCGAGTAAGGGCCGGGGATGTGTGCGGGCGGCATCGGGTTTGTCGGAATGACGAAAAAGAGCTTCTGAGACTTCTCAGCAAGTCATCAAAAAAAGGAGGAGAAATTATGTGGAGGAAATTTTTATCGCTGGTCTTTTCAGTTTTTGCCTTGCTGGTTTGGGTCTGCCTGTATCCGGTTGGTGCTGAAGCCCAAGATAAACCGTTTGTTTTTGGAATGCTCCTGGTCGGTCCTTACAATGACCACGGTTGGAGCCAGGCCCATTATGATGCAGGCCACTATGTTGAGGCGAAGATCCCTGGAACGAAAATGATCTACATTGACAAGGTCAACCCGGCGGACAGGCCGGGGATTACCATCCCGCAACTGGTAGACGACCTGGTAGAAAAGGGGGCACAGCTGGTTATTGCGAATTCCGACGACATGAAAGACGGCATACGAGAGGCGGCCCTCCTTCATCCCAAGACTTTTTTTATCCATGTGTCCGGGGATGACGTTCCGACCGGTAAGGCCCCCGAGAATCTTGCCAACATTATGGGTCGCATGGTGTATGGCAAGATGATGGCAGGCTTTGCGGCGGCGCTCACCACGGAAACGGGCAAAATCGGGTATCTGGGTCCTCTAGTCAATGAGGAGACGCGGCGCCTGGCCGCCGCTTGCTACCTGGGGGCTCGCCATGCCTGGGAAAAGGTCCTGAACAAGAACTCAGACGACCTGAGTTTTCAGGTGACATGGATCGGGTTTTGGTTCAACATTCCCGGTGTCACATCCGATCCGACCCAGGTGGCCCAAAATTTTGTAAACTCCGGATGCGATGTCATCATTTCCGGTATCGATACGACTGAAGCGCTGGTGGTGGCAAGACAAAAACGACAGGAAGGCAAAAAAGTCTGGGCCATACCCTATGATTACAAGGGCGCCTGCGCCGGCGCCGAAGAGGTTTGTCTGGGCGTCCCATATTTTAACTGGGGGCCGGGATACGTGTCGTTTATCAAGGCGATTATGGGCGGCAACTGGAAGCAGGAATGGCTGTGGGTCGGCCCAGACTGGAATAACATCAACGACCCGGACACCAGCAATGTGGGGTTCTTAACCGGCCCCGCGCTCTCTCAGTCAGCCAAAGCCCATTTGGACGCGTTTATCCAAGACCTTGGCGCAAAAAAAATCGAGCTCTTTCAGGGCCCCCTTGTTTACCAGGACGGCACCCCGTTCCTCAAAGCCGGGGAAGTCGCAAGCGATCAACAGGTGTGGTACATGGAGCAGCTTCTGAAGGGGATGACGGGCGCGAGCAAGGCCAAATGATCTGAAAGCGGCACGCACCCCGAGAGAAGGCCCATGCGAATTACGCTCCGAGATATCCACAAGCATTACGGACGAGTGCGAGCCAACGACGGGGTCCGTATGGAGATCGCGCAGGGATCCATCCACGGTATCCTGGGAGAAAACGGTGCCGGAAAAAGCACGTTGATGAAGGTCCTGGCGGGGTACGTGCGCAAAACCAGCGGAAGCATCCTGTTGGACGGCCGAGCCGTGGATTACGGGGGGCCGTCTCAAGGGGCAGCACTCGGCATTGGTATGTTGTACCAGGATCCCCTCGATTTTCCGCTTCTCTCCGTCCTTGAAAACTTCATGATGGGCCGGTCGCGCGGAGTATCGCAGAAGGAAGCCATAAACCGCAGACAGCTGGAAGATTTGGCCGGTTATTTTGGTTTCCACCTGACAGCGCGCGCCCAAGTGCGAGATCTCACCGTTGGGGAACGTCAACAGCTCGAAATCGTAAGACTCCTGGCACTGGGCGTGGAGGTGTTGATCCTGGACGAACCGACGACGGGGATCTCGAGCCTTCAAAGGGAAATATTGTTTGAAGCGCTCAAGAAGTTGGCCCAACAGCAGAAAACCATTCTGTTGGTTTCCCACAAGCTGGAGGATGTGGAGGCCTTATGCGATCGGGTCACCGTGCTGCGGGAGGGAAAGGTCGCCGGCGAGATGGAACAGCCTTTTGACACGCAGAAACTTCTCAAATGGATGTTCGGCAGTCCCCCCCCATCGCCCCCGTGTGCCGGGACAAAACCCGGCGCCATCACCCTGGCTATGGAACAGGTTTCCGCATCCGGAGGACGTGCGGGACTTCTCAACTGCAGTGTCACCATTCACGAAGGAGAAATGGTGGGGTTGGCAGGCCTTGAAGGAAGCGGGCAAGGGGTTTTCCTTCGTCTGGCAGCCGGCTTGGAAAAGCCTGAAAAGGGGACAATCACGGTGTGCCGGGACACCCTCACCGGAAATGATTACCATGCCTTCAAGGCACGCGGCGTCACATTCCTTCCCACCGCCCGACTCGAAGAGGGCCTCATCCCCGGATTGACGATTACGGAGCATTTCGCGCTCCAGCAGGAAGACGGCGTTCGCGTGGCGTGGGAAGACTCCGGAAGCATTGCACGGGAACGGATCGAGAAGTTCCGGATCGTAGGAAGACCCTCCTCGAAAGTCGAATCCCTGTCGGGAGGAAATCAGCAACGTCTTCTCCTTGCGTTGATGCCGGTAGATCCCCGTTTGCTGTTACTGGAGAACCCGACCCGGGGTCTCGACGTGGAATCGGCCCGCTGGGTATGGGAACACTTGGTCGAATACACTCTAAACGGAACGAGCATCGTCTTCTCCTCATCAGAGCTTGAGGAGATACTTCAAATCGCTGATAGAATTCTCGTCTTCTATGACGGGGTTGTCGTCAGAGACGTCATGACCTGCGACACCACGTTGGCGGAGCTTGGACAGGCGATTGCAGGGAAGATCCGAGCGTGCGGTCATCTCCAAACAAAGCAATGATTCCGAGACGTTTCATGGGGCAGAGTGCACTGATGCTCCTGGGCGTCTTTTGTCTGACGACCTGCATCTTGATGATTGCAGGCGCGCCGCCGTTTGCCGCATTCTATCATTTCTTCGTCGGGGCGTTTGGGTCATGGAATAAGTTCGCCCAGGTTCTCATGACCTGGATTCCTCTCACGCTGTGTGCCTGCGGTCTGGTTTTTACGTTCCGAATCGGACTCTGGAATATCGGCATCGAGGGGCAGGTAGTGGCTGGGGCGGTATCCGCCACCGCGGTTTTGCGTGTCGGCGTGGGAAGCGAAATGGCGGGCGTTTTTATCATTTTCGCCTTTATGGCGGGTATTGTTGGAGGCGCCATCTGGGCTGCTATTTCAGGCATCCTGAGAACCCGATGTGGGGTCAACGAAATCTTTGCCGGCCTGGGCCTCAATTTCGTTGCCTTGGGAATTACCCTCTGGCTCATATTCGGACCATGGAAACGGCCGGGTGTCGCTTCCATGAGTGGAACGGAACCCTTCCCCCCCTCACTTTGGCTTCCGCATATCCCGGCCCTGCGTCTTTCGCCGGTGGGTCTTGCCGTGGTCCTCATCGTTCTCATCGGCGCCGGCTGGGTCCTTACCGACACACGACTGGGGCTTGCGCTCAAAGGGATTGGAAGCAATCCGAAGGCCGCTTATCTCCATGGTCTCAAAACAGGTCGTTACATGCTGTATGCAATGGCGCTGGCAGGCGGGTGTGCCGGCCTGGCGGGCACGTTCCAGGTGACCGGGGTTTACCATCGCCTGATCCCTTCAATTTCAAGTAATTACGGGTACCTGGCTCTTCTCGTTGTCATGCTGGCCAACTATCGGGTATGGGCAACTCCCGGAATCGCATTTTTCTTCGCCTGTTTGAATATCGGCAGCATCCAGCTCCCCATGATGCTGAAACTTGATTCTTCACTCAGTGGAATTATCCAGGGAACCTTGGTGCTGGGGTTCCTTCTGGTGCATGGCTGGCGAAAGCGGCTGCAGTCAGGTAAGCAATGACGAACATTTATGGCTGATCTGAATATTACGATTTTGCTGGCTTCCATTGTTGCGGGAGCCGCCCCGATTGTTTTGGCCGCCCTGGGAGAGACGATAACGGAAAAGGCGGGTGTGATCAATCTGTCCCTGGACGGATCCATACTTTTAAGCGCCATGGTGGCGTTTGCGTTCACCTATCAGAGCCGGAGTCTTTTGCTGGGGTTTTTGGGGGGTGCAGCGGCGGGCGCTGTGGTGGCAGCGATTGTCGGCGCCTTTAGTATTTATCTGGGACAGTCCCAGGTAGCCGTCGGGTTTGTTCTCACGCTCACCGCCAGGGATCTGGCGTATTTTTTTGGGAACCCTTTTTCACGACTTTATGGTCCCCACGTGAGCCCCCTGCCCATCCCGCTGCTCCACAAGATTCCATTCCTTGGGTCGGTTTTATTTTACCATTCCGTGCCGGTTTACCTGAGCATCCTCTTCATTGGGGTGTGCTGGTGGTTTCTTTACCGAACACCTGAAGGGCTTCGTCTTCGCGCCGTGGGTGAAAACCCCCCTGCCGCCTATGCGAGGGGTACCCATACGAAAAGGACTCAGATGCTTTACACCGTGGTCGGCGGCCTGATGGTGGGGTTGGCGGGGGCGACCTTTTCGCTTTGCACAAAACCGGGCTGGGGTCGCCCCCAGGGCGCTGAAGGGACCGGTTGGATCGCTCTCGCCATCGTTATTTTCGGCGGCTGGCATCCGGCAAAAGTTGCTTTGGGCGCCTATCTTTTTGCTTTTTTGCAGGTGATGGGAATTCAATTTCAGGGATGGTGGCCGTCCGTCCCCGCCCAAGTGTTCCAGGTGGCGCCGTTTCCCCTCATGATTTTCGCACTCGTGCTCATGTACATGGCGCAACAGCGGCCCCTTCATTTGACTGAGGGGGCGCCCTCCGTGTTTCACCGTGTAGTCAGGCGATTGAGCGGGTCGGCTCCTGCGGCACTCGGTAAACCGTTCCATCCCGAATGAAAGAGAAATCGCCGGGTTGTTGACCGGGCCATGGGTCAAGGATATAAAAAGCCGAAGGCCTTATCCTGAGAAGGGGATGCGATTCGCCACGGTACCGAAGTTATGTTACCTTATCCGAAGATAAATCCGAATATCATCGAAATCGGACCGCTGAAGCTGCGGTGGTATGGTGTGATGTACATCCTGGGTTTTCTCGCCGCTTATTTCCTTATCGGCAGGCAAAGGACCGCGCAGCGCATCGGGCTTGAAGGAAGGCGTCTCCAAGATTTGATTTTCTATGTGGCGATCGGCCTTATCATCGGCGCTCGATTCGGGTATATTCTTTTTTATCAAATGATGGATTTCAGCTATTACCTTCGGCACCCGCTTGAAATCCTTGCCATCTGGCACGGCGGCATGTCTTTCCATGGTGGACTAATCGGCGCTGTGCTTGCGGGTCTTCTGTTTTGTCGCAAATACCGACTCCCGTTTTGGGAGGTGGCGGATGCAGTGATGGTAACAGCCCCGGTCGGCTTAGGCCTTGGAAGATTGGGAAACTTCATCAATGCGGAACTATTCGGCAGACCCAGCACGGTTCCGTGGGCCATGATTTTCCCCGGCGGTGGGCCGTTACCCCGACACCCTTCTCAGCTCTATGAGGCCGCGCTTGAGGGCGTGCTCCTTTTTGTCATTCTCTGGAGTCTCAAAGATCGGGGCTTTCGTCCGGGAAGTATGGTTTGCCTCTTCCTCGCAGGTTATGGAATTTTTCGCTTCTTTGTGGAGTTCTTTCGAGAGCCGGACCCGCAACTCGGTCTTTTTTGGGACTTCTTCTCCATGGGCCAGCTCCTCTGTTTGGGCATGATCCTCACGGCGGTTATCCTCCGGATGCTTCTGAATCGGACACAACCGGCCGTTGAAAAACCGCGTCAAAACAAAAGAACAAGGCGCTCCAAATAAACATGATACATTTTTTGCGGCTTTCTTTATTTGTAGGTTTGGTCACGGACGCTTTGCAAATCGCGGGTGAATTCCCGGCAAACCCGTCCACCTAAAAAACCGAGAGGTGCTTTCAAGCGCCCCCGATGCAGGCGGTGATAAAGTTAACGGATTGGAAAGGAGACAAAATGAA
>JAWOGN010000372.1:0-38902 GCA_046496815.1 Desulfatiglandaceae bacterium
CTTTTTATGGATCGCGGAGTTGATTCAATGACTCCGCTGTGTTCACCCTGCAAATGAGGAGTCATGAAAGGAGGCTTTTGATGTCTTACGACACCGTTATCGTGGATCGGCAAGATCATGTGGGAATCATAACCATGAATCGGCCCCAACAGTTAAACACATTCAGCACCCAAATGGCAACCGAACTGAACCGGGCCTTCATCGAATTGGATAATGAAAAGAAAATTCGGGTGGTCGTGGTTAAGGGTGCGGGAAAAGCATTTTCCACGGGTATCGACGTTTCTGAGTTCTTCGGGAAATCCCTCAGGGAATACCGAGAGTGGGTCGGATTGATGGAACGAATGCATCATGTGATCGCCTATATGAGAAAACCCGTTATCGCTTCAGTCCACGGGTATGCCGTAGCCAATGGCGCTGGTCTTATTGCCGCTTGCGATCTGGCTGTTGTGGCGGAGGGAACCAAAATCGGAACAACCGCCATTAACGTGGGGCTTTTTTGCATGGGTCCGGCGGTTCCTTTATCGAGATCACTCGGCCGAAAACGATCTTTGGAGTTGCTGCTCACCGGAGATATGATAGACGCGCAGGATGCGGAAAGATGGGGCCTTGTGAATCAGGTGGTCCCCGCCGATCAACTGGAGAAAGCGACCATGGCCTTGGCCACCAAACTGGCTGAAAAAAGCCCCTTGGCGCTCCAAATGGGAAAACAATCCTTCTACCGCATGTCGGATATGGAATTCGGAAAAGCACTCGAATATTCAAATGAGACCTTTGCAGCGCTTTGTTTGACCGAAGATGCCCACGAGGGGATTAATGCCTTCCTGGAGAAGCGTAAACCGGTTTGGAATGAAAGATAAGCTGGGACACGATGGCGCAACCCAACCGGACAAACACACCCAGTAGATTTATGAAGGGTTTGAGGATTGCGTTGGTCCTGATCATTTCGGGGGCCGTTGCAACATTTTTGATCAAGATGCGGCCACGTCCGATGCGTCAGGCGGTCCGGCACCTGCCGGTGCTTGTAGAAACCATGGAAGTTCGTGAGATCACCCAAAACATGATCATTCGAAACTATGGAACGGTGCGATCCGGAGAGACCCTGGAGATTACTGCGGAAGTGCGTGGCAAAATCGTGGAAACGGCACCGAACTTCGAGGAGGGCGAGTATTTTCCAAAAGGTGCTTTTTTGATGCGTATCGACCCCCGAAGTTATCGCCTCACCGTGGACCGACTTCGGTGGGAAATACAACGTCTGGATGCTGAAATATTCAAAATCGGTCAGGAACAAAAGAATCTCCGGATGTCAATGGATATCGCCAAAGAGGATACCCTTTTGGCCGAGTCGGAATACGAGCGCAATCGCTCCCTTGCAGCGCGAAAGGTCGTCTCTCAAACCCAATTGGATCAGACCCGGCAGAGATGGCTTACAAGCCGCCAAAAGGCGCAGGAGATCGAGAACTCCCTCGCGCTGATCACGCCCCGCATCAACCTATTGAAAGCCCAACGATCGTCTACTTTGACACAGATGCAAGCGGCCCGGCTCGATTTGGAGCGGACTGAAATCAGCGCACCCTTCGACTGCCGGGTGGCTGAAAAAAGGATCGAAAACGGACAATATGTCGCCGTAGGCACTCGGACCGCAAGCATTTATAATGTGGGGATTATGGAGGTGGAGGTCCGTATCCCACCCCGAGACATTGTGTGGCTTCATTTTGGGTCGGGTAAATCTATAAGCTTAAAAGGAAATCCTCCGGCCGGCGCTCGAGTCACATTTAATGCGGGGGACCGGACGATCCAATGGGAAGGCTTTGTCTCCAGAATCAAAGGGCGGATGGAAGAAAAAACTCGAACATTGCCCATTGTAGTGGAGATAAAAAATGGACATCCGAATACGGGTCACCCACTCATGCCGGGGATGTTTGTCGAGCTGGAAATTGTGGGTAAAGCGGTGAAAGGCCTGTTCTTGCTACCGCAAGAGACGGTTCACGAAGACAACACCGTCTATGTTGTCGAAGATGGCAGCGTGCATATCAAGTCTGTAAATGTCCTCCGCCGGATCGACAACCTGTTGTATGTGAATAAGGGCCTGAGGGATCAGGATCAGGTCATTACACGGTTTCCAGGAATCGTGACGGAGGGCATGAAAGTGCGCGTTAAACCGAAATCTGATCCCGGGGGTGCGTCCCGATGAGATCGGTTGCGCGATGGTCTGTGGAGCACAGGGTCACGGTCAACCTGCTGATGATATTTGTGATTGTCGTGGGTATTTTGGCGGTGAAACGGATGAAACGGGAGGTTTTTCCGCACTTTACTTTAGATTTGATCTCCGTTCAAGTGACTTACATGGGTGCCAGCCCCGAAGAGATTGAGGAAGGCATCCTCATCAAGATCGAGGAAAAGGTAAAATCGATCGAGGGGATAAAGAGAATCATTTCCAAGGCTCAGGAAGGCTATGGAACGGTCCTTCTGGAATTGAAAGAGGACGTGCATGATGTCCAGAAAGTCGTGAATGAAATCAAGACCCAGGTAGATACGATAGACACCTTTCCTGAAGAAGCGGAAACCCCTGTGATTCAGGAGGTTACCTTCAAAGAGGAGGCCATCAACATCGCCATTTACGGGCAAGCATCTGAACCGGCCCTTCGGCGTCTGGCTGAAAAGGTACGGGAAGATCTTTTGTCCTTCAAGACCATCTCACAGGTCAATCTGGCCGGGGTGCGCGATTACGAAATTTCGGTCGAGGTTTCCGAGGCAAACCTGAGGCGCTACGGTATGACCTTTGATCAGGTGGCCGCTGCGGTGAGGGTCGGGAGTTTGGATCTGCCGGGCGGGGTTATTAAGGCGATCGGGGGAGAGGTGCTTATTCGGGCGAAGGGACAGCGCTACAAAGGCAGTGAGTTCGAGAGGCTTCCCTTAATAGCACTGGAAGACGGCACCATTGTCCCTCTCGGAGATGTCGCCCGCGTGGTGGACGGATTTCAGGACACCGAGCAAAAGGGCCGGTTCGACGGTCAGCCGGCCGCGCTTGTACAGGTGAGAAAAACCCGTGACGAAGATTTGATCGACATCGCCCGCACCGTTCAACGTTATATAGAAAATAACCGGAGTAAGCTTCCACCCGGCATCGGCATGGCGCCTTGGGGTGACCTTTCCCTGATCGTCCAGGACCGAATTGACCTGCTGGTATGGAACGGCACACAGGGAATCATTCTCGTTTTTGTCTCACTGGCGCTTTTCCTGCGAATGGGCCTGGCTTTTTGGGTGGCCTTGGGTATTCCCATCTCTTTCATGGGGGCCTTTTGCGCGCTCCAATGGTTGGGTGAAAGTATCAATATGATGTCTCTTTTCGCCTTCATAATGACCCTCGGTATTTTGGTGGATGATGCCATCATCATCGGGGAAAATATCTATTCGCATTATGAGAAAGGCGCTTCCCCCATACGCGCCATCATTGAAGGAACCGGAGAGGTAGGCGTCCCCGTGCTCATGGCGGTTGGCACGAGTGTCGTCGCGTTTATGCCGATGCTGTTTGTGAGCGGGATTATGGGAAAATTCATTAGAATTCTCCCAATTGCTGTTATCACTATTTTGGTGGTATCGCTCTGGGAGGCATTTTTCATCCTTCCAGCGCACCTTGCGGCGAGCCTGGAACGTGACTCTCGAAAAACCGGAAATAAAAAAAAATGGCATATCCGTCTGCTAAATCGAATTCAAAAAGGCCTACAGTACACGATCATGCATCTCTATGGTCCCGCGCTCACCTGGGTTTTAAAGAACCGCTATTTCACTTTTACGGTGGGATTGGGCGTGTTGATCATCATTTTTGGCCTGATCGAGGGACGACACGTCTCCTATGTGCTGTTCCCTAAGGCCGCCAGCAATTACATCCAAGTACAAATGAGCTATCCCCTGGGTACGCCGGTCAATTTGACGGAATCGGCCATAAGGAAAATCGAAGCTGCGGTTCCAAAACTGAACCGGGATCTTTCAGGGGAAAAGACGGATGGCAAGGACATCGTTCGTTATTCTTTCAGTCTGGTAGGCATTATTTCCAACCCGGGGTTTGGGGAAACCGAATTGGGGGGACATGCGGGACAGGTTTTTCTTGAACTTTTGCCGGCAGAGGAGCGGTCCTTAAAAGTGACTGAAGTGGTGAACCGATGGCGGGAACTGGTGGGTGAAATCCCGGGTGCCGAGCGGCTGACTTTCTCCACCTTGACCGGAGGACCCGGAGGAAATCCCATAGAAATCCAACTCATGGGAAATGATATCGATGAACTGAAAGAGGCGGCCGCTGAACTTAAGACCGAGATTTCCAAATATAAGGGGACCTTTGACATAACGGACAATTTCAAACCGGGAAAGCTGGAAATCAAGATAAAGGCGAAAACTTCTGCAAGGCCATTGGGAATTACCTTGGCAGACCTGGCTCGGCAAGTCAGGCAGGCCTTCCATGGAGAGGAAGCGGTCCGGTTGCAGCGGGGCCGAGATGATGTAAAGGTTATGGTCCGCTATTCTGAATCCGAAAGACGCAATCTGGGAACGGTTGATGAAATGCGAATTCGGACGTCCGCCGGGAATGAGGTGCCGTTTGGTGAAGTGGCCGAGGCCGTTTATGGGCGTGGGTATTCGGTCATCAACAGAAACGATCGGCAGCGCCAAATTACGGTCATATCGGATCTGGATGAAAACGTCGCCAATGCCGAACGTGTACTAGATTCACTGGGCGCCGGTTTTCTTCCTGATATGGTGAAGCGACACCCCGGTGTGAGGTATTCTTTTGAAGGGCAGCGGCAGCAATCCAATGAATCGGTGGGCAGCTTGTTTCGAGGTTTCATCATTGCAATTATGGCGATATACTTGCTTTTGGCAACGCAGTTTCGCTCTTACGCGCAACCGATTATCGTCATGGTTGCCCTTCCCTTTGGAATGGTGGGGGCGATATTGGGTCACCTGATCATGGACCTGCCTATTACGCTGCTGAGCCTCTTGGGCATGGTGGCGCTTTCGGGTATCGTGGTGAACGACTCCATTATCCTCCTTGATTTTATCAATCGGTCCATCCGGGAAGGAACCGCACTGCGGCAGGCGATCGAAATATCCGGAAAAGCCAGATTTCGTGCCGTGATTCTCACTTCATTGACGACCATAGCGGGCCTGCTGCCGCTTTTAACGGAACGTAGCTTTCAGGCGCAGTTTCTGATCCCCATGGCCGTGAGCATTTGCTTCGGACTGTTGGTGGCGACAATGCTAACCCTTCTCTTTGTGCCGGCGCTTTATATGATTGTGTTGGATATGACCGCCTTCATGCGGCGAGCGGTGGGTCACCCCGGAGATGTTCAGCAATCCGGATAAGCCGACTTGCACACTTCATTTCCAATCAAGCCCGTATTTTCCGCTTGAATTCAGCCATGGATGTAAGCTAATTAATGTGGATCCGTAAATCGGTATGGATAGATTCGGGTGATCAGCTTCAGCAAAAGACGTTCCATACAAAATATTGGTTGAATGCCCATTCGAACCCTTATTTGGGAACCCAAAACGCAAGGAGGCGAGACATGAAGATTGCCGTAAGCGGCAAGGGAGGCGTCGGGAAAACCACCTTTGCCGCTTTTTTGATTCGAGCCCTCGTGGATGAGGGGAGGCGGGTGCTTGCCATAGATGCCGACCCAGATGCCAATCTGGCGCAGGCTCTGGGGGTAAAAAACAGTGATGAGATTGTTCCCATTTCTCAGATGAAGGCGCTGGTGGAAGAAAGAACCGGAGCCAAACCGGGCACAATGGGACAATTTTTTAAGCTGAACCCAAAGGTCGACGATCTGCCTGAAAGACTCTCCGTCCAAATAGACGGTGTTAAACTCATGGTAATGGGAAGTGTCAAGACAGGTGGCGCAGGATGTGTGTGTCCGGAGAGCATCCTTCTCAAGAACCTGGTGAGACACATCGTGCTGGCCCGGGACGAGGCGGTGGTGCTTGATATGGAGGCCGGTTTGGAACACCTGGGTCGGGGGACGGCCATGGCCGTGGATCGATTGGTGGTCGTGGTTGAGCCGGGAAGGCGAAGCATTGAAACCGCCCACCATATTCGCAGACTTGCAGGAGATATCGGCATCAAGAATTTGAGCTTTGCCGGGAATAAGATCCGTTCGGATACGGATAAAAATTTTCTGTTAAAGCAAATGCCGGATTTTCATTTCCTGGCTTTTCTCCCCTATCAAAGCAGTATCATCGAAGCGGACCTTGAGGGGCGGCCTCCTTTCGAAAAAGACAAAGAAGGCCTGGAGATCATCAAGGCGGCAATTAAGGAATTGGAAGCGTGAAGGCGGAATGACTTGGAGGAACCTCAGAAAGGATTCATTCAGCATGCATAAGAGAGCGAAGATGCTGAGATCTCGTGGTGCGTCAGAGAAATAGAACGTGAGGAGTTGAGCCTATGGCAAGGAGAATCCACAATTTTAACGCGGGTCCGGCTGCTTTACCGTTACCGGTTTTGGAAGAGATACAGGCGGAATTTCTGGATTTCAAAGGCTCCGGGATGTCCATCCTGGAGGTGAGTCACCGTTCCAAATGGTTTGATGATGTGATCAACGATGCAGTGGATAGAACGAAACGTCTTCTCGGACTTGATGAGGCTTATCATGTGCTTTTCATTCAGGGTGGTGCGAGCCTGCAGTTTTGCATGATTCCCATGAACCTAAGCGTAGCGGGCAAACCCCTGGATTACATCGACACCGGCACATGGTCGAGCAAAGCTATCAAGGAGGCCAGGATTCAAGGGAAGGATGTCCGTGTGATCGCTTCTTCCGAGGATAGGGGGTTTGCTTACATCCCGAAAGATTTCAAGGTAGACCCGGATGCGGCGTATCTGCACTTTACCTCAAACAACACCATCAAAGGGACGCAGTGGGCCGAGTTCCCGGAAAGTGGTGATGTGCCGCTCGTTTGCGATATGTCCTCCGACTTCTTGAGCCGCCCTTTCAATGTGACCCCTTTCGGGATGATCTATGCAGGGGCACAAAAAAATATCGGACCGGCCGGCACGGCCATGGTGATTATACGGAAGGACATGCTGGAGCGGGTGCCGGAAACGTTGCCCACCATGATGAAATATACAACATTCAGCGGAAAGAATTCCATGTTTAACACGCCGGCCTGTTTTGTGATATACACCATCAGCCTCGTTCTCAAATGGCTTGAGGAGACGATCGATGGCCTGGAAAGCATGGCGGCCGTAAATCGGGAAAAGGCTGCGCTCCTCTACGACTATATCGACCGGTCGGACTTCTACGTGGGTACCGCGGCCGAGGACAGCCGATCCTTGATGAACGTGACTTTCAGACTTCCAAGTGCGGATCTGGAATCCAAATTTGTAGCCCGAGCCATGGAGGAGGGTCTGGGAGGTTTAAAGGGCCACCGCTCGGTAGGGGGGTGCAGGGCCTCAATTTACAACGCAACAGGAATCTGGGCGGTGAAGGATCTTGTGGGATTTATGGCTGAGTTTGAGAAAAAAGAAGGGTAGACATTTGCAATCGTAACCGCCGGCATACAATCACCGAGACGCGCGAAGGGATGGACTGCTTGAGATGACCTCAGAATTGAAACGAAGCAGAATTGTTGAAATACTTTCTTCCGAAAAGACCGGAATCTCCGTTGCCGTAATGGGATGGGTCAGAACGCGGAGAGACTCCAAGGGCGGGTTCTCCTTCATAGAAGTCAATGACGGATCATGTCTAAGCAGTCTGCAGGTCATAGCGGATGGAAAATTGCCCAATTATGAAACCGAGATTCTCGCTTTGCAAACAGGGTGTGCGGTGAAGGTTTCAGGCACCCTGGCGCTTTCGCCCGGCAAGGGGCAAAACGTAGAACTCCAGGCAGAAGAACTTGAAGTGACCGGGTGGGCGGATCCCGCCACATATCCGCTGCAAAAAAAGCGGCACTCTTTTGAATTTTTGCGGACCGTCGCCCATCTGAGACCCAGAACCAACACCTTTGGTGCGGTTGCGAGGTTGAGAAACACCATGAGCCGCGCGATTCACACCTTTTTTCAGGATAGAGGTTTTGTCTATGTTCACACCCCCATCATCACGGGAAGCGACTGCGAAGGTGCCGGTGAGATGTTCAAAGTGACGACATTTGATCTCGATAAAGTCCCCAAAAAGAATGGCCGCACCGACTTTTCGGGGGATTTCTTTGGAAGATCCGCCGCGCTGACCGTAAGCGGACAGTTGGAAGCGGAGATTTATGCGCTGGCCTTGGGAGATGTGTACACATTCGGGCCCACCTTCAGGGCGGAAGATTCGAATACGGCCCGTCACCTGGCTGAATTTTGGATGGTAGAGCCGGAGATGGCATTTTGTGATCTCCAGGGAAATGCGACGTTAGCCGTGGACCTGCTCAAATTCGTTTTTGCGTATGTTCTTGAGAACGCTGAAGAGGATTTGAAGTTGTTCAATCGTTTCATAGACGCCACCGTCATAGATACTTTGGAGGCCTTGGTGTCACAAGACTACGAACACCTGACCTACACCGAGGCGATTGATGTCCTTTCAAAGGCAAAGGAGAGTTTTGAGTTCCCGGTCGACTGGGGGTGCGATCTTCAGTCGGAACATGAACGATATCTTTGTGAGAAGGTCTTCAAGAAACCGATTGTGCTTGTCGATTTTCCCAGAGAAATAAAGGCGTTCTACATGAAGCTGAATGCGGACCGAAAAACGGTGCGGGCAATGGATGTACTGGTGCCGAAGATCGGAGAGATCATCGGAGGGAGCCAGCGTGAGGACGACTACGACACGCTTCTGGAGCGCATCAAGGAGATGGACCTCAATCCGGATGATTACTGGTGGTACCTGGAGCTGAGAAAATTTGGTTCCGCGCCCCACTCCGGTTTCGGGCTGGGATTTGAACGCCTCGTTCAGTTTGTAACCGGCCTCTCCAATATCCGCGACGTGATTCCATTCCCCAGAACACCTGGAAACGTGAGCTTTTAGAACCCGGGTGAATGCGCGTCCCCGCCGGCCCGCACCGACCGGTAGCGCTAGCATTTGATTTTCATCGCACGGGGCAGAACGCTGAAAACAAATGTGCCGGAACGCCGGATTGCATTTCCGTCGGCTTGCATCATGAGGACGCGCTCCAGCCCTATCGTCACGTGTTGACCGCTTTGGTAATTGCCGATACGGTTGCCGATTGTGAATGCGGATGCCGCTGAGAGGAAACATTTCAGCAATCCCGTATTGATACAAAGTACGTGCAGGCGTCGGTCGTTGAACCGAGCCCCGGGAACCATTTTCATTCCGTACCCATAATAGGGTTGTTTGACAACCATAATACTCAAGACATTTTTTACTTTGAATGATCGTTCATCGATGTTGATCTTCGCGACAGTCCGCTTGTATTCTGTAAAATATGAGCGGAGCACAGCGAGGGCGTAAGCGCTAAAACCGGTTAAGCCTTGGCGGAGATAGCGTTCACGAAGTGAGATGATTGTGCCGTCTATGCCAATGGATACAAGATACGCTCGTTTCTTGTGACCGCAATTGATCAGGTCGCATTCATGTATTTTTCCCTTACGGATGCGAATGGCGATATCCGTCAGGCTTCCCCGGTAGGTAAGGGCGTGGCCAATCGCGTTGCCGCTGCCCAAGGGAAGAAAAGCGACGGGTGTGCGGGTGGTGTCGATGGCGTTGATGATATCGGAAAAAGTCCCGTCTCCGCCGGCGGCGACGAGCACCTCAAAACGTGCAGCCAGTTCCCGCGCGCACTGGGAAAGTTCATCCCTGGAGGCAGTATCCAATCCGAATATTTCAGCGTTTAGGATGCTCGCGGCTTGCGCCAGCGCCGCACGCTTCCGGTGGACGGTCATTTTTCCCGAGACAGGGTTGGTGATAATTGCGTATCGCATCGGGGGTACAATTTAAACTCAGAGTCGCCATTTCCTAAGAGGTTGGGTTTATCTAATTTACACACTGAACACGGTTTAGAGAACAAAAAAATGAGAGTCATAAGAAAAAGCTGCGCAAGGGGTGCACGGGAGGCGGAAGGATTGGCGGTCATTATTGATGTTTTCAGGGCGTTTTCCTGCGAGCCTCTTTTTTTTCACTTTGGCGTGAAGCGGGTTATTCTGGAACCCGATCCGGAGAAAGCCCTCGCACTTAAGCACCAACATCCGGAGTTCATTCTCGCCGGGGAGATAAACGAAGTGCCCCTGGCGGGAGCAGAGCTGGGAAACTCTCCTTTTGAAATTATTCTAAAGGGTCCAGACTATTTTAAAGGGAAGACCGTGATACACCGGACGACGGCCGGTGTAACCGGAGTGGCCGCTGCCTGCGAACGAGCTGAAGAAGTGATTTTGGGAAGTTTTGTCATGGCGGCGGCTGTCGCGAGATACATAAGAAGGAAAAATCCGGATCGGGTCACCCTGGTGGCCATGGGGGATCGGGCAGAAGTCAAATCTCCGGAAGATGAGGCATGTGCCGACTATCTAGAGCATCTGCTGAACGATAAGCCTTATGATCCTGTGAAAACCCTCGAAGCGGTCGTGTTTCAGTCGACCGCCCAAAAATTTATTCAAGGTGACAAACCGTACCTTCCAAAGGAAGATCCTATTTTTTGTCTTCAACGTGATCTTTTTGATCTGGTCCTATCGGTCAAGCGGACAGAAGGTGACTTTGTGGAGGTATTCAGCGTCTAAACGAAAGCTGACAAAATCCGTTTTCAAGTCCCCCATTTCGTAAAGGGGAAATGAGTGGAAGTCAAACCGCTCACATATTGCGTAAATTCCTTATTTGGAGGTCTGGGTGCCACAATGAAAGATGACCTATCACCTGCCCGGTTGCGTGAGCGCATCCGGTCAGGACAATGGACAACCCCCACCACGGGGGTCGCTCAAGGCTTTGTTCAGGCAAACCTCGTCATGCTGCCTGAAGACGCGGCCTTTCATTTTCTGCTGTTCTGTATTCGAAATCCGAAACCATGTCCGATACTGGATGTACTGGATGCGGGCGAAGTTGAGCCGGGGATTGCCCCGGGCGCCGACCTCAGAACGGATATTCCGCGCTACAGAGTTTTCAAAGGGGGAAAACTCGAAGCGGAAACCGATGATGTCACGGACGTATACCATGAAAAGATGGTCAGTTTTTTGCTGGGCTGTAGTTTTTCTTTTGAGAACGCCATGGTGGCGGCGGGGCTGCCGATCAGAAATATGGAAGAGGGAAAGAATGTCTCCATGTACATTACCAGCCGTGAGTGCCGCCCTGCAGGTCCCTTTCGCTCACGCCTGGTTGTGACCATGAGACCCATGACTTCGGAACAGGCTGTGCGGGCGGTTCAAGTGACGACTCGGTTCCATTTGACGCACGGGGCGCCCATTCATATGGGAGCCCCGGAGGAAATCGGCATCGGAAACTTAGGCTGTCCCGATTTTGGTGATCCGGTTGCCATTCGACCGGGTGAAATCCCTGTGTTCTGGGCCTGTGGTGTAACCTCCTCGCTGGCCGCTGCCTCAGCTTCCCTCCCGCTCGTGATTACCCATGCGCCGGGTCATATGTTCGTCTCCGATTTGAGGGATGAACACTTGACAGTGTTTTGAGCAGTATTTTGAGATCGGGGCAATCTGAGACAGGCAATAACGCCTTGAATCGGCTTTTTGTCTACCGCTTGACACAAACGGCCGCTTTTTCTATATTGAAATGCACGCATGGTTACGCAGATGTCCTTGTCATGCAAAAATACTTCGAATCGCTCCGGCATGTTTCAACGAGCCCCTAACCCGTGCTTTTGCAGAGAACCTTTTTAAAGAGAGGCAACTCACCTTGAAACCTACAATACCATCATTGATTGGACCGTTGAATGTCATTCTCATATGTCAATGATGTTCGTCGATAGGGATGCTGGTTTAAGAAAAATCCATCAACACGGGCTTGTGCCGAGAAAAAGGAGGAATGAAGATGAAAACAGTTACGAGGTACGGAATGGTGATTTTTGGCCTGCTGGCGATTGCAGGGCTTCTGGCGCCCACGGGTGTTTTGGCGGTGGATGAGATCAAAATCGGTGCCATATACCCGTTGACGGGCGGGGCGGCGGCGGCCGGACGGGAACTCCGATCCGGGGCGGAGCTGGCCGCTGAAATCGCAAACAATGTCATGCCGAACCTGGCCATGACCATGGCCCGAAATGGCGGCATTCAGGCCCATGGAGGCGCTAAAATTACCCTCATTTTTAAAGATCACGAGGGCAATCCCACGGTGGGCGCGGACTTGGCCAAGAAACTCATCCTGGATGACAAGGTCCATGGGATTCTCGGTTGCTATCACAGCTCCGTGACCAAAACCGTAAGCGCCGTTTGTGAGCAGTATGGGGTCCCCATGATCAACGGCTCTTCGACCTCACCCGACCTTACGAAGCGGGGATTCAAGTGGTTCTGGCGGACCACGCCCCACGATAAATGGTTCACCAAAGACCTCTTCGAATTGCTTAAGGGTTTGACGGAAGGGAAGGTTAAGGGCGTGCAAGCCGTTGAAAAGAAAGAGATTGAAAATGTTGTTTCCGCATGCGAAAACACGGAGTGGGGATCGCTTGTCACAGAGATGATCAAACTTTTTGCCGACGAGTACCAATACAAGTTGAGGAAAGCGCTTTTGTACGCGGACAAAGCCACGGATCTCTCCAGTGAAGTGCGATCCCTAAAAGCCGCAAAACCGGACGTGATGCTCTTTGCATCCTACACTTCCGATGCCATCCTGATGTTAAAAACACTAAAAGCCGAAAAGGCGAAAGCCAAAGTGATCTGGGGCCAGGACGCCGGGTTTGAGACTCCCGAATTTCAGGACACCCTGGGTGCCGATATCGTGGGCATCCTCACGCGAACCGTGTTCCTGCCCAAAGTGGTTGAAGTCAAGGAATTGGCCGGGCAAGTCAACGCCATGTACCGGGCTAAGACCGGTAATGATTTTAGCGGGGCTTCAGCAAGATCCTTTACGGGACTGCAAACATGGGTACATGTACTTGAGCAAGCAGGCTCCACAAAACCGGCGGACATTCAGGAAGCCGCAAACGCCATCCAAATCTCCGGCAGTGAACTGGTCGTTCCCTGGGCGGGTGTCAAGTTTTCCACGACCGGGGACGAGATCGGTCAGAACGTGCTCGGTTCGGGATTGATCGGCCAGTATCAGAAAGACACTGACGGCAAGCTGGTTCTCGAAATCGTCTATCCTTTCGACGTGGCCACGGCGAACATGATTTATCCCTTTCCGGGATGGTAATTCGCTTGTCAAGCCCTAACTTGTGAATCTATCTTTCGGAGCCTCTCCCCAGGGAAACGGGGAGAGGCCGGGTGGGGGATTATGGACATTCTTTTCGGATCCATCGTAGCCGGAGTCCTGCTGGGCATGGTGATTGCCCTGGTCGCTTTGGGCTTGACGATCATTTTCGGCGTGATGGACATCGTCAACTTTGCCCACGGTGAGTTCCTGATGGTCGGAATGTACGCAGGCTTGCTCTCAGCGAAAGCGACGGGCGTAGATCCGCTTTTGACTTTGCCTGTTGCGGCAGTCGTCGGCTTTCTGCTGGGGGCTCTCTGCTACGTGGGTTTCATCAAGTTTCTACTGAGAGGTCCGATGGTTGCGCAACTCCTGGGGACTTTCGGCCTTATGCTTTTTCTGAGAAACTTGGCGCTCCTTATCTTCGGCTCGAGCGACAGGACGGTTCACCATGGGATCATCGTCGGCAAAAGCTTTGACATCGGCATGGGCATCATCGTGCCGGCCACAAAATTGGCTGCTGCAGGGCTTTCCGTCATTGCTTTTGCAGCAGTCTGGCTCCTCATGAACCGGACGAAAATCGGAAAGGCCCTGACCGCCACGGCCCTGAATGCCCAGGCGGCACGATACATGGGCATTCCCACCGAAAAAATGAACACTCTGGCCTGGGGCATCGGCGGTGCGTCCGTGACCGTTGCAGGGGCCTTGATCGTCAACTTCTGGGCGGTCAATCCTTTTATGGGTCTCCTCTTTACCATGATTGCCTTTGCGGTGGTCGCCCTGGGCGGTTTCGGCAGTGTGCCCGGGGCCTTTTTTGCCGGTTTGGTGGTGGGGTTGATCATGGAAATCCCGGGCTTCTGGGACTTCTTTACCTATACTTTTGACTGGCAGTGGATGGCGGATGTTCCGATGACCTCTTTGAAGTACATGTGGATCTATGTCGCCTACTTTGTAATCATGGTTGTGCGGCCGAGAGGTCTCTTTGGATGGAAGCAATAAGAAATGCTTTTGATTTTTCAGACTTCCCCCGGATTGATATGGTTGTGGCCGGGGCGGTGTTTTTCTTTTTCCTGATTTTTCCTTTCTTTCCCCTTTCCTCCTTCGCAATGGCTACCATGATCCAGTTTTTCATGTTCTCGATTTACGGCATGGGCTGGAACACCATCGGCGGTTACGGAGGTCAGGTCGATCTTGGAAAAGCTCAGTATGTAGGGATCGGAGCTTATACCACCGGCGTGATGCTCATCCATTGGGATGTCCCTTTCTGGGCTTCCATGCCCGTCGGGATGGCAATCGCCGTGATGTGGTCCTTCATCATCGGATACCCGCTTTTTCGGCTGAAGGGACACTACTTTGCGATCGCCACCATCGCCACCTCTCTCGTGTTGAAAGACCTGTTTACGGTGTGGCCTTTTGTCGGGGCGGCTCGGGGGCTTGAAATATCTCCTATTCAGTTTACCCCTCCGGACTTCCTTCATTTGATCTTCAAGGAGGATATTTACTATTATTATGTAATCCTCGGCTTCTTTTTTACGGGCATCGTCTACATGAACTGGTTTCGTAAGTCCCGTCTTGGGTACCAGCTCCGCTGCATTAAGGACAACGAAGATGTCGCCCGGTCGTTGGGGATCAACGTGCACTGGGCTAAAATCAAAACCTATGCCATCGCCACAGCTTTTGTGAGTATGGTAGGTTCGTTCCATGTGTGCTACATCAAGGTGATCGAGCCGGTGGATATTATGAGCCTCGATCTATCCATCCTCATTGCGCTTATGGCGATGCTGGGCGGGGCAGGATCTCTGTGGGGACCGATTATCGGGGCCGCCGTGTTGATTCCCTTCAAGAGTTATCTCAAGGAGTGGCTCGGTGCCGCAGCGGGATTGGCAGGCATTGATCTTATCCTTTATTCCGTGATCATCATGCTTGTATCCGCCTTTGAGCCACGGGGGATATGGGGAATCGTAGAGAAGGCCCGTCGGAGGAAACGGGATTAATGGCATTGCTGGAAGTTCAAAACCTAACCAAAACCTTCGGCGGTCTTCGGGCCAACAATAATATTTCCTTCTCTGTGGAAAGGCATGAGCTTATCGGTCTCATCGGGCCGAACGGCGCAGGCAAGACCACACTTTTTAACTGTATCTCCGGGCACTATCCCCCTACGTCCGGGAAAATCAGCTTCGACGGAAAAGACATCACGGGACTGAAAGCCCATGACGTGTCAAGGCAGGGTGTCGCGAGGACTTTTCAGGTTTATGTGGCCTCAGGGGACCTATCGGTCGGTGAAAATGTTATGGTGGGGTGCTTTATGCACACCCATTCGCGGAACAAAGCCAAAGCGAGGGCTGAGGAGATTATGAAGGACCTTGGACTCCACACGTTCGCCGATTATCTGGTGGGCGAACTGCCGGTAGCTGCTCAGAAGCGTGTGACCATGGCAACGGCGTTGGCGTCGAACCCGAAACTGTTACTTCTGGATGAGGTCGCGGCCGGGTTGAACCCCAGCGAGATTGAGGAAATGATGACCAACATCAAGCACGTTCATGAAGATCTGGGCGTTACGGTGATGGTGATCGAGCACGTCATGGAGTTGGTTATGCGCGTGAGCCAGCGGGTGATTGTGCTGGATTACGGGAAGAAAATAGCGGATGGGGATCCGGAAACCATTGCAAAAGATCAGCGGGTCATCCAGGCATATCTGGGAGAGAGATACGTTCGAGAGCACGCGGAGGAGCTGACTTAGCTTATGGGTGAGCACATTCTCCAGGTGGAAGAAATTAAAGTGCGTTACTCCGGTCTGCCGGTGCTCCACGGCATTTCACTGGGCGTGTCGTCGGGGGAGACGCTGTGTGTGTTGGGTGCAAATGGTGCGGGGAAATCAACCCTGCTGCGAGCCATTATGGGAACCCAGCGGGTTTTTGAAGGCCGGATGATGTTTAAGGGACGTGAGATCCACAGCCTCAGAACAGAAGAAATCGTCCGCATGGGAATTGTCTATGTTCCGGAGGAGAAAATGCTCTTTCGACCGCTGTCCGTTGAAGATAACCTGGCTTTGGGTTTCTATGTTTTGAGCAGAAAAGAAAAGTTTCAGGAGAACCTTGAGTTTGTTTATAACCTTTTTCCGGTGCTGAAGGACCGGCGAGCACAAGCGGCATCCACCCTGTCCGGCGGCGAACAGCAGATGTTGGCCATTGGGAGAGGTCTCATGTCCAATCCCCTGATGCTTATGCTCGATGAGCCATCTTTGGGACTTGCACCGATTCTGGTGGACGAAGTACTGGATACGGTCCGTCGGCTCAAAAAAGCGGGAATGACCCTGCTCTTGGTGGAACAAAACGTCCGTGAAACCTTGGACCTGGCTGATCGGGGGTATGTGCTTCAAACCGGCCGAATCATCGCGGAAGGTTCGGGCAAAGAGCTCCTTGAGAGTGATGTGATTCGCTCAGCCTTTTTGGGAATCTAAATTTGTCGTTGTTTTAATTCTCAACGCATCCCCTCCGATTCTTGCCCTTCACGAATTCTGAACTCCGGCTCACTACAGTTTCAGATCGTATTCCTTGATTTTTGAAATCAGCATGGGGCGACTCACCTCGAGAACCTTTGCCGCCTGGGTTCGGTTGCCGTTGGTGAGCGTGAGCGCCTTCTCGATGAGACTTCGCTCCAACCACTTGGACGCCTTTTTTATGGAGAGGTCTTTGTCAGATTCAAAATACGGGGCGAGTTTTTGTGCTTTTTTCATGGTATCCGGAAGTTCGGTCGGCGAGATCCATCTGCCCTTGACCAGCAGGATGGCCCTTTCGATAACGTTTTCCAATTCTCTGACATTGCCCGGCCATGTATACTCCATGAGTAAGGACATGGCTTCGGAAGAAAGCCCTTCGATGTTCTTCTTCAGTTTCTTGTTGAACAGGTCAATGAAATAGCCCGATAGGAGGGAGATGTCCCCTCGTCTCTCTCTCAAGGGAGGCAAGTGAATGGTCATCACATTGAGGCGGTAGAAAAGATCTTCCCGGAATCTTCCTGACTCGATTTCCTTTTCCAGCAGTTTTGACGTCGCGGCGATCACCCTTACGTCAATCTTCTTAGCCCCGATATCTCCCAGGGGTGTGATTTCTTCTTCCTGAAGAACACGCAGGAGTTTCGCTTGCAGGGAAAGGGGCATTTCACCGATCTCGTCCAAAAAAATCGTGCCGCCGTCAGCCTCCTCGAAGTGACCCTGCCTGTCTTTTACAGCATCCGTAAAGGCGCCTTTCTTGTAACCGAACAGTTCGCTCTCAAGGAGATTTTCCGGGATGCCCGCACAGTTAATGCTCACCAGCGGCCCTGATGCTCTGGGTCCATCCAAATGGATGGCCTTTGCAAACAACTCCTTTCCGGTTCCGCTTTCTCCGGTGATGAGCACCGTGGTTTTGTGTTCGGAAACTTTGCTAACAAGATCAAACACGTGTGCCATCGCTTCACTTCTGGCAACAATGTTTCTAAACGAGTATTTTCGTTCTATTTCATCGATTTTTGTCCTCAGTCTGATGTTTTCCTCTTTGAGTCGTTCACGCTCGGCGGCTTTTTTCAATGTCAGAAGCACTTCGTCTTTCTTAAAGGGCTTGGAGATATAATCGTATGCACCGTCTTTCATGGCTTCCAACGCCGTCTCGACGGTTCCGTAGGCGGACATCATGATAAAGATTTTTTCAGGATACTTTTCTTTTGCCCTCCCTAAGAAGGCCATTCCATCCATGCGGGGCATTTTGAGGTCGCAAAGCACAAAATCAAAATCGGATTCCGTCATCAGTTGAAGTGCGCGTTTGCCGTCTGCGGCGGTTTGAGCCCCGTACCCGGCCTTGCTCAGCAAAACCTCCAACATATGCCGCATATTTTTCTCATCGTCTATGATGAGCACGCGTTTTTGAGACATGATGAATTATCTCCGGGTCACCGTGATTACTCATTTACTTGGTTCTGATTCGGTATGTCGATGACGATCGTTGTTCCCTTTCCAAGCTTGCTCTCCGCACGGATTGTGCCGCCCAGCCCTTCAATGATCCGGTAGGAGACCGAGAGGCCAAGTCCGGTGCCCTTACCAGGTTCTTTTGTTGTGTAGAAAGGATCGAAGATGTGAACCTTAACTTTTTCAGGAATGCCGGGGCCGGTGTCCGCAAATCTCAGTTCGATAGCGTTTTCTATGGCACGGGTTGTTATGGTCAAGACCCTTGGGCGGGATACCTCATCTGCCGCCTTATCATTCTCCATTGCATCGGCGGCATTCATCAGAATATTCAAAAACGCTTGTTTGAGTTGGTTGGGATCGGCCCAGACGACATCGCCGGTCGCTTCGAGGTTCAGCTCTATCTTTATATCGGCCATCATCGGCTGAGGCTTTAGCAGGTCTAACAATTCCAAAATGAGTTTGTGCAGATGTGTCTCGCTTTTTTCACCACCGGTGAGCCTCGAAAAGTCCAGAAGCTGACGGATGATTTCATTGATACGCGTTATCTCCGATTCCATTCGGTTTAGGAAATCATTTTTTTCCTCCGGGGTTACTTCTTCCTTCTTGAGTAAGTCCAGGTAGCCGAGAACGATCCCTATGGGATTGCCGATTTCATGGGCCACGCCGGTCGCCAATCGACCTACGGATGCCAGTTTTTCAGACCGTACGATTTCATCCTGCGCTTTCTTGATTTCCTCGTTTGCACGCCTAAGCGAGGAAATGTGGCTTTCTAACTGCGACTTGTTTTCTTCAAGACGCTTGAGCATGATGTTGAGCGAACGAAAAAGTCTTCCGATTTCGTTTCGGGATTCATCCACCAATTGGGGGAAGGGCTCACCATCCTTGAACTCCTCGGTGATTTTCAGGAGCGTGTGAATTGGCTTTACAACGGTTCGAGACAGGAGAAAAATACCGAACAGAACAAGAATCATGGTATTCAGGAAGATATAGATGAGAATGAATTTCTCCGATTTTCTCAGTGACTGGTAAAGGGGCGTCAGGTCGGCTGAAACAACAGAGACACCCCGGATGCCGCCGTCAAGCGATACCGGGGCCGCCATGTTTAACTGTTTGTGAGCGAGCCAGATAACCCCCCATGTACTACCATAAAAATCAATCACCTCCGTTTCCGAGGTCAGGGCCTCACGGGAAACCGACACCGCGTTTTTCTCTCCCTCATCCCAGTTTCCGACTGTGAAGACCTTGGCACCCTCTCTGTTGACCAGCAGCGATGCCGAGAATGCTCCCGCCTCCACCAATTCACCTATTTTCCTTTCAAACCCGGGGGTTGATACGACATCTGCCATGCCGGCATTCGGGTGGCTGAACTTAGAATTCAGCTGAAGTGCCAGCGTATGAAGCAGCAAACGGCCTGTCTGTATTTTGGCCTGGATGAGGTCTCTTTCAGCGAACTTTACCATGACAATATTAATGAGGAGCATGGCGGAAATAATCAAAAAGGCAAGATGGGCAAGAATTCCGGTTTTCAAGCTGTAGAGGGGAAAACGCAAGACCACGCCTCGTTACATCATTAAGTTGAAATACCAGTGTGCCAGCTGAGGACCAAAGAAGACATAAACAAGGGCGCCCAGTGAAAGAAAAGGCCCAAATGGTATTCTGACGCGATACCCCTTTCCTGAGACCAGTAGGAAGACGAAACCGATGATCGCACCCGTCGTTGAAGATATCAGGAGAATGAACGGTAACGCTCTCCACCCCATCCAAGCGCCAATCATGGCCAATAATTTTACATCGCCTCCCCCCATACCCTGTCTGCCCGAGAGTCTCTCGTAGACAACGGCGACCAGAAAAAGCACCCCGCCACCCCCAATAATCCCGATCAAAGATTCCAGCCACGAAATATTTTCAAAAGCAAAAGTCGCTGCAAACCCTACGCCGACGCCGGGAAGTGAAAGCGCATCCGGTATGATTTGGTGGCGAAGATCAATAAAGCTGATGGTCACAAGGGCGGTCGCAAACAAAAGATAAAGGATGTATTGATAACCGAGTCCATATCTGATAAACAGGGCCACACTCAAAAGGGCGGTCAGCAACTCCACGGCTGGATAACGCCAGGATATCGGATGACGACAGTACCTGCATTTTCCCCGCAACAGGAGATAACTGACCAGGGGGATGTTGTCGTAGACGCGGATGTTTTCGCCGCAATGGGGACAGCTGGAAGGGGGGCGGACAATCGACTTTTTCAGAGGGATCCGATAAATGCACACATTCATAAAGCTGCCCAAAGCCAGGCCGAGCAAAAAAGAATAAATCGCCATGAGTGAAACGACATTCATGTAAGACTCTCGAGTATTAGAAAATGCCGAAAACCAAATCCTCAGGGACAAACAAAAAAGGGTTGATACTGCCCATCAATCCGAACGACCCTCAGCAGCGCCTGATCAAGCGGGTCGCTGACGTGTTGGAAACGGGAGGTCTCATTGCATATCCAACCGATACCTTTTACGGGATCGGATGTGATCTTTACAACAAAAAAGGCATACAACTTATCTACAGATTGAAAAATCGGCCGCTTAAGAAACCCTTCTCCTTCCTCTGCGACAATCTAAAGGAAATAAGCCGCTATGCCCGCGTTTCCAATTATGCATATAAGACCATGAAACGACTTCTCCCGGGGCCCTATACCTTTGTTTTGGAAGGTACGAGACTGGTGCCGAAAATCATGTTGACCAAAAGAAAAACCGTCGGAATTCGCGTTCCCGACAACAAGATTTGCTTGGCTATTTTGAGAACCTTTGGCCGGCCCATCATTAGCACCAGCGCGGGGCATGACGATCCCCAATCCATAGAAGAAGCCTATGGATCATTTCTTGATATTATAATCGATGGCGGGGTGCTCTATCAAAACCCCTCCAGTGTCGTTTCACTCATTGATGATATACCGGAAGTTATTCGGAAGGGAAAAGGAGATATTAGTATCTTTCACTAACGTGGTGAAGCTGAAGGCCTCCCCATCGATATTCAAATGTTGTTTTCATGCCACGGATCAGCCTGACCATGGAACCGGCAGCCCTGTCGAGCAACAGGTCCCACAGTTCAAGTTTACTCTTCTTGGGGTACACCAACGTCACATCTCCACGGATACCTGAAAGGGTTTTGGCAATTTCGACGGCATCTTGAAAATTGCCCAAATCATCTACGAGTCCCAATTCCCTGGCGCGGGCTCCCGAAAAGATACGACCGTCGGCGATATCATTTGCTTTTTCCAAGGAGAGATTCCGTCCACTGGCCACCGCGTTTACAAATTGTCTCTGTATATCGTCAATTAGCGCGTTGATCAGTTTTCTCTCCCGTGATGTCAGTTCTCTGTGAGGAGAACCGATATCCTTAAATTCGCCACTTTTCAGAACTTCAAGCTTCACGCCGATTTTTTCGAGGAGTTCCTCGAAACGGACAAATTCCATCAGGACGCCGATACTCCCGGTGATTGTGCCGGGATTCGCAACAATCCTTTTGGCTGCCGTGGCGATATAATACCCCCCTGAGGCGGCCACTCCCCCGAGAGAAGCCACAATTTCCTTGGCCTCGCCGGTTCGCTGGATTTCCCGGTGAATTTCCTGAGTGGGTCCGACTGCGCCCCCCGGCGAGTTGATCCTCAAAATGACAGCTTTTATTCTTTCGTCTTTCTTGAATTCGACCAATTGCTTCGTAATGGTTTGCGAGTCCAAAATGGTTCCCTCTATGAGAACGACACCAATTTTGTCACTGAAGGAAAGGGTCGAGGCGGGTGAGAGAATTTTTAAGAAAATGATCATGACCGTTCCCAAAAACAGGCCCACACCCAATAGGATGGCCAACACGATGAAAATGGGATGTCCTTTTTTTGCCATGTCTATGCGGGACCAGAGATCCTTTCAACAAAAAACAAGTTGGAATTAACAAGCAGGTCGGTCCGGTAATTTGCTCGGTTCTAAAAATGCAAGTTCAAATCCATGCAGATGAGATCGCGTGCTAGGTGGTGGATTCCTTTTCACCATCGGGTTCTTTTTCAGCCTCGCCATCACTCGAGTCGTCTTGGATTTCGGGTTCTGATTGGGATGGTGTTTCCTCATTGAGCGCAGGGCTCTCGGATGCGTTTTGTTGTTCCAAATGCATCATCTCTTCTCTTAACAATTCTCCCAGATTGGAAGTGGCTTCTTTCGGGTTGTCGATATAACTTTTTAGTACTTCTTTTTCGCTGCTCTCCTCCATTTTCCGAACGGAAAGACCTATTTTTTTGTCCTCCCGTGAAACGTTCAGGACTTTGGCCTGAATCACATCGTCTACTTGGAATCGAGAAAGCGGGTTACCACGCCTTTCGGCGGCGATTTCGGAGATATGAACAAGGCCCTCTATGCCTTCTTCCAGTTCAAGGAAGAGACCAAAATCCGTGACGTTCGTAATGGTTCCCGTCACCCGGGTGCCCGGCTTATATTTCCGGGGAATCTCGTTCCAGGGATCCGGTGTGAGCTGTTTGATCCCCAAAGAAAAGCGTTCGTTTCCCTTGTCAATGTTTAAAACAACCGCTTGGACTTCTTGGCCTTTCCTGTAAACCTCGGAGGGATGTTTAATCCTGCGGGTCCATGAGATGTCCGAGATGTGGACGAGACCGTCTATGCCCTCATCAATGCCTATAAAGATGCCGAAATCAGTGATGTTCTTTATCTTCCCCTCGATGGTGGTCCCAACCGGATACTTTTCTTCGATGACGTCCCAGGGATTCGGTTCGACCTGTTTCATACCCAGGGAAATTCGCTTTTTCGCGACATCAATGTTTAAAACCATTGCCTCTACGATTTCGCCCACGCTCAAAATCTGCGAGGGATGTCTGATTTTTCGAGTCCAAGACATTTCAGATACATGAATAAGTCCTTCCACACCTTGCTCTACTTCCACAAATGCACCGTAATCAGTGAGGCTGACCACACGTCCTTGAATTTTCGCGCTCGGGGGATACTTGTATTCCGCCTCACTCCACGGGTCCGGCGCCAGCTGTTTTATTCCCAGGGATACCCGCTCCCTTTCCCTGTCAAAACTCAGGATCTTTACCGTGATCTTATCTCCCATCTGATGCATTTCTGATGGGTGTCCGACCCGTCCCCAGGACATATCTGTAATGTGAACAAGGCCGTCTATTCCGCCCAAATCAATGAACAAACCATAGTCGGTGATATTCTTGACGGTCCCCTCCAAGACGGCACCCTCTTCGAGCATTTTGAGCGTGTCTTCTCGGATCGTTGCGCGCTCAGCTTCCAAAATCGCTCGTCGAGACAAGACGATATTCCCGCGCCGTTTGTTGTATTTCACGATTTTGAAGTCATGCTCCGTGCCTACAAGCGCATCCATGTCTCTTATGGGCCGCAGGTCAACTTGGGAGCCTGGTAAGAAGGCTTGGAGACCGATATCCACTGAGAGTCCTCCTTTGACCCGAGCGATGATTTTGCCCCTGATGTTATCATCGGTTTCATAGATGTTTTTGATTTGGTCCCAGATCTTAATCTTGGCCGCTTTTTCTTTCGAAAGCAGAATGGCGCCGTCTTCGTCTTCTCTTCGCTCGAGGAGAACCTCTACATTGTCTCCAACCTTCGCGGTCAGATTGCCTTCCGAGTCAATAAACTCATTGATTCGGATCTGGCCCTCTGATTTATAACCGATATCAACCAATACATATTCTTTATCAATTTGAACGATTTCACCGTTAACGACCTCTCCTTCCTGAATGCTCCTGAGGCTTTCTTCATACAACTCCATGAAGTTATCGGTTTCCTGAGGATCTCCGGCCGTTTCGGTGCTTTCTTTGTCTGTCTCTTTCCCTGAGTTCTCTTGTTGATCTTGAAAGGAGTGGTCTACGTCTTTGGTTTCTGCAGTTTTGTTTTCGGTTGATCCGTTGGTTGGATTTTCCATTAACTTCAATACCCCCTAAAGCGTTTTCCCCACAATGACACATCAAATTTTTTTTTATATCAATTATCACAAGCAACTTCAATCATTTATTTGACGAATAATTTGTCCGCCCTTCCAGGTTTAAAGAACAAAGAATTTCATGCACAATGTCTTCGGGCGTTAATGCAGTAGAATCAATTACTTTTGCATCCTCGGCCGCTCTTAGCGGGGCCAAAGAACGTGTTTGGTCCTGGTGGTCCCGTTTCGCAAGTTCCGCCTTCACGATGGCCTTGGATACACTTTCGCCGCGCCTCAACCGTTCTTTATACCTTCTCTCCGTCCGAATCTCAGGAGACGCGGTAAGGAAAAACTTGTGACCGGCTTTGGGAAATACCACGGTGCCCATATCACGACCTTCCGCGACGAGGCGAATTCCCTCAGCCATTTTTCGCTGGAGATGCGTCATCGCCTCCCGCACCGCTCCCACCGCTGAAACGCTGGAGGAAAGCATATCCATCTCGGGGCTCCGAATCTGTTCGGTGATGTCCGTACCATCGAGGAAGAGCCTCGGCTGGTTTTCATCTGATTTAAAATGGAGGTCCAGGGACCTGCAAAGCGCCTTGAGACCTTTTGCATCGTTTAAGGGTATATTTTTTTGTTTGGCCGCCAGCGCGACTGCCCGGTACATGGCCCCGGTATCCAAATAAACCGCCCGTATCTTTTTCGCCAAAAGGCGACTGATGGTGCTTTTTCCAGCACCGGCCGGCCCATCAATGGTAATAATGTCATTCATGCGTCTCGGCCCGAGCGACCGGCCTTCCCCCCCTTCGTCCACGGGGCCGCCTGTAAGGGTGTTTTGTTTGAGGCGTATCTGATGGGCGGAACGAGGTGTAATCAATTTGTGCCATCTTCAGGTCACGATGCCAGCACCTTTTTCAGCGTTTCAAGAAACCGCTTGTTTTCTTCCGGCAGTCCTGCGTTGATTCGGATATAGTCATTCAGCCCGTAACTGTCCATGGCGCGGACAATCACGCCTTGCTTCAGCATCCGTTCATAGATCCTTTTCCCTCCTTGGGGCACTCGAATCAGGAAAAAGTTTGTGTGTGTGGAGATGTATTCAAGGCCCAATTCCTCGATCCCTCGGTATAAATAGGAAATGCCTTCTCTGACCGTCTTCAGCGTGTTCGAGACAAATTCAACGTCATCCAGCGCGGCAGTGGCAGCGACCTGTGCCAGGGTATTGGCATTGAAAGGCTGCCTGACCCGATTCAAATAATCAATGATTTTTTCAGATGAGAATCCGTACCCTATCCGAAGGCCGGCTAAACCGTAGAGTTTTGAAAAAGTCCTCAACACCACCAAAAGGGGATGGGTTTCCAGAAACTCAAGACCACTCGCACTTTCTGTTTCAGAGACGAATTCCACGTAGGCCTCATCGAGCACAACAATGATATCATCCGGGAGCTCCTTCAAGAAAAGGCGCATGTCTTCTTTGGAGAGAAGTGAACCGGTGGGGTTGTTGGGGTTGTTGACAAATATAATTTTGGTTTGGGGAGTGATGGCGTTGCTGATTTCGTTGAGATCAATTCTGAAATTAGAAAGGGGGACCGAGATCATCAGGCCGCCGGCGCCCTTCACCATCGTTTCATAAACCAGAAAAGTCGGGAAGGCCTGTACCACATGTTGGCCCGTGGATAAGAAGGTCCGGATAATCAAGCCGATCAACTCATCGGAGCCGTTACCCAGAATAATCCGCTCGATGGGAATATCAAATTTCTTGCTCAATTTTGACCTTAGGTAAAATCCGCATCCATCCGGGTAGCGATGCAAGGTATGCAGCGTGTCCTTGATGGCCCGGACCGCCAGCGGAGAGGGACCGAGGGGATTTTCATTGGAGGCCAATTTGATCGATCCCTTGATTCCCAATTCTCTCTCAAGTTCTTCGATTGGTTTTCCGGGAGGGTAGGGAACCAGGTCCGCCACGCCCTCATGAACAAATTTTTTCATTCGGATCGCTCCGTTTGAGCACAGCTTTATCAAACATCTCTAATTTGTAGCGGTCGGCCCGCATCTCAATCCACATGGCGGCCGGAATTAAAACAGGGGTCCAAAAGGCTCAGCCGATCACCCCCGCCAACCCGTACCCTACAACGACATCGCACTTTGGATTCACCCGGAAAAAACAGCCTATCGGCTTTTTGGGAGTTGAGAATCCAGCCAGGTTCCAGGTAATCACAAGAGGGAAGGGCAAGTCATGATACTTCTATAACTTTATACCTCAAGGCCATGAAAAAGTAAACTTGTGTAGCCTTCACGTGACAAACAATTTTTTCAAACCTCTTTCGATTTCGGACAATTACCTGGATTTCACCTTGACTTGCGATTTTCGATCCATTATTTTTACCCACAAGCCCAGGTAACCTTTTTTAATCGCTCCCCTATTACGAAGAGGATGGCCATGAACAAATCTCAATTGATAGAAGCTCTCGCCCAAGAACAGGATTTGCCCTTGAAAAAAGCGGAAGAAGTCGTTAACACCGTCTTCGACGACATGGAAAAAGCCCTCATCAGAGGCGAAAGGGTCGAAATCAGAGGACTCGGTAGCTTTAAGGTGAAGGAATATGACGGTTACAAGGGTCGGAATCCCAAAACTGGAGCGATCATCGAGGTGACACCCAAGAAGCTGCCTTTTTTTAAAGTGGGTAAAGAATTAAAAGAGAGAGTGGATCTCGATCGAAAAATTTATTAATGCCTTGGTCGTGCTAGACGGGGAGCTAGCGGTGCCCTGTAACCCGAAATCCGCTTATGCGGGGTTGAATGTCCTTTGAGAGATCCTTGATACGGGTTGATCTTGCGTTGCTCCGGAGGCGTGATGGACCTCACGTGACAGGCACTTGTGAATCCCGTCAGATCCGGGAGGAAGCAGCGGTAAGCAAGGGAGTCTGTGTCGTGATTGAATCTATTGCTTTTCTCCAAGCAGCGGAGACTTCATCGGTCATGGTTTGAACAAGGATGCACGGCCAAGGACTCTCAAAACCCTTTCTCCACATCCCTTCTCCCACGATTTTTCTATGATTTTGAGCCTCGTTTGATACGCAATCAGCTGTCCTTCGCAGATTTTTTGAAAATTGACATTGAAACGGTTTTGATGGCATAGATGCCGTGAAATATCACAATCGAAATGGGTGAGATCGCTCCGAATCTAGTCTGGGTCCAAAAAAAGAAAATCCTATATTTCCGGTATCCAAGGCTTTCCTTGAATCGAAATCTGGTTCATGGTGTTTTCACCCGGCATGGCGGATTGAGCGATCCGCCTTACGAGAGCCTGAACACCAGTTATACGGTCGGGGACCGACCGGAAAAGGTGACTGGAAATCTGACCCGGATCAAGGAAGTCATCGGTGCCCACCGTTTGATCTTCATGAACCAATCGCACGGGGACCACATCCTGCTTCTCCGTAAGGGCCTTCATATCCCCTGTGGCGAAATCCCCTCCGCCGATGCCGTTATTACGGATATCCCCGGTCTTGCCGCCATGGTAAACCAAGCAGATTGTCAGGCGGTTATCCTCTTTGATCCCACCAGGAGGGTCGTGGCCAATGTCCACTGCGGATGGAGAGGTCATGTGCAAAATATACTGAAAAGGACCGTGATTCGAATGACGGATACCTTCGGCTGCAAAGCGTCAGACCTTTTGGCGGCGATCGGCCCGTCGCTTGGCCCATGTTGTGCTGAGTTTGTGAGTTATAAGGAAATTTTTCCGGCGACCTTCCAGGCGTTTATGGTACGGGAAAACCACTTCGACCTGTGGTCGACCAGTCGCCGGCAGCTTGAGCGTGCAGGTCTTAGGAAAGAGAACATCGAAATTGCCGGGATTTGCAGCCGCTGCTGCACGGATCTTTTCTATTCCTATCGAAGGGAGGGCCGGACGGGAAGATTCGGAACGATTGTCATGCTGAGGTGAAATGATCAGACGGTCAATGATTGCGCGGAAACCGAATCAGGCATTTGTTCCTCGACACCCCTGCTTCTTGGCTATCAGCGCCGCACCCAGGGCGCCGATGATTTGAGGTTCTTTGAAGATGTGGATTGGTCTCTCCAATTTCTCTCCCATAAGGGCGACAATCCCCCTGTTCTTGGCCACCCCTCCCGTCATGGTGACTGGGCCTTCGACGCCGATTGCCTGTGCCATGCTCCACACCCGGTTCACAATCGCCCGATGAATGCCCCGGAGGATTTCCGCTTTGGGGTGATTTTTTGCGACCAGAGAGACGACCTCACTTTCTGCGAAGACCGTGCAAACACTACTGATGGATGCCTCGGTCTCGGCGGTCAGGGAAAGATCCCCCATCTCATCCAAAGGCACGCGAAGTTTATCCGCCATCACTTCCAAAAAACGCCCCGTTCCGGCTGCACACTTATCATTCATGGCAAAATCCAGCACCTTGCCGTTTTTGCCGACGCGAATCACTTTAGAATCTTGGCCCCCGATATCGATGACGGTACCGATGTCCGGGAAATGATGAGACGCGCCCAATGCGTGGCATGAAATCTCGGTCACTTTTCGATCCGCCCAAGGCACGGAGCCGCGACCGTAACCGGTGGCCACCGTGATCCCCAGATGTACACTGGAAATACCTGCAGTAACCAAGGCTTGATTCAATGCGGCTTGAGCGGCATCGGTGCTATTGGCTCCTGTCTCCACGATGCTGTAGCCGATGGTCCTGTTCAGCGCATCGAGGATAACCACCTCTGTACTGAGAGAACCCACATCAATGCCGGCAAAGCAGTCCACTATCCGGTTTCTATCCTTCCAAGGCTTCAAAAAAGGCCTCAAGCCGCGTGCGAGTTTGGGCTTCGGCGTAGAATCTGGAATCCGTAATGTCCGCCTCAATAATCACGGAGGGCAAGGCGAATCGTTCGATCAAAAGGCGTTTTAGATCATATTGACCCACCGAGTAAGGCTTGCAACTTCTGGCGGAGTGGATCACCAGACCGTCTATCCGGTAATCCTGAATCAGTCGCTCCATAAGTTTCAGTCGGCTGTTGAGGTTGTTGTTTAAAATCACGAGACTGTAGCTTTTGGCCAGGGACTCAAACGGCCGATTTTCGTCCATATGGGGCGTGGTTTCAGCCCAAGCGTTTGTGTACGTAGCGGTGACGAAGTTCATGCCATGCTCGGCGAAAAGAGTTGCGTGATCCCGCATCTTGAACCAAATGGCGATATTGTCCCACATGAGTCGCTTTTTTTCGTTTTTAAGCGCCCCCACACCCTGCGCGACTCGCTCGTTGAGTTCCCTGAGAAGCAGGCGGTAATAATCGAGGGCTACCGGCAAACCCCTTAGCGAGACGATGGGGACCATATGCGCAAAGGCGTCGAAAATAGTCATGGGTGATGGCCGGGTTTTCATGGTTGCCAGTAACGCGCCCCAGGTGAAAGAGGTCTCTTTGCTTATCCGTATGAACTTCTTGAATTTTGAGTAATTAAAGCGTCGCCCGGAGGCCGCTTCCAATACGGGGATCATCTCCTCGAACTGACGGACCATGTAAGAAATGTCGTAGTCGGCGATCTCTTTAAAGTTGTAAGGCGTGTCGAACAGGATCAGCGGCGCCTTCAGGTAATGGGCCAGCGCTTTGTACCAGTAGACTACAGTCTGGCAAATATTGTTGGAGGCAAAAAGCAGGTCCGGTTTGGGAAGTTTACCGACAGGGGTTTTGCCTGAAAAGTAGTGAGCCAGATCGATGCGAGCGTAGGAGCAGAGATCCTGATGATACCCGTGTTCCTCTGCCACTGCGCACAGATCGGATCCCAATTTTTGCGCCCCACAGAGTGCGCCATGATTCTCCGGGTAAATGGTGTAAAAATCAAACGCTCTCAGCAACTCCACCGGGGCGCCGCTGGTAACCCATGCCACCGGTTTTGCGCCCGACGCATAACGCGACAGGAAATAGTGTCGCTTTACAATTTCCTTCAACCGATGGGTGCTTTTCAGAGGGGGGCCATAGTATTGCCCCGGCTTTGCCGGGCGTTTTTTTTTGCCCAAATCCGAGATTCCCATCATGGCGGGCGCACCCAGGTCCTTCATGACATTGAAGCATACCGACTTGAAGATCGACATGGTCATTCCCTCATGTAAGCATTTCGACAAACGCCTCAACCCGCGTTTTCAGCTGCCCGCTTAGACCGTGGTTCAGCTCTGAATCGATGACCAGGGTGGCAATTCCTGTCTTTTTCAGCGCCTCCACCATCTGCGGCACATCAAAAAGCTCAGGCTCACAAAATTTGACCAGGCAAAAGATCACCCCTTCGGCACCGGTTCTATCAATTTTCCGCTTGAAGTATTCCCATCGTTTTGGAAAGGACGAGTCTTTTGTGGTGCAGGGGGGCATGGCGAAGTAATTTTCAGTCATGGCTTCAAAGGGGTCTTGGGCGTCGCTGCAGGGAATCAGAAGCCGCCTGCTGCAATTCAGCAAATCATCGTCGGCGACGCGCACACCCAGCTCATCCAAAAGGGTAAGGAGCTCCGGAGGATTGGGTAGCACACCGCTCAGGACGACCGCCGGAACTCCGGCAGCCTTGCCCTTCGAGGCAGTGAGAAAGCCCTCGAGCAACGGAACGAAGTCATCCGGATGGAGAAACTCCCCTTGGCGAATGACCTGATAGAACTGAGCGTTGGATGCTGCCAGGCTGCCGTTGGCTCTCAGGTCGTAGAGATCGCTCAGAATCGATGCCAACCGCCGGCCCTGCTTGACCCGCCGGTTGAGTTCAGATAAGTCGAGCGGTCCCAGTTGGTTTTGGAGGCGTGAGACGAGATTTTTGAGCTGCTCGAAATAGAATTCTCTTGAGGAAGCCCTGTCCGGCGCTTTTGGGTGATAAAAAAAGTAACATGGTGTGTCAAGGTTCAGATAGTCGTTCACAATGGAAGCCAGATTTTGAATGGAATCACAGGTATGGGGGAACAAAAACCCTTCCAGGGCATCGCATTTCCCTTGAAGAATGAGCTCGAGCCCCAGCTTAACCACTGAGCAAATGTAGGGCTGCAAATGCGCATCGGCGGACGTCACTTCCAGAGGGGGATCCCAGATTTCAACCGGCAGGACATTCAGCGCCCATAGAATCTCTTTGGGGTACTGGGCGGGGAACACCCCAAATAAGTGTCTGCCTCTTTTTTTCTGTGCCGTAAGGTAATCTTTTCGGGTCATGAACATTTTGGCCATGGGGGTCTTTACAGCTGTGTTGCAGCGAACCCTGAACACACTATAGGAAAGGCGTATGGGTCAAGTCAAGGATATGACGCCTGCGCAGGATGGGGTCTGATTTGATTCACCCCAGCCCTCGTTCACCGCAAGGTTGAATGGATACGCTTTATTCATTTGTGCCGCAATGCCGGGGGGGTCGGTGAGATCCGCTGTTGCGCGATCTTGATCTTTTGTGTAAAAGAACCATGAGATATAAGAGGCGTTTTAAATCAGTGCCATAACTCACATGGCACACAGGCCGGTGAATGATCCATGGTGACCGAGCAGGATGCAAAAATCGTAATGAATCGGCAGGTGGCCTCCGAAACGTACCTGATGGTTTTGGAGTGTCCCGAGATTGTGGCTGAAGCGAAGCCGGGCCAGTTTGTGATGATCCGGGTTCAGCCGGGACTCGATCCACTCCTTAGACGCCCTTTTTCCGTCTGCGGAACCAGGGGGCATGATTTGTTTTTGATCCTCTATCGGGTGGTGGGCAAAGGCACCGGAATTTTGTCCACTGTCAGGGAAGGGAAAGAACTGTCCACCCTCGGACCCCTGGGAAGCGGATTTGAAATTCGAGGATCCGGGAGTGGATCGGTCTTGGTTGCCGGAGGAATCGGAATCGCTCCGCTCATTTTTTTGGCGCAGGCCATGGAGAACGAAGAAGTTGTTTTTATGACCGGTTATCGGTCCGTGACTGAGATGATTCCGATGGACTGGTTTGGTCTCCGTTCTTCAATGCTCTCCGTTTCGACCGATGACGGAACATTGGGTCATCACGGACCTGTGACAGAACTCCTGGACCAACATCTGGCAGGGGTCACCAATGGCAGGTTCACAGTCTTTGCGTGTGGTCCGCTTTCTATGCTCCGGCGTGTCGCGGCTCTGACCCTTGAACAAAATATCCCTTGCCAGGTCTCTATGGAAGCAAACATGGCCTGTGGTATCGGCGCTTGCCGGGGCTGTGCCGTGAAAGCATCTCCGCAGGCGAATCGAACATACTACCATGTGTGTCAGGATGGCCCGGTTTTCCCCGTACAGGCCTTGAATTGGCAAGAAATGGAAAAGCCGCTGCTTGGAAAGAATGCATAGGCAGGATGGCGGAAACGGAAGTTGCTAAGCGCCGGATGCAAGGATTTTGTCGGGCGAGTTGATTTTTTTCTTGAGCCTGGGTGATGCTCGAAAGGTCACTGTCCGCCTGGATCTTAATATGATCATTTCGCCGGTCCGGGGGTTGCGGCCTTTTCTGGCCCACTTGAATTTCACCTGAAATTTCCCAAAGTTTACAATTCGAATGTCTTCACCGCCGACCAATGTGTTTTTCATGACCTCAAGCAGGCTGTTGACAATATCGTTCGCGCGTGTATGGCTTAAGAACACGCAGTCCATCTCTGGAAACAGGAAAGCCTGCCGAGGCTTTCGCCTGCTTTTGAAGCGCACATTCTGCATCACGCTTCTCACCAAGTCTTTTTTGGTCAAGGCCATTCTTTTAGTGACGGAACCAGCGCGTCATAACCTTCAGGCATCGGTACCTGTTGCCGAACCATGACACATCTGTATGGTTTTGTCAAATAGCCGAAGATTCAGTATATGTTGGATGAAACCTGATGCGACCATCATTTCAGCCCAGACTCATCAATGAGCCCTTCGCAGATCCCGGACTGTTTATCCCTTTTCTGCATCAACGGCGGGCCCTGATGTTTGATCTTGGAGACTTGAGCAATTTGGCGCCCCGGGATCTGGTTAAAATAACACACGTGTTCGTAACCCATACGCACATGGACCATTTCATTGGTTTCGACACCCTGCTCAGGGCATTGCTGGGAAGGGAAAAAATTCTGCACCTTTATGGTCCCGGCAGCTTTTTCAAACATGTTGAGGGAAAATTGTCGGGGTATACCTGGAACCTGGTCAATGAATTTGAAAATAGATTCATGATTCAAGTAAACGAGGTCCACCCCGAGAAGATTTTTACAAGGAACTACATTTGCCGGGATCGTTTTGTGTCAAAAGCTCCCGCGTTATCGCGGCCGTTTCACGGGAGCCTGTTAGCGGAACCCTCCTTCAAGGTCCAGGCAGTACTGCTTGATCATCGAATCCCATGTCTCGGGCTTTCACTGACTGAAAATTTCTATGTGAATATCATTAAGGAGGAACTCAAAGCGCTGAGGCTTCCTGTGGGCCCTTGGATCAACCGGTTCAAGGCGGCGATTTATCAAGGAATGGATTCGGCAAGTGACTTTGTGGTCACATGGGAAGATAGCGGCCATGTCACCAAAGAAAAGTCATTCAAGCTGGGAGCGCTTATCCGGAGAATTGCCAGAATTTCACCCGGCCAGAAAATTGCTTATGTAACGGACGTATTGGGGGATGCGGAAAACGCCAAAAAAATCGTTGAGCTCGCACAGGGAGCGAGCAGATTTTTTGTCGAAGCCGCTTTTCTGGATAGCCAAAAAGAGATTGCCAAAAGGAAATATCACCTCACGGCGCGGGAAGCCGGAGATTTGGCTGGTAGGGCCTGCGTCAAGCATTTTGATTTATTCCATTTCTCGCCACGCAATCAAGGCCGAGCGACGGAGCTGGAAAGAGAAGCCGGGGAGGCGTATAAAACGGCACGCAGTCAAAGTAAGATTCAGAATTCTCTATAATGCGCCGATGAGCCTTGAGATAACGATGCGTTGGACCTCCGAGGTCCCTTCCCCGATATCCAGGAGTTTTTGATCCCTATAAAATCGTTCAATCGTGTACTCTTTCATGAGTCCATACCCTCCGTGGAGTTGGACGGCATGGTTTGCGCACCGATACATCACTTCAGAGCAATGGAGCTTTGCCATGGCAGCTTCCTTTGAAAACGGCTTTTCATTGTCTCGCAGCCAGCAGGCCTTGTAGAGAAGAAGACGGGCACATTCTATCTCGAGGGCCATGTCTGCGAGCTTGAAGGCATTTACCTGAAATTTCGATATGGGTTTTCCAAACTGCATCCGCTCGTTGCTGTACTTGAGGGCGAGCTCAAAACAACCTTGCGCACCTCCGAGGCCCATCGCACCGATGGACAGACGGCCACCGTCCAGTGTTTCCAACATCTGATGAAAACCTTTTCCCCTATCCCCCAGAAGATTCTCCCGGGGAACGCGGCAGTCGTCATAATAAAGTTCACTGGTATTGGACGCTCGCCACATCATCTTTCCGTGCATCTCCCTCGCTTCATAGCCCGGGGTATTCTGCTCGACAATGATGCAGGAAAGCTCGGGTCGTCCATCCCCTCTCGTGCCGGTCCGACACAGAGCGGTCACCCCCGACGTGATGTTGGTAGAAGCATTGGTAATGAATATTTTGCTTCCGTTGATGACCCATTGATCGGCCTCCAGGACCGCGGTGGTTTTGGAATTTCCGGCGTCGGAGCCCGCATTCGGTTCGGTCAAACCAAAACCCCAGAGCGCTTCACCGGTGCAGAGCTTTGGAAGATACTTCCGTTTCTGTGCTTCGTTTCCGTAATAGTAAAGGGGGCCGATTCCCAGGGAGTTGCCTGCCGCCACTGTGGCCGCATGGGAACCGTCCACCCGGGCAATTTCTTCCGTAGCGATAATATAAGACAAATAATCCATTCCCTGGCCCCCGTATGTTTCGGAGACGAACATCCCGAAAAGCCCCAATTCTCCCATCTTCCGCATCGTGTCGTACGAGAACTCCTCCTTCTCGTCCAGCTCGCCGGCGACGGGTTTGATCTCCTTTTCTGCAAAATCACGCACTGAATTGCGCAGAATTTCTTGTTCCATGGAGAGACTGAAATCCATAATCGACCTTCCTTCCGGGGGCACACTTCGATCCCCACCATCGTGCGAAAGAAATTGTGAACCACTGGATATTAATAGGAAAACAGAATGAATAAGGAAAATTTTTCGACTGGCTCTATATAGGCGGAAGCCGGCATGTTGTCAATCATAAATTGGACTTGAAAATAATGCGCTGAGGACCGGAAAGAATATGCAGACATCACCGCCGGGTGCTTCAGAGGTTATCGCAGCCTGGAGCAGTTTCTTCAGGGAATCCTTACAGAGAATTTCAAGTCGACGGGAGCGCAGCCAAAAATTGGCATTATCGCAAAAATATTCATCAAGGTGAGATTTCTAGTAACCGTTCACGGGTTCAAAGGTTCAGGGGTTCAAGGTTCAATTTTCGTCCACGGAGTGCATTTGGGTTAGGTATTTATGAGAAAAGCGTCAGCTTTGTCAGGCCTAATCCAAAATTTGGAACTAAATCGGCAATTACTTGGGAAAATGAGGATTTTTAACGACGATTTCGGGTCCTCAATCCCTTCTTTGTCCTTAACCCTGAATCCCGATTTCATCGGGAAACCCTGAACCTGTGAACGCTTACGATTTCTATTTGAATTGACAGCACAATCGGCAGATGTTAGGTTTTGAAACCTTTAGACTTGCCGATTTGCCTTGGCTGAGAAGCATGCGTACAAATTATAATTCCAGGGATTTTCCGGGATGTTAGCCCTGTAGTCCTGATACAGAATAACGGTCCGGGAAACAGGGAGATCCGAACAAAGAAGGAGGGTCAACAATGGCGGTACCCAGATTACGCAATTTCATCAATGGGGAATGGATTGATGCCACCACAGACAATTATAATGAGATCATGAATCCGGCGCGTCAGGAGCTTCTTTGTGAGGCGCCGGCGTCGGCAAGTACCGATGCGGATGCGGCGGTAAAAGCGGCGCAGGATGCATTTCATGACTGGAGAAACACGCCGCCGGTGGCCCGGGCAAGATATCTGCATCGTCTGATTGAGCTGATGGAAGACAATTTCGATGAGCTGAGCATCTGTCAGACAAAGGAACACGGTAAGACCATTGATGAATCCCGGGGAGAGACACGACGCGGGATCGAGATGGTGGAGGTTGCATCGGGGATCCCGTCACTGATGCAGGGGTATAACCTGGAGGATATCGCTGCGGGTATCGATGAACACGCGATCTATCAACCCCTGGGTGTGTTTTGTTGCATCGCGCCGTTCAATTTTCCATTTATGGTGCCTTTGTGGTTTTTACCGTTCGCCGTTGCCTGCGGCAACACCTTTGTGGTGAAGCCGTCTCCGCGCACCCCCATGAGTCAAACCGAACTGTTTAAGCTGTTGGATGAAGTGGGCTTTCCCCCGGGTGTCGTCAATATGGTGCATGGGGAAACCGAAGTGGCCGACGCGCTGATGAAACATCCGGACGTGCGAGGTGTGACCTTTGTAGGGTCTACTCCGGTGGGAAGAGAGATTTATAAGAAATGTGGTGAAATGGGAAAGCGAGTGATCGCCCAGGCAGGCGCAAAGAACTTTATCGTGCTGATGCCCGATGCTCAGATTGATCAGGCCATGGTGAGCCTCACGGCTTCGTTTTTCGGAAATAGCGGTCAAAGATGCCTGTCTGGAGCCAACTTGTTGATCGTGGGAGATGACTCGGTTTACAAACAGTTCCTGGATAAATTCGTCCAATCGGCTGCCGGCATCCGGGTGGGCGATGGTCTGGATGAAAGCGTGCAAATGGGTCCCCTGCAAAATGCAGCATCCAAGCAACGTATTCTGGGGGAGATCGAAAAGGGTATTCAGGAGGGTGCGACACTCAGGTTGGACGGCAGAAAGCTGAACCTGGTGGGAGACGTGCCCGAGACTTGTTTTCTGAATCCTTCGGTTTTTGAGAACGTACACCATGAAATGACGTGTGCGCAGGAGGAGATTTTCGGGCCTGTGGCCGGCGTGCTGCGGGCAAAGGATCTGGATGAAGCCCTCGAGGTGATTGCGCAGTGCCCGTATGGGAACGCGGCGTCTATTTTTACCACCAACGGAAAATGGGCCAGGCAATTTCGACACGAGGTGGTAGCCGGCAACGTGGGTATCAATATCGGGATTGTCGCCCCCATGGCGTTTTTCCCGTTCGGCGGCAGGAAAGATTCCTTCTTTGGTACGTTACATGGGCAGGGAAGGGACGTCATCCGGTTTTTTACCGATCCGCAAATTGTGATTGAAAGGTGGTTCTAATGAAGCTCAACACAATGGCCGCCGTCATGACGTTTGTTTCAAAGATTGAGAGCGAATCCGCGAGGTTTTATGAGACCCAAGCAAACGTATTTCCGGAACGGAAGGATACGTTTCTTGCCTGGGTCAAAGAAAACAGAAAGTTCGAGAAGCTGGTCAAGCGGACGTATTTCGGGGTAATCACGGATACCCTTGAATCCAACTATTGCTTTGAAACCTTAGACAGTGAAGGCTATGCATTCCCGACAAATTTGGCGGATGGGGCGGATCCATCTGAAGCGACGGGCAGGGCATTTGAAATAGAGTCGACGATCAAGCGTTTCTATCTGGAGGCGGCACGACTATCGGATGGTTTAATGGCCGATATCCCAAGACTGTTCAAGAAAATTGCGAAGGAAAGGGAAGAACGGTGCCGAATCCTGAGTGCAGCATAACGTGGCGGGAGCAAACGGCCATGATGGCTGTGTTCCCGGCGGTTTTCAACGTGTTGCGCTCCTCACGGAAGGGGCGCTTGCAGCCTTGATAGCGCCTCGGTATATTTTTCCTTTATTCAAATCCGGTTGCCGACCCAAAATCATGCCCGGCCATCGGGTTCACGTCTATGCGCGAGAGTGAAACCTGCGTGTGCGCAAACACGAAGACAACAAACGCAGCCCCCATACCGCACCGGTTGTTACTGCTTGAGGTATTCGCTGCTTCTGGAGGCTGCGACGTCCGTACCGACAACCTCGCGATCACCAATTTTCAAGGACCTGTCGAGTATGTCGATACCTTCATCGATTTGTTCTTCTGTAATGATCAACGGGGGCGCAATGACAAGGGTATCATACCAGGCGGCCATGTAGAGCCCGTTCGCCATGGCGTCTGCGGCAATTCTTCCCGTCATAAGCACTTTCCCGCTCAACTTGTCAGCTTTCACATCAAATGGTTCTTTGGTTTTTCGATTCTTCACGATTTCCAGCGCCCAGAAATGCCCGATGCCCCTCACGTCACCGATGCACTCATGCCGATCGGCCAGGGCATACAGGTTTTCCTGAAGATGTCTGCTCGCTTTTTGAGGAAGACCCGAGTCAAATAGATGTCTGTATTCAGAAATTGCTGCGGGTATCGCGGACGCGGCAAGGGGATGATATGCATAGGTGTGGCCATGACAGAAAAGCTCCTCCTCGAAGAAACCCGAAACGCTTTCTCCCGAGGCCGTGATTCCGGCGGGTGTGTAAGCACCGGTTGATCCCTTCGCAGTGGTCAGTATGTCCGGAATGACGTTCCAGTGTTCGATCGAAAACGCCTTTCCCGTCCTGAACCAACCACTCATGACTTCATCGGCAATGAGCAAAACGCCGTTTTCATCACAGATTTTTCTGAGCAGTGGAAAATACTCCGGTGGGGGAACGATGCGTCCGTTGGTCCCCACGACCGGCTCCACAATCATCGCCGCAACATTACCCTCTTCTTTGAACAGGTAATCCAGGTAGCGAGCACACTGAATTTTGCAGTCCGGGTATTC
>JAWOGN010000393.1:0-12480 GCA_046496815.1 Desulfatiglandaceae bacterium
CGAATTCGCGCCCTATTTAACGCCAGTTCAGTTTCCAAATACCGGGTAATGGTTGCGGACCCGCCTTCATACTGCTTTTTCACCAACCTCAAAGATTCATCTGCCTGGGCCGCACTGGCTTCGGTGACTGCGAGTCTGGCTTTCGCCTCTTCCAGCTTCAAATAGGAAGTTTTGAGATCGAGCTGAATGGCGAGGGCGGTTTTGCGATCCATTGCCATCATTTCTTCAAGCATACGGGTGGCTCTATCGGCTTTGGCTTTTGTGTCAAACCCTGTAAAAAGATCCCAGTTCAAGATGATGCCTGCGGTCCAGTTCTCCCTTTCTCTTTCGAAGTCGAAATTCGCGTCATCGAGGTAGTATTTTGCCTGAAAATCAAGGCGCGGAAGGTATTCGGAGCGAGCTGTGTCCAGGGCCATTCGGGACTGCACAATCTGAAGTCTTGCCTTTCTGAGTTCCGGACGATTGGCCAGGGCCTGAACGAGGCCCGTCGGATAATCCGTGGGCAAATCAATGGGAACCGTTTCCATACCGGCAAGGTCGAGGGAAGTGTCCGGATCTTCGCCAAGCAGGTTGGCGAGTGAGGCCTTGGAAAGGCTGTAGTTGTTCTCTGCCCGGATCAAATCCTCCTTGGCCTGGGCCAAACGTACCTCCAGGGAAAGCACGTCGGATTTGAGGGCGCCGCCCGCCTGATATCTCGCCTTGGTGATCCGCAGTTGAGCTTCCACGGTCCTTACGGATGCCTGAGCGATTTTGATGAAATCTCGAGCAGCCAGGGTACTGTAAAAGGCATCGATCACCGAAGTGATCAGAGCGTTTTGGATGCTCTGTAAATCGAGCTCTCGAATTTCCAGTCCGGTCTCCGCCATCTTTTTTCGAAGAAGATCCCGGCCCCCGTTAAAAATGTTGATTCGTCCGTGAATCCCCGTTTCATAGTTCTGAAACCAACCCGGATCATTAAAATCAACCCGCCCGGGTAATTCCCGCTGATCGATGGTTTTGAATAGATAGGCGGAGGGGGCATCACCCTGGAGGTATTCAACGTAGAAAGAGAGGACCGGCCAAAACGCTGCACGCGCTTCATCGATCAATGCGTCGGACTGTTGGATGCGGGAAATCGCCATATCCATATCCGGGTTGCGCTCCAGGGCGATGTTGATTGCACGCTTGATCGAGAGGGGCTCGGAAAGCGCCTCCTGGACGGTTTTGGATGATCCTGAGTGAGGCATGACGGGGATAGAGCTTTTGCCTTTGAATTCACTCTGAATCCGATGGTAAGTATACGTGTCTCTCGCGGCACATCCCAGGCTTTCAAGAAAACATACCGGCATGAGGCTGAAAATCAGAATAAAGCGCGCCGCTTTTTTCAATTTTACCAGTCTAGACAAGAGGAGAACTCCATAGCAGTGTTCATCCGGAAATAAGATATTTGCGGATGGAGCTTTCAGCCGGTCAGCGATCAGCCGAATCATACATGCCGCTTCATGGGTGAGCGCCGGTTACACGTTAAGCCCCAAACATCCCAAGCAGCCACTACAGAGTAAGGGCATCTCAACCCGCGTCGCGCCTTTCATCCACCCTACTGAAATCTAAACAAAAAGCTCCATAATGGCAAGCCGGAATTGAGAGCGCAGGTGAATCCTCAGGGGCTGTTTTTCATCCGCGATAAATAAAAAAGGGCGGACAGAATCCGCCCTTTTTCCTGCACGACCGAATTTACACTGTGTCAGGCAACCATGTCTTTGAGTGCCTTCAATGGACGGACTTTCACCACATCGCGAGCCGGCTTTGCTCCTGTCAATTTCTCTGCTCACATTCCCCGTCTCGATCACTTGCCTTTTTTCGGGGAATATCCTATGCTCTATGCCGCTCGACCGATCGGCCGATGTGGCCGAATACACCTCAAGTAGGATGCTTCGAATTGTCGAAACGGGGTGAAAAATCCAGAACCATGCCGAAATCGCCCTTAAAGTCAAGCGCACCAAATGGGTCGGGGGATCTCTTCGAAACCCTGAAGCTACCGAATGGTCTCACGCTTGAAATCCGGAACCGAAGCAGGCTGCCGGCCGGTGACAGATGGTTGGTCAGCTTGGAAGCGCGTGTTGACATCCTCCTCCGCATGTCTCACCTCGATTCAGTCCCAGAGAAAGCGCCCGCATTTTCTTTGCTTGAAAAGACGCTTGGACCCACCGTGACTTACAGCTACACGCGGGACAGACACTTTGTGAGTCGGGATCAGAAGGAGGCGGTCTTTCTCGAAGTCCTGGATACTTTGAAAAAGAACACGCTCGCTTATTTGTCTCATCCGGATTTTGCAAGGAAGTTGACGCTGTCAAAATACAGGGAACTGAAAAAAAAGAATCCTCAGCTTTTGCTTCGATAAAAGGCATGTTTCATTGAAAATCGTTTCGGCATACCAACCTTTTTTCGCCCCTTTCCCCGGATTTTTCTTGAAAGCCCATCGGTCTGACGTGCTCGTTCTCATGGATACGGTACAGTTTCCACGCGGCACCACGTGGTTAACCAGAAACCGATTCAAAAATGACCAAGGAACGCTGTGGATGACCATCCCGGTGCGGAAAAAGCGCTTGGGGATTCAAAGGATTCACGGTGTGAGAATCTGTCGCGAGGGGCAATGGAGCCGAAAACACCTCCTAAGCCTGAAGACCGCCTACGCGCATGCCCCCTTTTTTGAGGACCATGTCGGCTTTCTGGAAGATGTTTTCTCAGCGGGGTTCGAAAAGCTGGTGGATTTCAACCTGCGGATCATTCAACACCTCATAAAACACCTGGGAATTGAGACCCGCGTAATGTTGCTCTCCGACTTAGGTGTCGAGGGAAAAGAGCCCGGGCTTTCCGTGGAGATCTGTAAGCAACTGGGCGCCTCTCATTTCCTGGCTCAAAGCAGCGCGGCCAAGTACCTCGATGCGGAGGCTTTTGAGCGTGCGGGTGTTGAGCTCACATTTTTCAACCCGCGCGCCGCAGTGTATCCCCAGCTGTGGGGATCCTTCATACCGAACCTGTCCGCATTTGATATCCTGTTCAACTGTGGACCCAGAGCAGGGCAAGTTCTCAACATCGGAAAACATCCGTGAAATCCCCTCTGTCCCGCTTGGTGCCGATTTCGCAACGGCCCGGCCGTTTAACCCCACGGCCTGCAGAAGCCGTTCAGGAAGCACACTTCCTCAAAAGACCGCTTCGGAACGAAATGCTGACCCGTCTCATCGCGCCAGTATTTCACGTCACCGTCTTTCATTTGAACGACTTGGGGTGATTCCGCCGGCACGCCCAGCGCGATCACCGAATCCGGTTCGTGCTGCGCCGTCAAGCCGAGGATTTGGGCCGCCCTGGGTCGATCGAAAGATCGCAGCCATGTCGCTCCCAGGCCGTACGCACAGGCTCCCATTAAGATTGTTTGGACCGCTGCCCCTACATCGCGAACCGTTTCGGCAATCGCAAGTTTTTTGTCTTGGGCCACCAAAATGTGAGCGGTGGGCTCCTCACCCGGTCCCGGTTGACCGGCTCCGGCCAGATATGCGGCGAATTTTTCAGTCTCAAAAATTTGTCCGGCAAGCTCGGGATCATTCACGGCGATGAAGATCAGGGCCTGCTTGTTCGCTGCAGACGGACACAAACGCGCCGCATCCACCAGTTTAGCCAGGACTTCCGTGGGAACCGGCTCGGGTTTAAATCGTCGAACGCTTCGCCGCAACTCAATCATCTGGTGAAAAGCATCCTTCATGGCAATTCCCTCCTTACATGAAACTGATTGTTAAACATCACCCATTAAAAACTCAAAGTGCGGCCATAAAATTCTGCGCTTTCCCATGAGAAAAGCCCGCTTTCCGCCGCGCATCACCCAATCGGCATCGGTGCTTTGAGGCTGCACGGCAAGTCAACCACACACTTACCGCAGACGTGGGTCGTATCTTCAAGACCGGCGAAGGCATCCCAGTCCTTCAAATTGGAATTGAGGCGGCCCCAGCAGCGCTCCCGGACAATCCCCTTTTGCTTCACTGCGTCAACCGGACAACGCCTGACACATTCGAGGCATTCCTCGCCGGCTCTATGGAGACAAAGCTCTTTGGTTGCGACCAGCGCACTGTCGCCGAGGTCCGCCTCGGTAACCAAACTTCCAAGACGGCCTGAGCAGCCGGAGGGCGTGATTAACTGCGCGTTGACCCCAAAGCGCCCGAGCCCCGACAGATACGCCAAATGCTTGTGCGACCACCTGGACATAAGTTTGACTGCGTCGAAGTTGTGGGTTGCGGGGGTGAGGGCCGATCTGTAGCCTCGCTCGGCCAGGTAACGCAGGATCCTTTCAGATATCTTCCCGATGAGTCGATTGGTATCTTGATACGCCAGGCCCCAGTTCCGGCAGGGCCGTTTGCCGGGGCTGTTTTCCAGACTGAGCGCTTCTGCAAACGGGAGAAAAAAAACAATGACCGTTTTCGCGGTTTGCAGAAGCTGCCAGGGCAACACGTGATCATCAGCGGCTATTTCAGGGAGAACCTTGAAACGATCGTCCGCGCGGGCGGTTGCCAAAAGGGGGCTGCGCCACCAGCTCCGCACCTTTGCCTGCAAGGGGTATTCGGAAACGAATTCTTCGATCAACCGCCTGAGATCGTTTGCTGTCACCCTTTGCGCCATCGTCTGCTCCTTTTCGATTCGCAGCATCGCTTCAAGGATAATGTCCTCAAAAAACGTTCCCTGGAAAGCGCTCCCACCTACTTTTATGGGTTTCTTGCTACCACGGAATTGCTGCATGCAGTGCGCCGCTTTACACACCATTTTACATACCCTACCCGCGCTTCCCCGTCCAACGAAAAAGTCCTTTCCTGGGATTTCTGATCTGCATGCCGCGGAACTTTCCATTCGAACCTTTTTGTTCCCCAAAAGAAGTGGGACAAAGAATCGCGCGTGAAATCATGTTGCGAACTTCATGCCCGAGTAAAATCACCGGGACGCTTCAGCAAAAAAGCATTACAAGTTCGAAATCCCGGGTTTGAGGTTTTCGGTAGGTGCTGATATGATCATTCCTAATTTTTATATCCCGTCATTTTCGAGAAAGGCGGAATTTGGTGTGGTTCCAATCGCATAAAGGCATCGGATGCCGGTCGAAGAGCCCGTGGCCGGCGGGGGTCGCCTCCGGCATGACGAGGGAACTCTGGACGCTTAAGCCAAAAAATGGAAATCGAAAACAACTTCGAATACTTCCTTAAATCGCGCCTGACGAAGCGTGAGTTTATGAAGGTTTCCGGAACGAACCTGTGTGCGTTGGCATCCGCTCATCTCTTGGGGGTTCCTGAGACCGCAAGGGCGGGAATGGCCCAAAAAGGTCTGATCAAAACAAAGCTTTCTCCCTATTTCACGCGGCTGCAGGGAGGAGTTGTCCGCTGTGAACTCTGCCCCCGGCGATGTCGGGTATCGGAAGGCAAGAGAGGTTTCTGCAGGGTGCGCGAAAACCGAGGCGGTAAATATTACAGTCTGGTTTACGGAAACCCTTGTGCGATTCATCTTGACCCCATTGAAAAGAAACCCTTTTTTCATGTGCTTCCTGGGTCGAAGTCGCTTTCCATCGCGACGGCGGGATGTAACTTTGCGTGTGAGTTTTGCCAGAATTGGGAGATCTCTCAAGCGTTCCCGGAGGACGTCTACAGCTACGAGGTCCCCCCGGAACTTACGGTAACGCGGGCTCGGAAAATGGGGGCGAGTTCAATTGCGTACACCTATGTGGAACCGACGATTTTCTACGAATATATGCTGGATGTCGGTACCCTGGCGAAGGAAGCGGGCCTCTTGAATATTTTTCATTCCAACGGCTTCATCAATCCCGATCCGCTTCAGCATCTGTGCAAAATCCTGGACGCTGCCAACATCGATCTTAAAGCGTTCACCCAGACCTTTTATGATGAATTGTGCGGCGGAAGACTGGATCCTGTTCTTGAAACTCTCAAAACCCTGAAACGGGAGCATATCCATTTAGAAATCACGAACCTCATGATTCCTACCAAAAATGACGACCTATCGGAGGTGCGGGAAATGTGCTGCTGGGTGAAAGAGGAATTGGGTGCGGATACGCCGATCCATTTTTCTCGCTTTTACCCGTTGTACAAGCTCAGAAAGCTTCCGCCAACCCCTGTTTCGACCCTCGAGAAGGCCCGCAAAGCGGCCCTTTCTTGCGGCTTGGATTATGTCTATATCGGAAATGTGCCGAACCATGAAGCGTGGAACACGTTTTGTCCCGAGTGTCGGAAAATAGTGATCCGGCGCACCGGTTACATGATCCGGGACATGCATCTGATCGAAGGAAAGTGCGAATACTGCGGAAAGCCCATTCCGGGCATTTGGGCATAGATGCGCAGGCAAGTTCAATCGGGTAAATCGGAAAGGCCTGCGGGAGCTGGAGTCTGTTTCACTGCCGATCGCCTGCGGTTTTCAGTTGGATTGGCGGTGTTGGTAGAAGTTCTTGACCGCCACGGATTTCGTATCGAGGTTGGTCAGACCGTATGCTTCAGCCCAATCCATGGCTTCCACGAATTCCCTTACCGTTATCCCCCTCGCGATTTCCGGATAGTCAAACGCCCGATACGCGACATGGTACTGAGGCATGATGTTCACATAAGTTGATTTGGGAAGGGACTCTGCAACCCATTTCACAAATGCTTCCGATCCGGAAACCCGGTTGGGCATGACCAAATGCCGGATCATCAAACCGCGAAGCGCAATTCCTCGTTCATCCACAAAGTGCTCACCCACCTGCCGGTTCATTTCTATGATCGCTCTCTTTGTCACCGCCGGGTAATCCGAAGCCCCTGCAGAGTATTTCGCCGCCTGATTTGCATCCATGTATTTCATATCCGGCAAATAAATGTCTACAATTCCGTCCAGAAGCTTCAGGATCTCGATGCTTTCATACCCGCTGGTATTGTAAACCAACGGAATGTGCAACCCCCTTTTCAGGGCGATGCGAGTGGCCTTGAGGATGTTCGGCATCACATGGGTGGGCGTGACCAGGTTGATGTTATGGCAGCCGATCTTCTGAAGGTGGATCATCATATCCGCCAGATCTTCGTCCGTGACCGCTTCTCCTCGCCCCTCGTGAGCGATGGGCCAGTTTTGGCAGAAAACACACCGCAGATTGCAGTTGGAGAAAAAAATGGTGCCCGACCCTTGCACCCCTACCAGCGAAATCTCTTCTCCGAAATGGGGCTGGGCGCTGAAAACCACGACCTTCAGAGGCGCTTGGCAAAACCCGGTTTCTCCATTGAGTCGATTCACCCCACACGCTCTGGGACAGAGACGACACCTTTCGAAGATGTGGTAGGCTGCCTCCACCCGATCCGCCAGGTTCCCGGCTTTCTCCAGGTTTTCATACGCCGGACGCCAGGGCTCAACCGCTTTTTGTTTCGCAAAAAGCGGTGCCCGAGAGAAAAGGAGTGTCCCACCGAAGATGAGGAAATCCTTCATGAAATCTCTACGGGTAACATGCATGCGGAACGCTCCATCAAACATGGGATGGACAAAGCCTGATTTATGAGTTAGGCATTGGGTATTTGTCTTTAAGCCCGTGGTCAGCTTAGATCCTATCCAGTAATCGCTTTCACCCCTTGACTCATCGCCCAATATGTCAGAACAACGCAAACTCCAATTTTTCTACTTGAAAATCACCCGGTTTTCAATGCAATTTCAACCCCACAAGGTATAGTCGAAAATCCTGATTGACCTACGAGAAGATGTTCTTTAGACTTTCGCTTTTTTAGAAGGCGAACTCTACCTCCCACCGAGGCGAGCGGGCAGGCGCTCATCGATAGCGTCAACTGCAAGCTGATCAAGGAGGAGTTGAACACCGCCCAGGGCAACATGGACAAGCTGCTCTTCTCGCTCACCCTCATCGGAAGCGGCCTCGCACTCGGCTACCTGCTGCAGCAACTCGACCGGGCCTCGATCATCTCGTTGCCGCTACCGCTCATCGGGCTGCGCAAGCTGCTACAGAAAATCGGCCTGCTCTTCTTTATGCCGGTTTCTTTTCTCGCGGCGGTCTGGACTGTCAGCTTCGACAACCTGCGCGTCGCGCTGCTACCCGTGATCGGCACCACCGCGCTAATTGGCGGCGGCCTGCTCGGCCTGCTGTTCGCGAGAATCCTGAACAAGCCGGCGGAGCAGCGGGCGGTGCTGTTCTGCTGCGGCTCGTTCTCGAACCTCGGGGCGATCGGCTCACTGATCTGCTTCATGTTCCTCGGCGAGGCCGGGTTCGCGCTCGTGGCGCTCTACCGGATGATCGAGGAAATCTATTATTATGCGGTCGGCTTTCCCCTCGCCCGCTTTATCAGCGGCTCGCACAAGGCGCACCAGTCGCTGGGCCGCCGGCTCGTCACCGTGCTCACCGACCCTTTCGTCGCGGCCGCCCTGAGCGCCTTTTTCATCGGCCTTTCCCTGAACCTGACCGGCATCGCCCGACCACCGGTTTTCATCCCGATCACCGCATGGTTCGTACCGGCCGGCACCTTCGTGCTGATCGTCTCCATCGGCCTCGGCATGCGCTTCTCGGGCATCCGTGCGAGCCTGGTCGAAAGCCTGGGCGTGAGCCTGATCAAATGCCTCGCAGTGCCGTTGTTCAGCTTGCTGTTCGCCTACCTTTGCGGCCTGCACCGGATCGACGGCGGCCTGCCCTTCAAGGTGGTGCTTGTGCTCAGCGCGATGCCGGTCGCGTTCAACGCGCTCGTCGCAGCCTCCATCTACGACCTCGACCTCGATCTCGCCAACAGCTGCTGGCTGATGAGCACGAGCACGCTGCTCGTCGTCATTCCCGGGCTTTATTTGCTGCTGCGGGGATTCTAAACGCCCCGGGTTCGGTGATCCCGGTGTCACATCTCGCACAGTGAACATATCCGGTTGTATTGGGACCGTAAATCCATTTCCGTTTCCACGCTGATTCGCATTGAACTTAAAATATGGCTTACCGCACGATAGATCATGCCGAGCACCCGCCCTGTTTCCTTGTTGGGCAGCATGCATGTCTTCCAAACCGGATAGACCCGGAAGCCCCGGTCATCATGAAAAACATCTTTTCGTTCATTGCCACGCGACAAGATATGAATCGCTCAAAAGCCCAGGAAAAGCGCAATCGCCAGATCATTCGCGACAACTTGGTAACGCATTTTTCACGCCAAGGGCATTCGTAAATGCGTTGATCCGATCCAAGCAATCAGGTGCAGCGGTGTTGGTCAGCTCTGTCGCGGCACGCATCGGCATAGCCAACCATGAAGTCATCGGCGCGCTCTAGTTGGGTGTTTATGCTTTTTCTCGTTCCTGCCGCAACTTTTAGCCGGCCAGTTTTCCCCTGCTGTTCCAGTGCTCGGATCCTCCTTGACACACGGAGCCAAATCTCCTAGAGTTTGAATTAAAGAATTTCCTGCCCATCTGAGCGCGTGTAACGATTGAAAAGGTGGGGGCATCTATCTTCCCCTTCGTCAATAGCTGCTCGTCTTATGGCAACCATGAAAAAGCCACCTTCCATCATCCCTTACTGCTTACAGTAAGGGGAGCCGGCCCTGCCGGTCAGTCTGGGCCGAAAACACAAGGGTTTCACCATGGCTTACATTCAGCGTCTAAGGAGAGGCGGCTTAAGTTTTGCCCGTGAAATCTACCACTTCAACCTGCCCGAATCCCCAGCCAAGACGCTGCTCAACATCTCCCTCCTACGGAGCGCTTTACCGGAAAAGGCGCTGACGTTCAGTGCGTTGGCGAATCTGATGTTGACCCGCCATCCGCCTGGGACCGGTTGCAAATGCCACTCAAAGCCCATGGGAACAACCGGCAGCTGCCATTTTCACACAACCGGTTTTTCGTTGACTGGCCGCGTGGAGCATCTCTGCGTTTGGGTGTGACTCAAGGAGGCGGGTTTTCACAAAGGAAAGGAGCGTAGGCGTATGAAAGACAAGAAAATCCATCCCCAATTGGCCGAATTGGCTGAACAGCATCGTCAAGGCGAGGTTTCACGACGGGAGTTCCTGCGCTTGAGCGCCCTCGTGGGTGCTTCTGTCGGGGCAACCGTTTTCATGCCTCCGTGGGGCGCATCTTGGGTCCAAGCCTCCGTCCCTCGGCGAGGCGGGGTGCTCAAGGTGGCTTCGGTCGTGCACAAGATGTCCAACCCGGCCCAGATATCGTGGGGCAAATCTTCCAATATTCTGCGGCAAGTCGCCGAGTATTTGACGATAACCGGCACAGACAACATTACCCGTCCCCTGCTGGCCAAGGATTGGCAGGCCGACGATGATCTCAAGACCTGGACCTTCAATCTGCGCAGGGGGATCAAGTTCAACAATGGTGACAAATTCACCGCAGATGACGTGATCTTCACCCTGAACATGTGGCTGGACAAAGACGTCAAGTCGTCCATGCTGGGCCTGGTGGGCGGCTATCTGTCTACCGACGGGATTGAGAAAACGAGCGATTACCAGGTCAAGCTCCACCTGAAGCGCCCCGAAATCGGCCTGCCTGAACACTTCTACCATTACCCGGCCTACATTCTCAACCACCGGACTTTTGACGGCGACTTCCGTAAGGCGCCTCACGGCACAGGCCCCTACACGCTGGAAACTTACAAGGAAACAGAAATCGCCGTGCTCAAAGCGCGCAAAGATTACTGGCAAAAGGGAGCCGACGGCAAGCCTTTGCCCTATTTGGAGGGCATGACTTTCATAGAGCTCGGCACCGAAACCGCCCCTCAGCTAGGTGCCCTGAAGTCCGGAGAAGTTGACATGATAGACCTGGCCGATGCAGGCAGTCCGGACATCATGCTGGCCGCCAAGAAGGATCCGAATCTGGTTGTTCAACCGGTCACCACGTCCCAGGTGCGGGTGCTGCGCATGCGCACCGACATGGAGCCCTGGAAGGACAACCGGGTACGCCAAGCCATCAAGCTTTGCCAACGCCGCGACAAGATCCTGAAGCTTGCCTATTTCGATGAGGGTATGGAGGGTCAGGACTTCCACGTATATCCCAACCATCCGGAGTACTGCCCCCAGCCCACGCCGGAGTACAACCCGGGGAAAGCCGAGGCCCTGCTAAAGGAGGCCGGTTATCCAGATGGGCTTAAGGTGGAACTCAATGCCGGTGCGGATTGGTCGGACGTGATGCGCTTCGCCGAGATCTTGAAGGAAGACGCCAAGCCCGCCGGCCTGGATATTGATATCAAGGCCATGCCGGTCAGCCAGTACTGGGAGAAATGGACTGAAGTGGGCCTGGGCATTACGCCCTGGACGCACCGCGCCCTCGGCACCATGGTGCTCAACCTCGCCTACGGCCTGGACTCGCAAGGCCGGCCGGTGGCGTGGAACGAAACCCGTTGGGTGGACCCGGAATTTAATCGGCTCCTCACCCAGGCCAACGGGACCCTGGATGTCGGCCGCCGCAAAAAGATCTTTTGTGAATTGGAGAAGATTCAGCAGGAGAGGGGCTCCATCGGCATCGCGTTCTGGCAGAATTTGTGGATGGTCACCCACAAGAAGCTCAAAGGCGTCAAGCCTCATCCCAACCTGTACATGCTGTTTAATGAGGCCTATTTGGAAGGGTAGGTAAGTCTGCAGCGTGTCTGTTCAAGTGTGTCACAGCCGACAGCGCGTTGCGCTAATCGGCTGTTTCTACAATCTCTTCAATGCTGGAGACGACCTGAGAAAGATCATCCGGAGAGACTCCGGAAAACCAGATTTTTTGAGGATAGATGATGACATTGGGCCCATCCTGGCACAGGCCCATGCACCCGCTTTTCGAAACCCTGACATTTCCTTTCCAACCCCTTTGTTTGATTTCTTCCTTCAGGGCCGAGCGGACGAGCGGGCTTTGACCGTCAGCGCATGCCTTTGCTTTTCCGCCTCTGTCATTGGTGCATACAAAGATGTGGCATACATAGGGCGAACTGCGGGTCGTAGCCATACGAGAAATCCTCCATCAATTACAACGGGAGAACGCCACCGGGGGTATAAAACCCCCCGGTTCAAACTCTCCTGCCGTAAAGTATAAAAAGCCCACGGTTCTGGAAACCGTGTCCTGTCGCAACCAGGCCACGTCGACGTGTGAAGTAAACCGTGCTGTAACCGTTCACGGGTTCAAAGGTTCAGAGGTTCAAGGTTCAATTCTCGTCCACGGCGTGCATTTGGGTTAGGTATTTAAGAGAAAAGCGTCAGCGTTGTCAGGCCGAATCCAAAATTTGGAACTACATTGGAAATTACTTGGGAAAATGAGCATTTTTAACGACGATTTCAAGTCCTCAATCCCTTCTTTGTCCTTTACCCTGAATCCCGATTTCATCGGGAAACCCTGAACCTGTGAACGCTTACACCGTGCTTTTGCCGTTCCGTGGTGCAGCTTTACTGCGTCGTGTAGGAGATCACCGCCGCAGGCTCCAGAATTCGGAAGGTGAAAGACTCAGTGAAATACAGGGTCACGGCCTTGTCGCTATGCTTTTCATAACCGACCGAA
>JAWOGN010000396.1:0-3734 GCA_046496815.1 Desulfatiglandaceae bacterium
CGGTAAAAAGCGCGCAGCCCCTGAGCAGCCGCCGTTCAACTCAGCTTGTCAGCTTAGCCTCTTATGCGGATCAATCGTACCTGTGCAGCTTGCTGGTCATTTCCGACGTTATTGTAAAACAGCTTCCCGGTGCTCCTTATTGGCCAATATCGACACTATTGCGAATCGATTGTGCCAGTGCATAAAACTTGCCATAGTCCGCCTGCCGAAAAAATACTGGTATGTGAACCTTGGTTCTGGGAGTCCTCAGTGTTTTAAACTGAATCAAAAATAAGAATCCGTAAGACGCTAAAAAATGTCCCCGCCGAAAACCGTTTCCCTGTCTATGGTAGTCTGCTTTGCTTAGGCCACAATAGCACTGGAATTAACCTTTCACATGGTCCAATGGCGCTATGTGTGCATTTTTATTCAGGTACTCCCAGACGACTTGCCGGGCTTCTGCAGTAGAGCTTCGATGTATCAGGGGATAAAGATATCGGCAGTCGTCATAAGACAGTTGCTTTGTAATTTCACCGACCTCGACTTCATCCCGGGTATGGGGATAGGGCTCTTTTATTGGGTTGATTTCGTCTTTGATAATGAGCATGGCATAGATCAGTGCTCGCGCGGCAAGGATATTCTCTTTGGCTATGGGCTTGTCCGGGTGAAACCGGTACAGAAGGGTCAGGATATCCCCGGGGCCGTAAAGATTGCCACGGCGGTAGTTCATTTGACGTACGGCATCTGACATGAGAAATTTCACCTTGAGCAGGCAGTCACTGGGAATCGCGTTTATCAATTCAAGCCATAAGGGAAAGTGTATTTGGCCTGCCTCGATATAAAAGTCTCCATCCGTCGCCAAGATCGGTGCGATGGCTTCCGCACGCATCCGGTCGCGCAGGCAAAAACGGTCTGCGTCGGCACGCGCAAACCGCTTGACCCCCTCCACTATTTCGTCAAAGTCCGCGCTAAGAGATAGCTTGTAAAAATCGATAAGCGCTCCGGTGGCTGCCCTTTCGGCAAGATATACCGAATGCATTGCTGTTCCCTCTTCCAGGTCCTCCGGTCTTCCACCATCAGCGAATAGCATGTGGATCTCGATTAAGTTTTCCATAAACGGTTCGACCTGGTAAATCTTTTTCCCGCTGGAATGAAGTCCGCGAAGCATCTGTGACATGGCATAGCTGAATTTTGGATACTCCATATCAAGAGCCTCAAGGTAGGACTCGATGCTGATCCGGTCGGAAAGCATTTGTTCAAATCCCTCTTCAGGTGGTTCTTCAAGAATCACCGTATCATGACGCATCATTAATTGTTTTGCAGGCTCAACAGCTTCCTGGCGGTGGTTTGAGAGAACCAGTGTCGCACGAGAAGTCATCGGATAGTTCCTTTCCGCTTACAGAATATTTTTAGATCAAATATAATCATTAAAATTCCTGGAGTTTAATCAAAATACCGAAGAGCAGAAATCTGCACCTTTATTTTTTGATATCCTTTACAACGTGAGGGGTGTTTTATTGCATCAAACGGGCAAATAAAAAAGGTTTGGCCCTATTCCGTGAAGAAGGTTGTTTCCGTCCAAATTTAAAGCAAAAATCCCCTCTCACGGCACCGTACCCAAGAAGATTTTATCCTGCTGTCCTGCAAAAGCCCCTGGAGCGATTTTCCATAGGGATTATAAAAGTGGTTTAATATTTTCTTGTAAACACGTGATCTGACAAGTCCCAAAATTTCCACTATAAGCAGGAGGTTGCATAAATTGCCGGATTCTGCAGTACATTAAAAAAACTACCAGGAGCAAACAGAATCTTCCGGATCTCCTGCAAAACCTCCGTCCCTCTCATAAAGCACCTGCTTGGTGGCTGTATTAAAACGGACAGATTATGTGTTACTGACAGACAAAGGCTAACATAAAGCCAAGTTTTAATTGACAAATTCTGTGGGGTTTATAATAATCCGACCAGCAATATATTTATCGTCTCGTTTGTTGCTGGTTCTCCGAAAGAAAATCCCCATTCTTAACTCGGCATGAAAAACCAAGAGGTGATAACAAGCCCTGTTAAACATCTACATGAAACCGAGATAAAAGTTCACCTTCAAGCCGGGAGACCACATGACCCTGACAAAAAAAGAAATTATCGATCAAATCACAGAGCTTGGCTTTTCAAAGAAACAATCAGCTGAACTTTTCAAGACCCTTCTGGAACTTATAAAAAGAAGCCTTGAAAATGGGGAGGATGTGCTTATCTCCGGCTTTGGTAAATTTCAGGTAAAAGATAAAGCCCCCAGAAGAGGAAGAAACCCGGGGACTGGTGAGGATATGCTTCTTGATGCTCGTCGGGTGGTTACTTTTAAGTGTTCTGGAAAGCTTCGGGATCGGGTTAATGGGGATGGATAAGGGACTGATAGATTCCGTTTCAATAGAATAATAGCCCACCGATTGGTAACATCAGTATGCTTTGCCGCCCACAAGGAGGAGTCAGCCATGAATCAGATTAACCACTCTGCTGAAGCATACGTGGATTCCAACGGAATCCGCATAGCCTATGACACTTTTGGAAACCCTGCTCACCGCCCCGTGATACTTATCCATGGGCTTAACATGCAGATGGTGGCTTGGGAGCCTGAATTCTGCCAAGCCCTGGCGAATCAGAAAAACTACGTGATACGTTTTGATAACCGGGACGTGGGGCACTCCACCTGGTGCTCGGACTCCGGCATTCCAAACCTGTCAGAATTCATGCAAAATGCGGTGCAAGGCAAACCGGTGAATGCGCCTTACAGTCTAAAGGACATGGCTGAAGACACCACAGGGCTTCTGGATGGTCTGGGCATTGAAAAGGCCCATGTGGTAGGAGTGTCAATGGGGGGCATGATCGCACAGACCATGGCTATCTACTACCCGGATCGACTTTCATCCATGACGTCTATAATGTCCACCACAGGTGACCCGTCACTGCCGGGCCCGACCCCAGAGGCCCAGGAAGTTCTTTTCACCCCGCCACCCGAAGAGCGGCAGGCTTATATCGACTTCAGGGTAAAAGCCTGGCAAGTCCTGAGTGGGGAAGGTGTGCAAATTGATTTGGACAAGGTCCGCAGCCGGGAGGCAATGTTTTATGATCGGGGAATGAACCCGGCAGCATCCATCCGGCAACTGGCTGCCATCATCGCGTCAGGGAATCGAAGGCCTCTGCTTGAAAAAGTGAGTGTCCCGACGCTGGTTGTCCATGGTGATATTGACCCTCTTGTACCTTTGGCCTGTGGTCAAGATACGGCAGATGAGATCCCGGGTGCAAAAATGCGGGTGATTAAAGGTATGGGCCACAATTTGGATGTTCTTCCGCAGGTGTGGGATGAGGTGATAGATGCCATACAGCAACATATTGAATGAAACTGATTTTGGCTGCGGCCAAACGGATGAAAATAGTGGAAGTGTTTAATGAATGAGCTTGATTTGGTTGGTGCACTGATAGCAGGCTGTCCCGCATGGAGCGCCCAATGTCACCCCGTAAAATTTTGAACCGATACTTCGGACACCAAACCACATGGTATTTGCATTCCCATACTGCGTGTGATAATCTCTCAAAACGACTCACTGAATACCTCCTTTTTACTCTTAGGGTCCCTACCCTTGTTTAAAAGGAGGTATTCTTTTTTGCAACTTTCTATGGATACCGCATAGCAAAGATTGGACCATCAGCATAGCTGATGGTTTAATGGATTAATTAACTTTCCAGCCGTGCCCGTACGGACAA
>JAWOGN010000046.1:0-9037 GCA_046496815.1 Desulfatiglandaceae bacterium
TCACACACTGTCAAACCTTTCCGGCGTATTATGTGAGCCCAATCACTTTATTCGGACGTAAAATGTGCAATTTTACACAAATCCCTACCATATAAAATCCCAGGCTATAGCGCTACGATAAATTGATACATCTTTGCTACGGTAAATTGATACACTTTTACTAACGACTGCAAGCGACATAATCTCTCCCCCCGATGATCTTTGGAAATACCCCAGCTGTGGTCATCAAGGTTGTCCATCAGCAATAGATCAGATTTTCCACCTATTCCTTGTCTGGGATCTCCAATCCCCCAAAAAATCACCACAATTAAAGCCGAAAGATATTGTATTTTCAACCTGATAAATCTTCAGGGGAAAATACAATGGCGAATACAAAGTCTGGTAAGCGTCCTTGCAGCATCTGCCGTAGGTGGTTTTTGCCCGATGTACGCCAGAGAGGCCGGCAAAAGACCTGCAGCGCCGAGTGCAGAAAAGAACTTCATCGGCGGCAGTGTGAGCGCTGGAACAAGAAAAACAAATCTTATTTCAAGGCCATATACTTAAACAAAAAGCTTGAACGATCCCCGCCTTCTTCCCCGGGTGGCCGATTGGATCTGCCCTGCGATGTCATCGTAGAGGAAATCGGAAAACGGCACTTGATCATCCTGCAATACCTTATTGAGCAGGTTGTCCGACACCTCCGGCGGAGTTCAGCATCCTTTCCATGAAGAGAAACTACTTGCCAAAGATGCCTCAGGGTTTTTAAGACGCATTAGGACGCTAATACCTTGATTTAACTGAACATATGGACAAAGTAATCCCGAAGAGGTTTTAAGACGCATTATGGATATAAGTCACTGAAAAAATTAGATATGCCAACAAAGTAATCGAAAAGGGATTTCAAGAGGCATTGGACATGTGAGAGAGCCCTGGGATAGAACTGGGGACAATGACTCCCTCCATTATCTTATGCAGGAAGTGGCTGATTATGGCGGAGCAAATTGAAATCTCGAGTCTGGACCTGCGATACGAGGGGTATCGATTAAGATCCCCTGGCGCTGAAAAGACGCTGCTTGCCTCGATTCTGGAAAATGGCATTCGCGATCCCCTTCAAGGGGTGGACACGGGCGGATGCCGGATTTTGCTTGATGGTTTTAAACGCTACAGGTGCGCCATAAAGCTCCACATCGGCATGGTGCCCTATTGGAGCCTGGGAGAAGACGAGGCATACGGGCTTATTGAGCTCCTCCGGGCTTCAAACGCCAAGGGTTTGAGCATTTTGGAGCAGGCCCGGTTGATCGATGAGTTAAAAACCGTCCATCAGATGGGCACTGCCGAGATTGCAGGGCTTCTGGAGAAGAGCAAGGCCTGGGTCAGTGTTCGGGCCGGCATGATCAAGGAGATGGGTAAGGGTGTGTACAGACAGATATTTAGCGGCCGATTTCCGGTCTATTCCTTTATGTACACCCTGCGTCCGTTTATGCGCATAAACGGGGTTCAAAAAGAGGATATTGAGGCGTTTGTACAATCGGTTGCCGGCAAACATTTGAGCACCCGGGATATTGACCTGTTGGCCCATGGCTATTTTAAGGGTCCGGAGGATCTTCGGGAGCAGATCAGAAACGGCCATGTTGGCTGGGGGTTGGAGCGTTTAAAAAAATCGGCCCAGGCTGACCGACAATGTACCGAAGTGGAACGAGAGGCATTAAAGGTGCTTGAAATCACATTAAAATACATGCAGAAGTTCACCACGAGATACCGGGTGAGCCGGTTTAAGACAGGGGCTTTTTATGCCCAGGCCAATCTTTTATCCGGAGGCATCATCAGGCAGCTCGGTCCGTTTTCCAAAGCCATAAGGGAGTTTTATGATCAAAGCAGGCAAGCGTAATGCCGTTTATCTCCTTCACCAGGAGGGCATGGGGCTTCGGCAAATCGCCCGTCATCTAAATATGAGCGTCAATACGGTGAAAACCATTGTGGAGCAGAAAGGTCACATGCCGGAGACGATCAGGAAAGATAAGATCCAGATTGATCCGGAGCTATTGGCCAGGCTTTACCATGAGTGCCACGGTCGGGTCCAGCGGATGCATGAAAAACTGATTGAAGAAGAGGGGATCCTTATTGCCTATTCCACATTGAGCCGAGTAATCCGGCAACAGGGCTTGGGAACAAAGGCAGAAGGACGCTCTCACAGGGTGCCTGATGAACCCGGGCAGGAGATGCAGCATGACACCTCTCCGTACCGGGTCCGGTTGGCTGATCAATATGTCCTGGTTCAGGGCAGTCTTTTGTATTTTCGTTATTCCAAAGTCCGGTACCTGAAATTTTACCGTTCCTTTAATCGCTTTGTGATGAAATGCTTTTTTCATGAAGCCCTTACGTTTTGGGGGTATGCGGCGCCGGTGTGCATCATTGACAACACGAACCTGGCCCGGCTTTACGGAACCGGCAGGAATGCCGTTATCGTGCCTGAGATGGAGCAATTTGCCCGGCAATACGGATTTTGTTTTATCTGCCATGAAAAGGGCCATGCCAACCGGAAAGCCGGCAATGAAAGGGGATTTTATACAGTAGAGACCAATTTTTTCCCCGGCCGCCGCTTTGACAGCCTTGAGGATATGAACCATCAAGCACTTGAGTGGGCCACCGTGCGCATGGCCAACCGGCCCACGGGAAAAACCCGCCTGATCCCGGCTCACACATTTGAGCAGGAAAAGCCGTATCTGATCCCCCTGCCCTCCTATATAGAACCCCCTTATCAGGAGCATAAAAGGGGTACCGACCAGTATGGATATGCTTCGTTTGATGGCAATTTTTACTGGGTACCCGGAACAAAGCGCCATGATGTCAAGGTCCTTCAATACAGTGATCATGTAAAGATCTATCATCGCCGGCAGCTTTTGGGTCAATACAAGCTGCCGGCCGATGGGGTGAAAAACGAACTGATTTATCCCGAAAGCGGCCCCCGGCCCTCACAAAAGCCCAGGCACCGCAAAAAGCCCACGGCCAAAGAAGAACAAATAATGCGGCAGGCGGCCGAAGAGATCGACGCCTATTTGAATTTTGCACTCCCTTCGGGCGCCCGGCAGAAGCATCAATTTATCCGGGGCCTCTATGGATTATACCGCAAGATTGCCCTGCCGGTGTTTATCAAAACCGTCCACCGGGCATTAAAGTACCGGGTTACGGATATCCAGAGCGTGGAACGGATTGCTGTGCTGCAATTGACCAGTGGGGATCGGGAAGCGCTGATGCCGGAAATTGACCAGGAATATCAAAGCAGGGCCGCTTATCTGGATGGCTCCATCGCAGATGAAGTCGACCTGAGCGTATATGACCGACTGACCGATGAGGACGACAATGGATGAGGAACTGATCAAAAAGCTCAAATACATCCGTCTTGGGTGGTTGCTGGCCAACTGGGATCACTGTCTGACGGTGGCCCGGAAGGGCAATTTTTCTCATGCCCGGCTGTTGGAATATGTCATTGAGCAGGAGCATCAAATCAAAAGGGAAAACTCCCGCAAGGCCAGGCTTTCCCGGGCAAAGATCCCTGAGCCGTTTGTGATGGAGACTTTTCCCTTTGACCGGCAGCCAAAACTGAACCGGAAAAAGATCGTGAATCTCTATGACGCCTTTGATTATATGAGCAAGTCTCGGAATATCATTTTTATAGGTCCGACAGGTGCAGGCAAAACAGGCTTGGCAACCGCTTTTCTGATCCATGCCATCGACAAAGGATACAATGGAAGATTTATCTCCTTCCCGGAGCTGGTGGAGAAGTTTTACAACTCCGTCGCCGATCATACGGAAGCCAAGGTTTTGAAGAAATTTGTCGCTTATGATGCCCTTCTCATTGACGAGCTTGGATATGTGGAGGTGGAGCCGGTTCAGGTGGGATTGTTTTTTACCCTGATGCACAAGCGGCATAAAAAAAAGACCAGTTTGATTACCTCGAATCTCGGCTTCAGCCAATGGGCGTCGTTTTTAAACAATCAGCATCTGACCGCAGCCCTGGTGGATCGTCTGACCGAAAACAGTCATGTGATCAACATGAGAAACTGTATCAGCCTAAGAACCAAACTCGATGAGGTTCCCGGATGAGCACAAGGCGTTTTTCCAATGAGGAGCTTTACGCTCTGCGAAATCAAATCCCGGTTGCCATCCTGATTGAAAAGGCCCTGGGGATTCCTTCCCGCACCACCGAAGGGGTTTTCCGGTTCCTTTGCCCCTTATGCAATGAATTTAACACCGCCGTTAATCCTAAAACCAATTTGGCCAGGTGCTTTGGCTGCCAAAAAAACTTCAATACCATTGATCTGGTGATGCTGGTCAAAAAAACGAACTTTATGAACACCATCCACTTTCTGGAAAATTACCGGACAAACATGTCAACCCATCCAGAGCCCGACCTCGTCAAAGATGGCAGTCAGCATCCTCAGCATCTTAGAGACATCCTCAACTCGATTGTCCCATCTGAACCTGACAACAGACCTTTCGAGTCAAACCAGAGCGTCCGGAGGCAAATCCTGAGAATCGAACAAAAACTTGAGTATCTCACCCACCAAATTGAGGAAATGAACAAAGCCATCGAATAAGGCTTGGAGCCTCATCCACCCCTAACCACCTCCCTGCCCCTGTCTCAATCTCTTATTATTGCTGCGGGGTATCGCCGCTTGCGGGGTCCCATTTACCTCATTGGGGCGGGGTAAGCCTGCTGCTGGGTACTGCAAACAAACATCTCAATTTATCAAAGCATATCTGTATCAATTTATCGTAGCGCTATAGTCACATCTGGATTTGTGAATTAAATACCCTTATCTGCTCCAAACGATATATTAAGGGAGGAGGGAGAGATTCGAAATAATTTGTTTCCAGCACCTCAAAACAAAAAACCCCGTTCTCCATCTATCTGAAGACACGGGCTTGTGGCGCTTCCCAGACCATTGATAAATCCTCTTCTCCCATTTCTTCCATATGGGGTTTAAAAGAAGGACATTTACTGAAATTTTACCTATAATTGACTAATGCGAATGCGCCGGAAAAGTCAAGGGAAAAGGAGGGAAACCAGGTACTGGGGACTGGGGATTGGGTTCTGCCCCGGTGAAATACGCTCCGCTGTTGCTGACGCAAATTTCACCCCGGTACGATGTATACACCTACGGGGCGGGCGGGGCGAGGGTGCTGGGCAGATAAGCTCAAAGCACAAAAAGCTCAAGGCTCAAAGGTGAAAGCTCAAAGTTGGAATGGAACCCCCTTCATTGCCGCTTCGACGGGATATAGAATTTAGTTTTCGAGACAGCCCAACGCGACGGGCTCTGCCTTAGCCACTCCATCCCTGAATCCCCGAATTATGGATAGCGATTGCATTTGCTTAGTCTGGCTTCACTTCTTCCCATAGCGCCTCTTGGATTCCTTGACCTCAAAGCCTATCTTCTTTCTCGGTTTATCGGGCGATGCCATTCACCCCGTTAGAGGATAGAAAGCGCTTGAGCCTGTTCTTTAGATATCGTTTTCCCATTCCCTCTTATGACGGACTCAACAAGAAAGCCTGGGTTTTTGTCCTCAGATTCCGGTCAATTCATGGGCACGCGAGTAGGGGATCAAGGCGCCAGTTGGTGTCTCCTGCCAGATTTTTTCTTGATGGGCGGCATTGTAGACATCGTCCTCATTTGGAAACCGCTTCGCCACTTGATCAATGATGCGGAGTTCCTGATCGGAAAGGGGCTCGGCGTCTTTTAAGTCAGACGCCTTGATGGGCTTAATCAGATCCCGATAATTATTGAGCTGGGGGCCATATGGAAGGGAAGCGTAACTGGCTCCTGTGAGTCCTTTGCCGAGTTCCCGGAAGGCAAGCATATCTGCATACCACAAATACTTGGCCAGAAACAAAAATTTATCTCCCGCTTTGAGCAGTCGTCTGCCGAGCTTTTTCTCTAATGTGGTAGCGATGAGCCTAATCCTGGACAGGTCTATTTCCCGGTTGCCGGTATAATTATCCGTGCCGGTGTCGTCCTGCAATGCCATTCGTAAGGCACGATCCATGGCTTTGCTCTGAATCATGCCGGTTTCCCAGCGCTTGATGCTGGCAATGCCCACCTTCATGGCATCGGCCAATTGGGTTTGGGTAAAACCCTTTGCCTCGCGAAGGGATTTGATTTCCCGACTGGTCAAAAGTCCAACCTTTTCACGGTAGGCATCCGCAATAGCGCATTGCACCGCACCAGCGGTCTTCACTGTCCCGGCTTCAAGGCCACAGGCGGGGCATACGAAGGCTTCTGCCTCGTAGGCGATATCAACGCCTTTGAAGGTTTTCTCTTTATACAGTTTTTTCGCCTCCATCGGGCTATGGCCTCTGGGGCAATGAATCGTTTTCATGTGGACTCCTCTATCGGTCGGTCCGGGTGAAGGGACACCAGCCAAAGAGACCCTCTGCTGAGGGCGAACTTGACATAGACCCTGCATCTGAAACGAAGGCTGTCAAACACAAAGGGAAAAAGCTCCAGGCCTTCGATTTCGCTTTTGTAGGATCGTTGAGGCGGCCGAGAACCCGCATAATGGCTCACGGATACCTGATCCAGGAATTCCCCCAGCACCTCCAACAGTTCGGTTCCGATATCATATCCGAGATCGATGGCATCTTCCGCGATTACGTCCGGATCCACCAGAAGAACATCCGCGTTTCGGACCGCAGCTTTGGCATCACGCAACTTATCGAACAATTCCTTATGGGATGGTCTTTCCATTTAATATGGTATCAATTGATACTTTGTCAAGGATTTTCTCAATTGATCACCGGCCGTTAATATGTGAAATAGTATGTGAAATAGGGTCACATCTTGATTTGTGAATTAAAAACGCTTGGCTGCTCCAGACGATATATTAAGGGGCGATTCGAATCAATTCCCCCGGCAAACCACAAAACAAAAAACCCCGTTCTTCATCAATCTGAAGACACGGGGTTGTGGCACGTCCCAGACCATCTATCAATCTTCTTCTCCCATTTCTTCAATATGAGACCGTTGAAAAACGCCCCCTTTTGCCCAATCTCGGTGTTAGGCTCAAATTTCAATCCTCGAAATATTGAATATATTCCTGTGGTTGAAATTTTCGCCTTCCTTGACCTTGAACAAAATTGAACGCTTTTCAAAGGACTCAATATGGGGTTTAAAAGGAGGGAATTTACTGAGATTTTACCTATAATTGACTAATGCAAATGCGCCGGAAAAGTCAAGGGAAAACGAAGGGTGCGTGGGGTTTGAAATATGAGTCGGAAGGGGGTTGTTGATTGATATCGCAGATAATGGCGGGGACACTATACCGGTGTGGATGTTTTTTTAAGGAAGAGGTTTCTTGCTGATTTGTGTCGGCATCTATCTGCCCAGTGAAATGAGTGAGTTATTTCTCTGGGGCTTAGATATGCGGTTCAGTAAACTGAATAGTTCATGCTGTTTGACGCGACATTTCCTGATATGAGAACTCCCATAAACCTGCATTTGACTTGGCGTGCTCAATGGTCATACTCACCAAATTACCTTCCTCATCAAGGTCAATATAGAGGTTTTCACTCAGTTCCTTGGTTTCGTGCACATCTCTATCGGTAAACTCGATATGGGCCGTATCAGTATCGGAAAAATATTTGACTTTCATTTATGCCACCCCCTTGAAAGAGCGATCAAAAAAGGCATTGTGAACGGTCTCACCGTCCTCCAATAGAACTACTCTCAGATACTTGTCAACCGCTTCTATCTTTGCCCATTTCCTGATTCGTCCGTCCGCTTGAAATGCAGTTTTTTCTGGGTAATCAATAACAAATTTAATCCACTCTTCTTTTATTGAGGCGCGGTCTTTTCTGATTCTTGTGAAACTGAAATACTGAGTTGTTTTCATGTTACGTTTGGCAATATGAGAGTTAAAGCCCTTTCACTCAAATATGATATATAGTCGAAAATCCCATTTCTTCCATATGGGGTTTAAAAGAAAGACATTTACTGAAATTTTACCTATGATTGACTAAAGCAAATGCGCCGGAAAAGTCAACGGAAAAGGAGATCTGGTTTCTGGGACCCGGGCACTCGTTCACGAATTCTTTCCTCATTGTATTTCTTGACTCAGCCCCGTTTCCGAGGTATCGGTCAAAAGCCTCCTGCAGCAACCGTCTCCAAGTTAAGATAGATCTCGTTCTTGCAGGAACGCGCGGCATAGCGCAGGCAGGCCTGAATATCCTCCTTTGTCAAATGCGGATAATCTTCGAGGATCTCTTCCTCAGAAACATCCGAGGCCAACAGATCCAGAATGAATTCTACTGAAATCCGTGTACCTTGGATGATCGGTTTACCGCCAAGTATATTTGGGTTGGCTGTTATACGCTTTATCATTGGGACCGTCTCCTCATTTTCAATACTGGTGAGTTTTGGTAGATACACTTTTCTTCAATACAACCATTACAGATCAAGATACCAAATACCATTAATAAATTCTACCCCATCCTTAACCAGCCCAATGCAGAAAGCAAAAAGATCAAAGGTTCCCATTTTTCTTCCGGACAGATCGGACAAAGGAAAAACGAGGAGAGGCTGGGCACTGCATTCCAAGGGCTTTCTCAATTGACCGCGGACAGCCGCGGACACTCGCAGACCAATTCCCCCGCTGACCAGCGGGGCAAATAGACGTCACCCCTTTGGGGCAAGATCTTGATTTTGTGGCCCACGTGGGCCACGGGACGCTCTTCAGAAATGTTTCATGATCCCATGTGTAATATGTCGGTGATGGGGTCGGAGGTTAAAATGAGGGTCTCTTCACCGGAGATATCCACGGCGGCCATATCTTCGCCCACACGGGCCTCGATCAGAATGGAGGGGTCTTCAATACTGAGGGCCTTTAAAAAGGATTCCAGCAGATCGCCCGGGAATTTACCGGCCGGGAGCGGCTGACCCATCCGTGATCTCAGGGATGTGTCCGACATCCTGCTCACCGTGGTGAGCCAAAATGCTTCTTGAAAAGTGCTTCAGATAATCGGGCACCCTCTTCTGACAGGGGCACCGATTTTGCTTTGCTT
>JAWOGN010000084.1:0-5054 GCA_046496815.1 Desulfatiglandaceae bacterium
ATCCTTGAACGGACCGGTGTGCGGGTGCGCCTCATCAGCGGCGCTGAAGAAGCCCTTCTCACCGCAAAAGGGGCGTTGCACCCCTTGAAGCTTCCGCCGGACGCTTTTTTGGTCTTTGATTTGGGGGGTGGGAGCACCGAATTCTTTTTTGGAAGCGCGGGTGCAACGACCGTAAGATCCGTGCCCCTCGGTGCCGTGATTTTAAAAACGCAGTATCTCAAGTCCGACCCGCCAAAATCAAGTGAAGTTGATGCGCTCTCGAAACACGTGGATCGCTGTTTAGAGGAGTCAAATCCGGAAGTCTCGACTTTTCCGAACGGCTTTTTCGTTGTGGGCACCGGAGGAACCGTAACGACCCTTGCCGCCATGACCCATGACGTTCCACCGGAGGAGATCACGCCTGAGCGGATGAACGGGTTGGTTCTGGGGCGGCAGGAAATCGAGACACTTTTTGGTGAAATTCGTAACCTGAGTGTCGAACAAATCGGAAAACTACCGGGTCTGGATGAAGGTCGGGCGGATGTGATGGTGGCCGGCTCTCTGGCGGCAATCAGGATTCTGCATTTCTGCGGGGCACACCACATGACCGTAAGTCTGTCAGACCTGTTGGAAGGTATTCTCATCAAACATCTCACGGGGGAACGCAATGACTCAGAATAATATTCCATTTGGTTATACGTTTGATGATCTTGTTTTGGTTCCGGCTCATTCTTCCGTGCTACCCAGTGAAGTGATCGTTCGTACCCGGCTTTCACGAAATATCACCATGAACATTCCTGTCGTGAGTGCGGCGATGGACACGGTGACCGAGTCGGAAACCGCGATCACCATGGCAAGACAAGGCGGAATCGGATTCATTCACAAAAATATGAGCATCGAACGCCAAACGCTTCAGGTTGAAAAGGTCAAGAAGTCGGAAAGTGGTATGATCGTGGATCCCATCACGATTGAGCCGGAAAGCAGAATTCACGAGGTCTTGGAGATCATGAAAAAATACAAGATCTCCGGAGTGCCTGTGGTGAAAGACGGAAATCTGTTGGGGATCATCACGAATCGGGATCTCAGGTTTGAAACCAATCTGGATCAGAAAGTCGAATCCGTGATGACCCGTGAAAACCTGGCCACGGCAAAGGTGGGAATCACCTTGGAGGAATCCAAGGCGATTCTCCATGAGAGACGGATTGAAAAGCTTCTGGTCGTGGACGACAACGGGCGATTGCAAGGGCTCATCACGATCAAAGATATCGAAAAAATAAAGAAGTATCCGGACTCGTGCAAGGATGAACTGGGTCGCCTGCGAGTCGGCGCCGCGGTGGGGATCGGATCGGATATGGAGGATCGGATTCAAAGCCTCAGGGCGGCCAACGTGGATTTGGTCGTGGTCGACACGGCCCACGGCCATTCTGAAAAAGTCATAAAAGCGGTAAAAGAAATTAAGAACATGGTCCCTGATCTGGAACTGGTGGCGGGAAATGTGGCGACGGCCGAGGGGGCCATGGCTTTGATCGAGGCGGGGGTCGATGGCGTAAAAGTCGGTGTGGGCCCGGGATCCATCTGCACGACGCGCGTTGTGGCAGGCATCGGCGTGCCGCAAATGACCGCCGTGATGAACTGTGCCGCCGAGGCGAAGAAGTATGGCATTCCGGTCATTGCGGACGGCGGGATCAAATACTCCGGTGACGTTACCAAAGCGTTGGCAGCCGGCGCCGACTCCGTCATGATTGGAAGCCTGTTTGCGGGAACCGAGGAAAGCCCGGGGGAGACCATTCTGTTCCAAGGCAGAACCTACAAGGTCTACCGGGGCATGGGTTCGCTGGAGGCCATGCGGGAGGGTAGCAGGGATCGGTATTTTCAGGAGGAAGCGGATCTGGAGAAAAAACTGGTGCCGGAAGGAATCGTAGGCCGGGTGCCGTATCGCGGTCCACTCGCGGATACGGTTTACCAGCTTGTGGGGGGCCTGAGGGCCGGTATGGGTTATCTGGGATGCCGCAATATTGAGGCGCTTCAGACGGAACCTCCCTTCATTCAGATCACCCCGGCAGGGCTGAGGGAGAGCCATGTTCATGATGTGATCATCATCAAGGAGGCACCCAATTATCGCGTCGAGTAAATCGGTCGGCAGAAAAGCCTTACTTCCCACGCAACGCTGAACCGGTGTGTTCGATCCCAACGGCCTTCCATGCCTCCACTGCCGGGATTTTTCAACGCGCTAAATTGCTATTGGAGATCCGATTCATGTCCCAAAATCTATATGAACAAAACATACTGATTCTTGACTTCGGGTCGCAATACACCCAGCTCATCGCCAGGCGGGTCAGGGAAGCGCAGGTTTATTGCGAAATTCATCCCTTCAACATGAGCGTTGATGCGGTCAGGGATTTTTCTCCGAAAGGTATCATCCTGTCAGGTGGGCCGGCCAGCATATATGCGCACAACGCGCCCATGGCGGACCGGCGAATTCTCGATTTGAAAATCCCCATCCTCGGGATTTGTTATGGGATGCAATTTTTGACTTACGTGCGAGGCGGCGTCGTCGCAGGGGCTGCGGACAGGGAATACGGCAACGCCGTGATTGTCGTCGAAGACAATGGCGACTTATTCCATGGGTTTGGAATTGCGGATGAGGAAACCGTGTGGATGAGTCATGGGGATCGTATCGATAAAATGCCGGATGGTTTTGGGGTGCTCGCAAGCAGCAAGAACAGCCCGATCGCCGCCATGCGGGACGGGGCGGGAAAGCATTACGGTGTTCAGTTTCACCCCGAGGTGGCGCACACGCCGGAAGGTCCCCGGATTTTGAAGAACTTTCTTTTCAGGATCTGTGGGTGTACGCCCTCCTGGACAATGACTTCCTTCGTGAATCGCACCATCAGGAAGCTTCAAGCAGAGATTGGGAAAGACAGGGTGGTCTGCGGCCTTTCGGGTGGGGTTGACTCGTCCGTGACGGCGGCGTTGCTTTACAAGGCCGTTGGGGATCAGCTGTCCTGCATTTTCGTGGACAATGGACTGCTCCGGCGGGGAGAAGCGCAAGAAGTCATGGAGGTTTTTAAGGAGTATTCCGGCATGGATTTGCATCTTGTGGATGCTTCCGAACATTTTCTCGCGTGTCTCAAAGGCGTTACCGACCCTGAAGAAAAAAGAAAGATCATTGGAAGTGCGTTTATCAGGGTTTTCGAGCAGAAAGCAAGGGAACTGGGTGATGCAAAATATCTGGCGCAGGGAACGCTCTATCCGGATGTTATCGAGAGTGTTTCTTTCAAGGGTCCCTCCGCGACGATCAAGAGCCACCATAATGTCGGGGGATTGCCTGAAACCATGAACCTGAAACTGATAGAACCCCTCAGAGAACTCTTTAAAGATGAGGGACGGCGGGTCGGCCTCGAACTTGACCTGCCAAGGGAATTGGTCATTCGGCAACCTTTTCCAGGTCCGGGTCTTGCAGTCAGAATATTGGGCGAGGTAACTCCCGAGCGACTCGAAATATTAAGGTCGGCCGATGCCATCGTTATTGAGGAAATCCGAAAAGCGGGTTTGTATGAAAAAGTCTGGCAGTCCTTTGCAGTCCTTCTGCCGGTGAGGACTGTGGGTGTGATGGGCGATGAAAGGACGTACGAAAACGTGATCGCTGTGCGCGTTGTCGATAGCTTGGATGCAATGACCGCCGACTGGTCGAGAATCCCCTGCGAGGTACAGGCCGGGATTTCCAACCGAATCATCAACAGCGTGAAGGGTGTCAATCGGGTCGTGTACGATATCTCCTCCAAACCTCCCAGTACGATCGAGTGGGAATAGCGGATTGGAGTTTGTACAAGCGGAAATCAGGCAGAATGGGCGAACGCTTGTCGGGTCCGGCCTTCACAAGGGACCGTCACATTTGAAAGCGTTTCGTGTCCTTGACATTTGAAACAGCTGGGATGTTCGATGATGGCAGCCACGAATGATGGAAATCCTGAGATTTGGGCGGTCGGCGGCGGCAAAGGAGGCACAGGCAAGAGCTTCATCATCAGCAGCATCGGTAACTATCTGGCGCAGAAGGATAAAAAGATTGTTTTGATCGACGCCGATCTCGGCGGAGCCAATCTTCACACCTTTCTGGGTATTGATAAGCCGAAGGTTTCTTTGACGGATTTCCTGGAACGGAAAATTCCCCTTGCCGACCTCATCGTAGACAGCGGGATCCCGAATATGGGGTTGTTGATCGGCGCGATCCATTCCCTCGCACCCGATGGAATCAAATATACTCAAAAACTCAAACTATTCAGGCATATCAAGAACCTCCATGCTGACTTCATTTTAATAGACCTTGGGGCCGGGGCGCATTTCAACACATTAGACACGTTTCTCATTGCGGATAAACGGTTGGTGGTCATCGTTCCGGAAATCACATCCATTGAAAATACCTACTACTTTCTGAAAAACGCTTTCTTCAGAAAACTCATGATCACCTTGGGCGATCACGGGTTGAAGGATGTGGTTCAGGACGCTTGGAAAAACAGAGGAGAATACAATATCGCCAATCTGAATCAACTCCTGGATCATCTGAAGGGGCTCTCGAAGACAATGGAAAATATTGTTGCGCAGGAGTTATCGGAGTTTAGAAATTACATCGTTCTAAACCGTATTACCAGCAGTCAGGAAATAATGATCGGAAGTTCGGTTAAAAGCATTTGCAAAAAATACTTCGGCCTTGACGGCAACTATGTCGGATATATTGAATATGATCCGATCATTCCCCGATGCATCAATAAACGGAAACCCTACATGCAGGCGTATCCCGCCTCCCGTTGTGCGAAAGAAATACAAAGACTTACAGAAAACATTTTGGACGGGAAAGATATCCGTCCGACTCACTGAACATGCGCCCAGACGATCGTAACAAATATCTCGATATCCTTGAGTTATCTCCGGATGCGAACCTTTCGGAAATTCGGAACGCCTATCTTCATTTGAAGGCGCTATACTCGCGGGATTCCATCGTCACATTAACGATCAAAGATGAAGTGGCGCCGGAACGTAAAGAAGAGATACTGAAAGAGATTGAGGAAGCCTACCAG
>JAWOGN010000137.1:0-8802 GCA_046496815.1 Desulfatiglandaceae bacterium
CCCGAAACGGCTTCCCCGCCGAAGTCGGACGGTTCGCCTGAGGAAATGCAATTTGCGGAGACGGATGAGAGAAACGACGCCCTGGCGGTCCCCCAAATGGAGACGGACCAAGCGGAGCGGGGGGGGGATGCCGCGCCCCCCGAACAAATCGCATCCGCACCCCCTGTCGCGACTCTCCGGGAGGCCCACCCCCTGTATCTAAAGAATCCGGCTCCCGATTATCCCAGAGCCGCCAGAAGAAGGGGCTATGAAGGGACCGTTATCTTTGAAGTTCTGGTGGATACGCGGGGACGGGTCGGAGCGCTGCGCGTCCTGGAATCCAGTGGACACAATATTTTGGACCGGGCGGCGTCGATGTCGGTGAAAGACTGGGTGTTTGAGCCGGGTAGAAGCGGGGAGGAGAAAGTGGAAATGTGGGTCAAGATACCGGTGCGGTTCGAAATCAAATGAAACCGGCGTGAAGCGCCCGTCACTGCGGTGCCGCATCGGGTGGGGGATAAACCTGCAGCCGGAACCCGGCCGTTACACCGCGACGGATTGAACGGTTATGAAGGATTTGTATGAATTTAGCCCCTTGAAATTGTGGGTTGGGCGCCGTTGGCATCTCTTTGAGAAGGCTGCAACACAAACTCTACACTGCATGTGGAACGCCCCCATACCCGAAACAGGGGGCACGGTGCAGGCAGAGAAGACCTGAGGTGCGCAAGAGATGTTCCTCTGGGGCTGCCCCGGAATGCATTTTAAGGCCTCGCTGCCGTTCCATGGAATGAGGGAAGCATTTGCAGCCTTCTCAAAGAGATCCCAACGGCCCCCTTTTCCGATATTGAGGATTTTCAAAGCGCTAACGTGATACAAGAATTTTGATTTGACATTAATTATATTAAGTTGTATTATATGATATTAATAGAGTAAAATATTTATACACTTATAGTGCTACCGCAACAGCCGTGCCTCCGGCTTCGGTGACTTTATGCGAAGGTAGACTTTTGCTGTTTTAACGGTGTATACTTTTAAACCGGATCGACCGCAAGCGTCACCGGAATGCTGAAAAAAAACAGAGCAAAGAGTCCCTGAAATGCAGAACATCGCCACCTTCGCAGGGGCGGCGTGGAAAATGATTGTATCACTTTAGCGCTTTGAAAATCTTCAATCTCGGAAAAGGGGGCCGTTGGGATCTCTTTGAGAAGGCTGCAATCCCGATACATCGGGACATGTAGAACGCCCCCATACCCGAAATAAAGGGGCACGGTGCAGGCAGAGAAGACCTCAGGTGCGCAAGAGATTTTCCTCTGGGGCTGTCCCGGAATGAATTTTAAGGCCTCGCTGCCGTTCAATGGAATGAGGGAAGCATTTGCAGCCTTCTCAAAGAGATCCCAATGGCCCCCTTTTCCAATATTGGGGCTTTTCAAAGCGCTAAAGTGATACCTTTCTTCAAAGATTCGACGGACAAAAAAACCATAGACAGCGGCGCAAAAAGCAACTATATTATGCCCCCATGGGCCACCGTAGCTCAGCTGGTAGAGCACCTCACTCGTAATGAGGATGTCTGCGGTTCGACTCCGCACGGTGGCTCCAAAAAAGAGGATCATGCAATGCACATTTAACGTTGACCTCGAAAGACTCTCCCAAATATGATCGCCGAATTTCCCTTATTATCTTAAACGGCAAAAGCAAAGAGACCTAAGAAACGATCAAGGTCGGTCAGGGTCCTCAGTTTTTTCTTTCCAAGCGGGCTGACAGACAAATGCTTTCAAAGGAGGAAAGTACGGATGGAGGAAATCCAGGAATATTTTTTGTGTGATTGCTGTGCAAACAAGGACTTTAAACGTATTTATAATTTTTCCCTTCGTTTCCACGGGGTTAATTTTTCCGATGACCTGATCTATGATGAGTTGATCGACGAAGTCTATCAGTGCAGCAAATGCCGAAAGATTTTTACGAAAAAGCAAATAGAAGAGGGTTTGGCCCAGATCAAAAAACGTAGAAAAAAACTTTAGAATGAGTCAGCCTTTCTTTGGTGGAATTGAAATCTGTGAGAACCCAACTCAATTTTATCATGATCCTTCAGCTGTGCGCTATCCTTTACGACTTGTCCGTTAACTTTGAGCTTCGTCATCCCCCCTGTAAACGTAATCGTATAGCCGGACGGCCGCTTGCTGATTGCAGCGGCAGTTGCTCCCATAAAGAGTCCGGAAAGTCTCACTTCGGAATTACTTGCTTTCCCCAGCCGGGTGAGCTTCTTGGTCAGTTTAATATCCTCCATCCCGGAGTTTTCAAGCGGGGACAAAACACCTATTTTCTCGATTTCTTTTCCGGTCCCCCCCTTTTGTTTCGCCAGGAGTTCACGCTGTTTCGCCGTATCCAGCACCATGGTTTGATCTATGTTGTTTTCTTCGGCCTGATCGGTTTCAGCATCCACATAAAGAAGCGTGTGTTTTCCGACGATGACCCGGTCGCCGTCATTGAGCTTTTGAGACGCAATTTTCTTATCATTCACAAATGTGCCGTTGGTGCTTTGCAGGTCGGTTAAGGTAAAGCCCGAGCCGGTTTTGTCGATCTTTGCATGTCGACCGGACACCGCAAGATTGTCAATTTGAATATCGTTGTCGGGTTTCCGACCAATTGTTGTACTCTCTTTCATAAAAGGGAATTCCTTAAGAACCTGATCTTTGAACATCAAAATGAGCTTGGCCATAATTTATGCCCCTGAATTATATTTTATCTCATATTAATCTATTGGTGTATAAAATGACAACATGAAATTATCTCAAGGCTTAAGTTATTTTTCAGTTTGTTTGGTGTTCGACAACATATCCACAAAGAAGCTCCCGATTTTCTTTGCTGCACGCGATGGCTGCTTTTCAAATCCTGACAGGTAAACGGAAACAATCGTGGTGTTGTCATGCCCCCCGCGGGTGAGCGCTTTGTCGATGAATTTTCGGCACAGATTTTCCGGATCGTCTTCCGCCACAACCATCTGCCGTATCTCAGCATCCGTGACCAGGTCCGTCAAACCATCGGTGCACAGTAAGAAGCGATCGCCATTCGTGGGTTGGATCTCATAGACCTCCGGATCCACATTTTCGGAGGACCCCAGATTTCTTGTCAACACATGTTTCAAGGGTGAATGCTCCGCCTCTTCAGTTGTCATAATACCCATTTCAACTTGTTCGGCGACGATCGAATGATCTTTCGACAATCTCTCAATCCGTCCGTTCCTCACCATATAAATACGGCTATCCCCTACGTTGGCAGAGACGACCAAGTCAGGCATCACGGCCAGGACGGCAACGGTCGTCCCCATACCCTGATATTGTTTGTGAGCGACGGCCATTTCGTGAATGACCTTGTTCGCCAAGCGAATGCCACTGAGGATATAGTTTCCGGTTTTGGAGAGGGAGGGATCGGGGTGAGCGAAAAGCTCCTCCTCCCGGGTCTCTCTTGATGTCCAGCTCTGAAAACTCTTGATGACTAAATCCACCGCTGTGCGGCTCGCAACCTCACCGGCCAAATGCCCGCCCATTCCGTCTGCGACGACAAAGAGGCCCAACTTACTGTCTGCAAAAAAACTGTCCTCGTTATCTTCCCGTTTGAGACCGACGTCGGTTAGACCGGCTGCGTTTGTCAGGACTGTACTCATGGCCACCTCATATTAAAGCTTTGCGTAAACGCTTATTTCATACTGCTCCAGATGAAAGTTTTTCTTTGGAATAATCGTGATTCGCTTTTTCAGTCTTTTTTCCAGATCGATGACAGATTCCTGTTCGTCCTCTTTGAGAACGGTATCAATGTCCGGATTCACGAAAACATAAACATTGCCCACGCCTTCATCCGTATCACACTCTCTTTCAAGTTCCCTGAACAACTCATAGCAAATCGTTCTTTTGGATTTGAGGGTCCCCCTTCCTTCGCAATAAAAGCAAGGTTCGGTCATCAACATATTTAGGTTTGCTCGGGAGCGCTTTCGGGTCATTTCAATGAGGCCCAGATCGGACATGCGGAGAATGGTGGTTTTGGCCTTATCCTTTTTCAAGGCATCCTTAAGGGCAAGGAAGACCCGTTCTCGATTTGACTTCTTTTCCATGTCAATGAAGTCAATGACGATAAGGCCCCCTATGTTTCTGAACCGCAGCTGGTAGGCAATCTCCTTCACCGCTTCAAGGTTTGTCTTTAAGATGGTCTCTTCCAGGTTTCTCTTTCCCACATAGCTGCCCGTATTTACATCGACTGCAGCGAGTGCCTCCGTAAGTTCTATGACAATATAGCCCCCTGACTTTAGCCAAATCTTGTTCTGAAGGGCACGAGAAATCTCCATTTCAAACCCAAGGGCATCAAAAATCGGCTCACATTCCTCATACAACTGTATAGAATATTTTAATTTGGGAGCGAATGCTACAATAAACTCCATGATGTTTTCGTATTCTTCCTTCGAGTCGATGATGAGACGGTCAACCTCACGCGTAAACAGATCTCGAATGGCCCTTAAAGAAATAGACAGGTCCTTGTGCAAAAGTCCCGGACTTGCTCTTCTTTCCATTTTCGTTTGAATGTTGGCCCAGAGCTTCACGAGAAAGTCCATTTCTGATTTGAGTTTTTCTTTGGAAGCGCTTTCCCCGACCGTTCTCACGATGAATCCGAGATCATTGGGCCTGATTTCTTGAATGATCCCCTTCAGTCTTTCCCGCTCCTCCCTGTCCTCGATCCGACGAGAGATACCGATATGGTTGACGGTGGGCATAAGCACAAGATGTCTTGCCGGGATAGAAATGTGGGAAGTGAGTCGCGCACCTTTGTTACCCACCGGTTCTTTCGCCACCTGGACCATGATGTTTTGCCCTTCCCGAAGCAAATCCTCTATCTGGTAAGACACATTGCGAAAGGACTCGGAATGTGGGGCGTCTGAATCGTGAAGGTCGATCCCTTCATCGGCACTGTGGTTCGCAAGCATGATCTTTTCGATATCCAAGAAGTCTTTGTATACATCGGACACATACAGAAAAGCGGTTCGGTCGAGACCGACATCCACGAAGGCCGCTTGCATACCTGGAAGCACTCTCACGACTTTTCCTTGAAAAATGTTTCCCACCAATTCCTTGCCTGTTTTTCTTTCAATATGGAGTTCTACAACGACGCCGTTCTCTACGAGGGCGACCCTGGTTTCATGAGGTCTGGAATTGATGATCAGTTCGTTTGACATCGATCTTTCTCAAAAAGAAGCGTCGAATTGACTGTGCATGCGTAACGAGCGGGACAGCATATTTTTCGCGAATGCATGAGAGCCGGAATCCATCTGGCCCAGACACGCAACTTGAGTTTTCCTGCACCAAGCCCCGGGCGTCCGTGTCATCATGTGCAAAGGTATCACTTTAGCGCTTTGAAAATCCCCAATATGGGAAAAATGATCCCAACGGCCCCCATCCCACCATTTCAAAGCGCTAAATTCATACAAAAGATGAAATCGGTTTTTGCGCTCAAGTCAGCCGAGCACCTGTCTGGTCTTCAGTATCTTCATGCCGTCGGTGCAGTCTCCCGATAGTGAGAATACACTCCCGGCTATCTCAGCCGGCTTCAGCCCATAACCGGATGAGTGATTCATTATCAGTCTTAGTTCATTCGGAGAGAGATGGCTCATATGGTCGACGAGTGCTCTGGCGTTGACTTCACGTGTGCCTTTCTTACTTGTTTTGATAACCGGAAAATAATCGGTGTTGAGGAAACCTTGCAATTGAGACGCATCGAACCGAGTGCCGTTCAGCTTAATGAGGAAATGGCTTTTCTTAATTTGTTTCTTACGTTCTTGCGGGGAAATCTCCTCGATGGAGGTTACAGCGATACCGGAAGGCAATTGCCGATTGATGCGCCGTTTCAACTGCATGTTTTGCGGAGCCTGAACCACTTCGATATCAAGCGTTTCGTGCAGGCTTTCGGTTCCGAGAGGCAAGGCACTGACAAATTTCAATTTGGGCATGGGATGAAATCCCTTGGAGTAAACCAGATTTAGCCCGGCCCTTTTGAAGGCCCTCACAAAAACACGAACGAGTTCCAAATGGCTGAGATACCTCGCAGGTGCAAGCTTTGTGAAGGTGAGTCGATAGGTTTTTGAGGGTGATGATGTTCCCGGCGAATCGCAAGGTTTATTCGGACGTTCCATGCCGGTCCATTTTTTATGAAGGATTGGATCCACAGTGGTGTGATCGCAAACACCACATTCAACACATGTTTCTCGACAATCCGGGGTTATTTCCGCCCGCCGCGATTTTTCCAGTTCTTTCTTGAGAAAGGTTTTTCGGACCCCGGTTCTGATATGTTCCCATGGCATGACTTCGTCCTGCGACCGCTCCCTGTAAAGATAAAACCGGGGATCGACCGAAGCATGTCTGAACGCCGCTTCCCAAATTCCCAGTTTAAAATGCTCCGCCCAGGCATCAAACTTCGCGCCGAGCTTCTGAGCTTCGATAATGACCTGCAATAATCTCCTGTCGCCTCTCGAGAAAATTCCCTCCAACCAGCTCAACTCAGGCTGGTTCCACTTGACCCGGATCCGATCACCCTTTAGACCTTCTCGGATCAGTTTTATTCGTCGTCGGCTTTCTTCGAGGGAAATCTGGGGGAACCACTGAAAGGGGGTATGCGCTTTTGGTACAAAGGTGGAGATACTGACATTCAGTTTGACGCGTTTTCCTTTCGTGCCTGTCAACTTGGCAACTTCTTTTGCAAGTTTGATGATATCATACACGTCTCTTTCTGTTTCAAAAGGGAGGCCGATCATGAAATAGAGCTTTATTAAATTCCATCCCGCTTTATAGACCGTGGCGGCAGTTTCCAAAATTTCCGTTTGTGTCAGCCCTTTGTTGATAATCCGTCTCAAGCGTTCATTGCCCGCCTCCGGGGCGAGGGTGAAACCTGTTTTTCGAACTCTTTTTATCTGTTCAATGAGTGAGGCATCCAAACTGTCCACCCTCAGGGAAGGAAGACTGACCGCGATTTTTTTATCCGCCTGTCTATCCATAAGCGCTCTGAGCAGCGGCAGGATGCAGCAGTAGTCTCCCGAACTCAAGGAGAGCAGGGAGAGTTCTTCATAGCCGGTGTGTGCGAGCACCTTTTCAGTTATATCGAGGATGGATTCCGGACTGCGTTCTCGCACCGGCCGGTATACCATGCCGGCCTGGCAGAAGCGACACCCCCGCGTGCAACCACGACAAATCTCGACGGCCACGCGGTCATGCACCAATTCGGTGAAGGGGACAACCGGGCTGTCAGGGTAGGGGGAGTCGTCAAGATCGGTCAGGATCGCTTTTTTCACGAAGGGGGCGTCGGGGACCAACGGCTCAATTTTATCTACAGGACCTTGAGGGGTGTAATGAATAGCGAACTGAGAGGGTACGTATATCCCCCTGATACGACCCAGCAGTGAAAGCAACTTTTTTTTGTCTTTTGCTTTAGCCCTTTTTGCGTCTCGGACGATTTCACATATCTGAAGGGCCACCGTCTCCCCATCTCCGATTACCATGAGGTCGAAAATCTCGGCAACCGGTTCCGGATTAAATGATGCGGAACCTCCGGCAATAAGGAGGGGGCTTTCAGTAGATCTTTCCCCGGCAAGAAAGGGTATCCTCGAGAGATCGAGCATATTCAAAATGTTGCTGTAAGACAGCTCATGGGGCAGGCTGAAGCCAATGATATCGAAGTTGGAGAGCGGTTGATCGGACTCAAGGGTCGTGGGGGGAAGATTTTTCTCCCTCAGTTGTTGTTCGAGGTCCGGCCACGGAGAAAATGCGCGTTCGGCAGCCAGCCAATCCTGACGGTTGAGCGCGTGGTAAAGAATCTTCAAGCCCAAATGGGACATGCCGACTTCATAGACGTCAGGGAATACAAGTGCGATCGATACTTCCGTAACACCCGTGTCTTTTCTTACGGCATTGACTTCATTTCCAAGGTAACGGCTTGGACGACTGATCCTAGAAAGCCTGAAACTGTCCAGTGTGGCCATAATGCGCATCGGTAGTGCCCGACCGAAAACTGCTATTTTCCCCAATCTCTGCGTCAGACGCAAATTATAATCCTCGAAATACTCAATGTATTCATGTGGTTATAATTTCCGCCTTCCTTCATCTTGGAAAAAATCTCTAGTTTTCGTTCAGACACTGCTATGTATGAACAATAGGATAGAGAACCCGGAACATCAACATTTTTTTCGCTCCGGGAGCGGTTCTTTATTCGCCTCACATCTCCTTGTGACCGGGCTCCCCTGGTGAATCATGGGGCGCGACCCGCCAAGCTGCTGCAGAAAATGGGGATTTCCTGAAAGCGGCCGCGAATCGGCAAAGCAAAGGTTATTCTTGATTTTATTGGTAAAATAACCCATAAGAAAATTGGAGGCGAACATCTCAATACGTCATGCGAAGATTCGTTCCCGGCTGTCGCCGGAATGAGGCAATAAGAGATTCCTCCATGTTCCGCTATTTATTGAGAACATGCGGTGGAAGTCGTAAGGAAATGGTTGGCCCCCATGGGATAAACGTTACCAACCTGAATTCTTGTGTCGGTCGATGCGAAAAAGAATCATCCTATTCACGCTCAGTCTCCTTTTCCTGGTGGGCATTTTCTTGGGGATTGGATTCGGTTACTACCTTTCGAGTCCAGCCGAAATCGCCGGAAAAGAACACGTGTTTGTGGTCCGGGAAGGGGCGAACTTGCGTGAGGTCGCCACGGATCTTGAGTCAAAGAGAATTATACGAAGCGGACCGCTCTTCCTGCTGTGGGCGAGGCTCATGGGGTACAGCAGAACCATAAAGGCCGGTG
>JAWOGN010000173.1:0-8886 GCA_046496815.1 Desulfatiglandaceae bacterium
GATTCATCCGGTTGATGAGAATACCGTTTTGAAACGCACACTGCCCCGGGGTTTCCGGTATGCTCAGGCCCCGGGGTCGAAATTGCGAAAGATCGATATCTTGCACATCCCATTTGGCACTGTGGCTCAAATCGATCAAATACGGGCCGTTACCCTCGCTCTCATATTCGAGGATGACGTCCCATCCATCCCGCAGTTCCGTGCGAGCGGGTGCGATTGTGAATGATACGGGAGAGCGTCGAAGTATTTGGGTCATTGTTTCCACCTCACATCCTTAACCGTTTTCCTTCAGGATCATAGAAGGGTGTCGGCACCACTGTCGCATACAGGCGCGCATCCCCACCGCCGTCTTCAAAAATTTCCAATCGGGTTCCCTGCTTGGCAAGCTGGGACTCCACCAGCGCCAGCCCCACGGATTCCTTCAACGCGAAGCTCTTTCGTACGGTGCAGACGAAACCCCGAATTTCATTGTCCACAATCAGGGAGCCATCTTCAGGACATCGGGAGGAATCCTCCATGCGAATGCCTATGAGTTTGAGGCGTCCCGCCTGATGCTCGGTTTGTTTCAGCGCAACAGCGCCTACCGTCTTTGCCTCGGTCTTCTCGCGAAACCACAAGAAACCCATTCCAAGGTCGTGCAATGTGGTACGGATCTCGGATTCTTGTCCAATGATCACGTGGCCCTTTTCCATTCGAAGCCCACTCTGGGCCTCCAGCCCGAAAGCGCGAATTTGGAACTCTTCACCGGCCTCCATCAACAGGTCCCAAACCGTTTGCGTCAAAGAAGCGGGCATGTGGATTTCGAAGGACAGTTCTCCCACGAATCCAAGTCGCATCACCCTTACCGGTATTGTTTCGGCGAGGGTGAATTCCCGGTAGCCCATGAAGGGGAACGCTTCATGGGATACATCCGCGTCGGTGAGTTTCCGAAGAACCGACCGGGCGTTGGGGCCTGCCAGATTGATCGCCCCGAACGCGTCCGTGAGATTGACCAAGTGAAATTCCCACCCGTCATACCGGGTGTGATAACGAAACCATTCGACGGTGGCACCTGCCCTGGCTGTGGAAGCCGTGAAATAGTATTCGGTATCGCCCCGCTTGGCAATCACGCCGTCATCGATGAGATTCCCGTCGTCGTTGCACATGGCCGAGTATTTAATTTTTCCCTCCGGTATTTTGGACATGTCTCCCACGTATACCCGTTGAAGCGCTTTGAGGGCATCGGGGCCGAAAATGCGAAACTTGCCCAGCGTGGAGACATCGATCAAACCGACGTTGTTGCGTACATTTTCGATTTCCGCCCGACAACTGAAATCCTTGGAAAAATATCGGGCGCGCTTCCATACGCCGATCCGGCGGAAAACAGCGCCCGCCCTTTCTTGCGATTCGTGAAGCGGTGACCGTTTGTACATATCATGGTTGGTTCCGGCGTATGTTGCCATCAAGGTGGGAAACAGCGGTGCGCGGACCGTGGAGGGAAGCGCCAATCCGGATGATTCGGCATGATATTGCGATATGACCAGCGGGAGATTGTGCCCGGGGATCCCCCCCTGACCCGAACCCGTGCCGGCGGCGGTAAACCGCTTTGACAACTCTACCGCATCAAACCCCATTTCGCACCCCTGATAGATGTTCTTGATGGTGGCGTCTTCATCAAAACAGATAAAACTCTTTTTCCCTGTCACCGGGGCCATCACCAATTTAGACCCTCTCACCGGACCCGGCAGCCCCTCATATTTTTCCTCCGCATCCTTTAAAAGCATTTCCACGGACGCACCACAATCCGCTGCCGCGGACAGTCCGGCCAGTCGACCCGAAGTCTCAATGGAATCGGGATCGTGAAGGCCCATTAAACGCCCCGCCGCGTGGACGCTCGGCGGCAACTGAGTGGGGAGGTAAAAGCCGCTGTGGAGATCGAAGCCCATTTTTGCTCCGGCCAGCGAAAGCGGGCCGTAAACAGGCGTCAGGCCCGCTGAAGCCACCAGGACGTCGCATTCGTACTCACGATGTCTCATCCCCTCTGTTGTACTCAGCGTCACTTTCTTGAGGGTTTTGCTCCCGTGCGCCTTGGATGAAACCCAACCGCGCAGAAACGGAATTTTCTTTTCTGCAAGGCCTTCTACCAACCGGGGGGCCTGACCATCCTGTCTCACGTCAGCCACCGCCAGAACCGAAAGACCCAAATCCGAAAGATCCATCGCCGCCTCCAGACCGAGATCATGACCGACGCTGAAAACGGCCCGCTCACCGGGCAGCAGTCCATAAGTTCGGCTCAACCGGTGGGCGCAGCCGATCTGCATGACGCCCGGTCGCTCGTTGTTTTCGAAGACCAGCGGTCGCTCAATGCATCCTGTGGCAACGACAAGGCTTTCCGCTCGGATTTCCACATAGCGCTCCTCGAAGGCATCCCCTCCCCCGCGTATTTGGGACGCAGTGATGAGATTATTACTGTAAACCCCAATGGTGGTCGTGTGGGCAAAAACACGAATATTGGGAGTCTCTTCAATCTGTCTGGAAAGTTCCTGCGCTCGCTGATACAGGGGTACGCCCGGTGTGAATTCCGCAGCTCGATACTCAAAGCAACCGCCCAGCCAGGGGCGAGATTCCAAAAGGATGACCCGCAATCCCTGCTCGGCAGCGGCCAACGCCGCCGACATGCCGGCAGGACCGCCTCCGATGACACAGACATCCGCATTCGGATAAATCTCATCATAGTGCTCGCTCAGTTCAACGGAGGGTTTGAGAACTCCGAGTCCGGCCATTTTTCGAATCTGTTTCAAAAAAAAGGGCCAAAATCTGTAAGGCTTGTGCATCCAACGATAATAAAATCCGGCAGGCATTGCCCAATCCAGCTTGTCCAGGAAGCCCAGGAAATCCCGCTCGGGGCTTCCCCATACATTTTGCGGCTTCACAACCATGCCGTCTCGGAGCAGTGTTTTCTCACTGCGGACATTGGGAATGCCGTTGACTTCGACGCTCGTATTACTGCATTCTCCATCGAGGCTGTATAACCCTCGCGGACGGTGGTATTTCATGCTCCTTGCAAAAACCCGCACGCCGTTTGCAAACAGCGCCGTCGCCACCGTGTCTCCTGCCATCCCACTGTGTGGCTTGCCCCGATAAGTAAAGCTGAGAGATTCGGCCGGATTGATTCGCAGGGTGGGCAGATCCGTGAGCCTATTCATCATTTCTCCTCCGGTTCATCCGCTTCAAGATTGGTTAAGGTGTTTCGGTAAATGGTGAACCACACGCCGCACCCATCCCGATGGTACCACCATTCTCTTTGAATCCCTCCCGCATTCGGGCGCGTGTGTACATATTCACACCAACCTTCCGGCGTTAATCCGTTCTCGTCAGGCCTCGGCCCGCGTTCCACTTCACCGTATCTAAATTCGTATGCGTTTCGCTTTCCACAAATCGGGCAGGTAATCATAAACGACATTTCGATTTCTCCTCTCCTAATTCCATGGCCCGTAGTTGTTGGGACCGGCCGTTTCACCCATCAATCGGTGCTGCTCAAAGCGACGCAGTGTGAAAGGTTTGAGGATTTCGGGGCATTGACCGGAGCTTATGAATTCCGCCATATATTTCCCTGTGACCGGCGCGGATTTGAATCCAAAATATCCCCATCCGCAGTCAAAATAGTAACCTTCTATCGGATCGTTGCCGTCCATGATCGGCGCCATATCGGGCGTCATATCGGCCAGGCCGGACCAATGCCGCATGAATCGAATCTTTTTGAAGCATGGTAGAATATCCGTCAAGGCTTCCGCCTGATGCTTGATATAGTGAGCGGTTGCTTGTGTCGTATAATTCGGCCACGGGTCCATGTGGGCGCCCGTGGCGATCTCTCCTTTGAGTGTCTGGTTGGCGTAGACGTGGTAGGCGCCGGATGAAACGACATGGTCCAGTAGCGGTTTCAACGGTTCCGATACCATGGCCTGGATATTCAAAACACTGATGGGAAGCGGAATGCCCAGCATTTCATATGAGATACGGGCGGAATAGCCGCCGGCGGCGAGCAACACACGAGACGTATGGATCGTTCCCGCATCCGTTTCGACCGAAGAGATTTTTCCGTTTTCAACACCGATTCCAAGGACCTCGGTTCCCTGGTGGATATGGACACCGTGTTTTGAGGCACCTTTTGCAAGACCCCAGACCACGGCGTCGTGGCGGAGGGTCCCGCCGGGCGGATGGTACATGGCGCCCAGGATCGGATATTTGGGTCGGTCTGAAATATCCAGAAGGGGGCACATTTCCTTCAGTTGCTTCGCGTCGAGCAGTTCGCTTTTGATTCCATTGAACTGGGCGGAGGTTACCTGCAGACGAAGTGCGTTGATTGCAGCTTCGCTGTGGCCCAAATTCAGGTTTCCGCAGTTGAAAAACATGAGGTTAAAGTCAAGTTCATCCGTCAGCTTGGGCCAGAGCTTGAGCCCCTCATCGTAGAGGGGTAGATTTTCCTTTGTTCGCTGATTTGCGCGAACAATGGCGGTGTTCCGGCCGGAACCCCCAAAACCGATGTAGCGTTTCTCAATCACCGCGACATCATTTATGCCGTGATTTCGGGCGAGAAAATAGGCGGCGGCCAATCCATGCAAGCCGCCACCGATAATCGCCACATCATAACTTGACTTGAGTGTCGGTTTTCCCCACAGGCGTTTGTACCCTCGAAACATAAGCGCTCCTTTTCATAATGAGCTTTGCACCGCACTCAGCAAAGAGCACGGCTAGAGGTTTCAATTTTTATTAAAAGAAGCTCATCTCCGTCAACCAAAAAAGTCAATGCAACTGTCATGAATTGAAAACAAACGAACCAATTATTTGTTGACATTTTTAAAAATATATCCCAAGTGTTACGGACTCTCTGCAACGGCCGAAATTCCAAAATGAGACAACCATTTGAGTTCACTGACAGAGTTGAACGATCGGAACGTGCGAACCAGGCTTGACATATGAGTTTAGTGCTTTGAAATTGTGGGTTGGGGGCCGTTGGGATCTCTTTTCCGATATTGGGGATTTTCAAAGCGCTAAAGTGATACGGCTTGACCAAAATTTGGCCTTGTCATTGTTTTGATGTGCTGGTAACGTAATATCTTGGTAAGCACTCGTCAACGATTCTTATTTAGACGTATCCAAAGAGAGGGAGGTTTTGGAATGAACAAAAAAGCAGATGCCATCATTATTGGAGCGGGCATCATTGGTGCCTGCACGGCCTATGAATTGGCCAAAATGGGCTACAAAACCCTGAGCATTGACAAAATCGCGAGTGCCGGTGAGGGCTCAACCGGCAATTCATGTGCCATCGTTCGGGCCCACTATTCCACCCGAGACGGTGTCGCCATGGCCTATGAAGGCTTCAAGTACTGGATGGACTGGGAAAATTATCTGGGAAATGTGAAGGATGAAAAAGGTCTTGCCAGGTACATGAATACAGGCTCCATCCTGATCAAGAGCCAAGGCCACGACTGGAGAAAAGTGTTAAAGCACTACAAGGATGTGGGCGTGCCGTGTGAAGAGTGGGACATTGCGACCCTCAAAGAAAAGGTTCCCGTTTACGATACGCACGAGCACTGGCCGGTCAGGCGACCCGAAGATCCGGCGTTCTATGAGGAACCAACTCAGGAGGTTGAGGGCGCCGTCTTTTGCCCGGGTGGCGGGTATGTGAACGACCCGGCACTGTCGACGCACAATGTGCAGCGGGCCACGGAAGCCAAAGGAGGCGAATTCATGTTCAACGCCGAAGTGGTCGAAATACGACGTGATGATAAGAAGGTGCTGGGTGTGACTCTGAAGGACGGCACGCAGATCGATGCACCGATTGTTCTCAATGCAGCGGGTCCCCATTCATTCCTCATCAATCGGATGGCGGATGTCGAAAAGGGTATGAACATCAAGACCAAGGCCCTTCGACATGAGGTACATCACGTTCCATCTCCCGAAGGCTATGATTACTTGAACGACGGTTACCACACTTCTGATGGCGACATTGGCTGCTATTACCGACCGGAGGTCGGCAATATGTTCCTGGTGGGGAGCGAGGACCCGGCGTGTGATCCCCAGGAATGGATTGAGGACCCGGACGACTTTTACAGTGGATCCACGAATGTGGTCACGGATCCCCAATGGAAAGCCCAAGTATACCGTTTGGCCAAGCGTGTACCGGACCTGCAGATCCCGAACCAGCCGAGGGGTGTCTGCGATTTATATGACTGTTCGGACGACTGGATTCCCATCTATGATAAGTCCGACCTGAAGGGCTACTACATGGCCATCGGCACCAGCGGCAATCAGTATAAGAACGCACCGGTGGTCGGTGCCATGATGGCGGATTTGATAGCTTACTGCGAGAAGGGGAAAGACCACGATAAAGACCCGTTGCAGTTCAAGATGCGCTATACCGGGATACCCATCAACGTCGGATTCTTCTCCCGCCTGCGGGAAATCAATCCGGACAGTAGTTTCTCCGTAAACGGCTGATTCGCCGATCGATCATTGCGACATTCAGACGGATGACAAAATGCAAAAGGGCTTCGTCTTGAGAGGGGTGAAGCCCTTTTCATTCTCACGGGATGGACGGAATTGCCAACAACCGCGTCATTGAGCAGCCGTCAATACTCGCTGTCCGTCCCCACGCTATAGAAGATACGGACATCCTTGTCTTGGCCGGCGGTTCGGCATATTACCCGCTTGAAAGGAAAGCCATGAACATTTATGTGTGCGTGAAACATGTGCCCGATTCGGCAGCCAACATTACCATCCGGGATAAGACTCAGTTTGATGAGTCCGTGGTCTTTTTGATAAACCCCTACGATGAAAATGCCATTGAGGAAGCATTGAGGCTCAAAGAGCGGATGGGTGATTCCGAGGTGGTCATTGTGACCCTCGGAAAAGAAAGCGCCGGCCATACTGTGCGCTCCGCGCTGGCCATGGGGGCCGACCGGGGGATATTCATCCAGACCAATGACTATCCGGACAGCATATTGACCGCCAAGGCGTTAAAGACAGTCATCTTGCAGGATGGTCGGCCGGACATCATATTCACGGGCAAAGCGTCCATCGACAGCGAAGGAATGCAGACCATGTTTCGACTGGCTGCGGAAATGGACATTCCGGTCGCGACGGATGTCGTGGGATTTTCAATGGCAAATGGCCGGGTTACACTGGAGCGACAGGCGGAGGCCGGTGCGACGGAAGTCATTGAAATGACCGCCCCGTGTGTCATTGGGACCGGTAAGGGATTGAATACGCCGAGGTATCCCAAATTCAAGGATATCATGATGGCCAAGAAAAAGCCGGTGAAACAGCTGGACCTTGCCGGTTTGAGTCTCGAAAAACCCGCAGGAAGTATGACCCTCCTTGAATTTCAGCCCGTCGAAGAAGACCGCCACGCGCAAATCCTCAAGGGGGACCCGGAGGAAGTTGTCCGACAACTCATTGAACGGCTCCGCACTGAAGCGAAAATTTTCTAACGGGCAGAAGTAGGAATTGGATCATGCAAAAAATCGGTATCCTAATAGAGATCACGGAAGGCACCCTGAAAAAGTCGAATTACGGTGTTATCTCCGCAGCTCATGGAAAGGGACATGAGCTTTACGCCTTTGTTTTGGACGACCGTGGCAGCCATCATCAAGATCGCTTGCAGGCCCACGGCGTTCAGAAAATCGTTGAAATCTCCTCCAACGCAGAGACGTCTCCCTGGAATCCCGAGTCTCGGTCGAAAGCGATCATCCAAGCGATGGATCACTTTGATATCCATACCCTTGTCGGACTGACGAGCACTCAGGGTAGAGACGTTTTGCCAAGGATTGCAGCTTTCCTTGATGCGCCCCTGGTTATGGATTGTATTCGCGTGAATCTCGCGGAACACATCGCTACCAAATCCCAATTCTCCGGCAAGACCACGGCGTCTATAAAACTGGATGGAACTCATTTCATTTTCGGGATCCGACCCAACGCAATCGACCCTGTTGAGGCACCCCGCGAGGCGGAAGTAATTTCTTATACGGTTTTGTCCCAGACCGATCGAATGACGATAAAGGAAGTGCGACGGGGAAAATCGAAGGGAATTGATTTGACGGAAGCGGAGATCATCATTTCCGGAGGAAGATCCATGAATTCCACCGACAATTTCAGGATACTGGCGGAATGCGCCGAGGTGATGGGGGCGGCGGTCGGCGCTTCCCGGGCGGCGGTGGACGCAGGATATGTCCCACATTCCATGCAGGTGGGTCAGACCGGAACCACCGTCACACCGCGGCTCTACATTGCCTGTGGGATTTCCGGTGCAATTCAGCATTTGGCCGGTATGAAAACTGCGGGAACCGTCGTTGCCATCAACAAGGATCCGGAGGCGCCCATCTTTAAAAAATGTGACTACGCCATTGTCGGAGACTTATTTGAGATCGTACCCATACTGACGAGGCAGCTAAAAGGGTTTCTCAGTGCTTGAGACGAGGCGCATCCTCTATCCTCTGACTTCTCCTCCCCATTTGAAATCAATTCTCCCGGGCCGGCTCCTGCCTGCGTAGGATATCAATCGGGCGGCTTCGGCAGTCTCACATCACTCTGCCGAAATCCCTAACCGCACAGCCCTCTTCCCTCGACGGCACTGTGTCCGCTGATCACCGACCGCACAGGTGGAGCATACGCATCAAATTGGTCTGACCATCAGCAATCCAGCTTGACAGGAAAGGAAACTCTATGTTAGCAAGGGATACGGGTACCAAAAGAATTTTCCGGTTGATAAGGGAGACGGCAATGCCAGGAGAGGAGGTCATCCGGTATGGCGGCAATCGGCGCTCAACACGTTTACAAGATTTTCGGTGAAAAGCCGGAGATAGCGCTGGACCTTCTCGAACAAGGGAAGTCAAAGGCGGAGGTACA